>JBKJOO010000152.1:0-6265 GCA_046595615.1 Mycobacteriales bacterium | reverse complement strand
GTTGGAGGTCACGGCCTGGGTCTTGCTGATCTTCTTGGACTCCAGGCGGTCGCGCTCCAGCATGTTCTTGAAGTCCATGTTGCCGCCGACGTTGAGCTGGTAGGTGCGGTCCAGGATCACGCCGCGGTCCTCGAACAGCTTGGCCATGACGCGGTGCGTGATGGTCGCCCCGACCTGGCTCTTGATGTCGTCACCGACGATCGGGACGCCCGCCGCGCGGAACTTCTCGGCCCACTCGGGGGTGCCGGCGATGAAGACCGGGAGGGCGTTGACGAAGGCGACCTTGGCGTCGATGGCGCACTGGGCGTAGAACTTGGCCGCCTGGTCCGAACCGACCGGCAGGTAGCAGACCAGGACGTCGACCTTGGCGTCCCGCAGCGCCTGCGTGACGTCGACCGGGGCCTCGTCGCTCTCCTCGATCGTCTCGCGGTAGTACTTGCCGAGCCCGTCGAGGGTGGTGCCGCGCTGGACGACGACATCCATCGGCGGGACGTCGGCGATCTTGATGGTGTTGTTCTCGCTGGCGAAGATCGCCTCGGACAGGTCGCGGCCGACCTTCTTGGCGTCGACGTCGAACGCGGCGACGAACTCGACGTCGCGGACGTGGTAACCGCCGAGCTCGACGTGCATGAGACCGGGGACGCGGACCGCGGGGTCGGCGTCGCGGTAGTACTCGACGCCTTGGACCAGCGACGCCGAGCAGTTGCCGACGCCGACGATGGCCACGCGGATGGGCTTGCGGACGGAACCCATTCGGGCGCTCCTTCTGTCAGGGGTGGGGGACATCATGTGCCGTTCGGGTGGTGCTGGGAGGGCTCTTCGTGCTGCCGCCGCTCGGTCTCGATCAGCTCGGTGAGCCAACGGACCTCGCGGTCGACCGACTCCAGCCCGTGTTCCTGCAGCTGGCGGGTGTAGGTGTCGAGCCGCCCGCGGGTGCGGGCGAGCCCGGAGCGGACGCCTTCGCGGCGCTCCTCGAGCCGTGAGCGCCGCCCCTCCAGGATGCGCACGCGCACCTCGGGGTCGGTCTGGGAGAAGAAGGCGAAGTGGACGCCGAAGGTCTCGTCCTCCCACGCTGAGGGACCTGCTTCGGCCAGCAACTCGGTGAAGCGCTCCTTGCCGTCGGCGGTGAGCTTGTAGACGACCTTGCCCCGCCGGCCGGTGAGTGGCGGCGCGCCGGCCACCACCTCCGCGTCGCCCTCGTCCTCGGCGATCCACCCGGCGTCCCTCATCCGGCGCAAGGTCGGGTAGAGCGAGCCGTACGAAAAGGCGCGGAACGTGCCGAGCGTGGCCTTGAGTCGTTGGCGCAGCTCGTAACCGTGCAGCGGCGCCTCGTGCAGCAGACCTAGGACGGCGAGCTCGAGCACCTGACGTCCCTTCGCTGCGGTCGGATCGGTGACGGGGCGATGTATCGGGGCGATACATCGCACTGGCAGCTGTGACAGTACGTCGGGGCAGCGGCCGATGCAACACGGGTGGTCCGGAAGGTGAACGGCTGGGGTCGACGAGCTCCCCCAGCCGCTGTCGTAGCGTTGCCGGGATGGCGGCACCTCGCGGCATCCGGCGTGATGTGGTGGACCACGCGCTCACCCGCCGGGCCGCCCTCGCCGACCTCGCCGCCGGGCGGGTCAGCCGGCTCGATGCCTGTGACGCCTCCCCCTATCTCCAGCGGGCGGCGCAGACGCTCGGCGCGCGCACCGACCGACCCTGCCCGGTGTGCCGGCGCGAGCCGCTGTTGGAGGTGCTGTGGGTCTACGGCGCCGCGCTCGGCGACGCAGACGGTTCGGCGCGCACCGCCGGGCAGGTCGCGGCGCTGGCCGGGGAGCGGCCAGACTTCTCGGTGTACCAGATCGAGGTGTGTCTGGCCTGCGCGTGGAACCACCTCGTGCGGACCTGGCGAGCCGGAACGCCGGGGACCACACCGGCGCGGCGCAGCCGGCGCTCCGTGGCCGACCCGTGACGTCGATCATGGTGTGGTCGCCCTGGCGCTGGGTGAGACTGGACGCATGCGGCGCCTGAAAGACCTCGGTTGGAAGAAGTTGCTCGGACTCGGCGTCGGCTCCCTGGCGCTGCTGCTCGTCGCGTTCGTCGGCATCGGCTACGCGCTCACCACGGTGCCCAAACCGTCGGAGTTGGCGACGGCCCAGGCGACCCGCGTGCTGTACGCCGGCAGCGGTGGGGAGATCGGGCGGATCGGCAAGAACCGGGTCCTCAAGCCGCTGGGGGAGGTCTCGACCGATGCCCAGCACGCGATCCTGGCGGCCGAGGACCGGCAGTTCTATTCCGAGCCCGGGATCAGCTTCAAGGGCATCGGCCGGGCGATCTACAAAAACATCTCCGGCGGCGGCGTGTCGCAGGGTGGCTCGACGATCACCCAGCAGTACGCCAAGAACGCGTTCCTGACCCAGCAGCGCACCTTTAGCCGCAAGATCAAAGAGGCTTTCATCGCGCTGAAGCTCTCCAAGACCAAGAGCAAGGCGACGATCCTCGAGGACTACCTCAACGTCATCTATTTCGGCCGGGGGGCCTACGGCATCGAGGCGGCTTCCGAGACCTACTTCCACAAGCCGGCCAAGGCCTTGGACGCCTCGGAGGCGGCCGTGCTCGCCTCCAGCATCCGCAGCCCGGCCGGCTACGACCCGGCCAACCATCTCGGGCGGGCCAAGCTGCGCTGGGCCTACGTCCTCGACGGCATGGTGAAGCAGGGCTGGCTGTCGCCGGCCAAGCGGGCGGCGGCCACCTACCCGCGGGTGCAGCCACTGAGCAGCGGACGCGGCAATGACTTCCCCGGCTACCGGTCCTACCTCAAGGCCCAGGTCATCGCCGATCTGGAGCGGCACGGCTTCCCGGAGGCGCGGCTCGCCGCCGGCGGTCTGACGGTCCGGACCACCTTGCAGCGGGGGGCCGAGCAGGCCGCCGCGCGGGCGGTGGAGGACAAGATCCCCGCCTCGACGGCGGACAACCCGGCGGTGGGCGCACTGGTGGCCGTCCAGCCGGGTACCGGCGCGGTGATCGCCTACTACGGCGGCCGCACCGCGGGGGGCACCGACTTCGCCGACTCGCCCGGCAAAGGGGTCCAGCCCGGCTCGTCGATGAAGCCCTATGTGCTGGCTGCTGCGCTCGAGAAGGGCATCGGCCTCGACACGCAGTACGACGGGTCGAGCCCGCAGGACGTCTGCGGCACGGTGATCCACAACGACGCCGGGGACGGGCCGCTCGGCCGGATCAGCTTGTCCGAGGGCCTGCAGAAGTCGGTGAACACCGTCTATGTCCGGCTCGCCTGCGACGTCGGCCCGAAACAGGTCGTCGACCTCGCCCACGCAGCCGGGATCCCGGACCGCGATCAGCTGGACGGCGACGGCCGCCCGTCGGCGCAGATCGCGCTCGGCTCCGGCGGCTACGAGCTGCACGTGATCGACCAGGCCACCGGCTACGCGACCTTCGCGGCGCAGGGCCAGCGGGCCAGGCCGTACTTCGTGACGACGGTGACCGGCCCCGACGGTGAGGTCTACCGGGCCAAGCCCGACACCGGCTCGGCGTTCAGCCAGGGGGTTGCCGCGGACGCGACGTACGCGATGCAACAGGTGGTCAAGGGTGGCACCGGCGTCCGCGCGCAACTGGCCGGCGGTCGGCCCACGGCCGGCAAGACCGGCACGACCGGGCAGAACGCCAACGCCTGGTTCGCCGGCTTCACCCCGCAGCTCGCGACCGCCGTGTGGGTCGGCCGGCAGAAGGGCGGACCGTTGCGCGGGGTGCTCGGCAGCGACGTCGGGATCTACGGCGGGACGGTCCCGGCCGAGGTGTTCAAGGCGTTCATGGATGCGGCGCTCCAAGGGCAACCGAACATGGACTTCCCGCCCCGCGCGGGCGTCGGCGGCGTCGCCACACCCTCCAGCTCGCTGCCCCCGACGGTCACGCCCACGCCGTCGGCCGCTCCGACCACGACAGCGCCCACCGCGGCGCCGACTGTCACTGCGCCGCCGGTCGCGCCACCGGTGACGAAGCCGCCGACCCAGGCCCCGCTGCCCACGTCGGTGCCGACCCAGGCGCCGATTTCGCCGCCGACCATTGCCGCGGCCAGGCCGAACCCGACGTCCGTGCCATAGAGCCCGGGTCTGGCAACATCCTGCCAGTGAGCCCGTCGACGAGCGAGATCGTCCTGCCGTCGTCCGAGGATCCGGTGGTGGCTGGCGCGGTCGAGGCCGTCGGCGGACCTCCGGGGGTGCACGCACGGCTCGGTGCCGCCCGCTTCTGGACCCCGATCCGGGTCCTGCTCGCGATGACGATCGTGACCTGCGCGTTGGGGTGGGCGCAGAAGGCCCCGTGCCGCGACGGCAGCAACTGGGTGCACGAATATCAGTACACCCGGGCCTGCTACAGCGATGTCGTCGCGCTCTACTCCGCCGAGGGCCTTTCGGACGGCAAGCGGCCCTACCTCGACCAGCCGGTCGAATACCCGGTCGTGATCGGCGCGGTGATGGAACTCGCCGCCCTCGGCGCGGACGGGCTCACCAGCGTGTTCCCTGACCGGCCCACCAACCGGGCCGCGGACGAGCTGTCGGGTGCCCGCACGCCGCAGGAGGCCCAGGCGGCCCGGACGGCACGCTCGTCGGCCGAGGCCAACGCCGGTGGTCGGCACTTCTACGACGTGACCTGGCTGCTGCTGACCGTATGCGCGCTCGTCGTGACGGTGACGACGGCCCGGCTGGCCGGACGGCGGGTCTGGGATGCGGCGTTGTTCGCCCTGGCGCCGACCCTTGTCCTGCACCTGACGACCAACTGGGACCTCGTCGCGGCCGGCCTCGCCGGGGTCGGGCTGCTCCTGTGGTCCCGGTCCCGCCCGATGCTGGCCGGCATCCTGCTCGGGTTGGCGACGGCGACCAAGCTCTACCCGGTGCTGTTCCTCGTCCCGCTGCTGATGCTCTGTCTGCGGGCCGGCCGGGTCCGGGCTTGGGGTGCCTGCGCCGGCGCGCTCGTGCTCACCGCAGTCGCGGTGACCGGTCCGGTCTACCTGGTCAGCCCGATGTTCCTCGACCGCGCCGGGGCGCAGTCGCAACTCGCCGGGAGCCCGCTGTCGCGGCTGTCGACCGAGGGGCTCGGCGCGCTTGCCCCGCACCGCACGGTTGGGGTGCAGACGGGTGTCAACGCCGTGTACCGGTTCTTCGAACTGAACACGCTCCGCGGCGCGGACTGGGACTCGCTGGCTCTGCAGGTATCGCACCTGCACACCGATCATCCGGGCCCTGCATGGGAGTACGTCGGCAACGCCTGGGCCGGGCTGTTCACCGACAACGGCCTCGCCGCGGGCCAGGCACCGACGCACCTCAACACGGCCATCGCGGTGTCGTTCCTGCTGGTCCTCGGGGCGCTCGGGCTGCTGACGCTGCGGGCCTCCCGCCGGCCTCGCCTCCCGCAGCTGCTCTTCCTCACCATGGTCGGCTTCCTGCTGACCAACAAGGTCGACAGCCCGCAGTACGTCCTGTGGCTCCTCCCGTTGGCCGTTCTCGCGCGCCCCCGCTGGCGGCCCTTCCTGGCCTGGCAGGCCGCCGAGGGCCTCGTGCTGCTGACCCGGTTCGCCTTGTTCGTCGGCAACGACAAGTCGAGCCAGGGGCTGGGTATCAGCTGGTTCTTCGCCGCCGTGCTGCTGCGCGATGCGCTGTTGCTGCTGTACGCCGGGCTGGTGGTCCGCGACATCCTGCGCCCCGACCTGGACGTGGTGCGGGTTGATGGTTCGGACGACCCGGCCGGCGGGGTGTTGGACGGCGCCCCAGACCGGGCGCCACGTGCCGCCGGTGTGCAGGACCGCGTAGGCCGGAGCTCGGCGCACACCCGCACCGCCTGACCGCGACGCTGTCCGGCACTGTTTCCGCCCCTGCTTTCCACGCGACCTTGCTCGACTCCTGGGACCTCGCGGTTGCCCCACATCAGCATCAGCAACCGGCCTGGGATCTGCCTCCGGGCATGGCTATGTGGCCCAGTGGGTGCTGGGCCGGTGGGGCGGGGTCATCTGGGTGGTCTGGCGGCCTGCCCGGTGGCTCGGGCTTCGGTGAGGGGGTTGTCGGACAGCGCGTCGAGCCAGCCGGCGGTGGTCATCGTCCGGTTGTGGGTGCAGTGCAGCCAGCGTTGCTGGTCGTGGAGTTGGTGGTGGTGGGTGTGGCAGAGCAGGACGAGGTTCGCCAGGTCGGTGGGGCCGCCGTCGGCCCAGTGGATGACGTGGTGGGCTTGGCACTGCGATGGTCGGCGGTGGCAGCTGCGGACGACGCATTCC
>JBKJOO010000118.1:0-3275 GCA_046595615.1 Mycobacteriales bacterium | reverse complement strand
AGGTCGCCCGCGAAAGGTGAAACCGTCCCGTCCGCCGAACGTCTCGCGGGACAGCCCGCGGACGGAGCTGGCCGCTCGACCGCGCCGCGTCCTGAGGAGCGGCATATCTACACCTATCGAAGGTCGATACCGCTTCTCGCAAGTACCTCTGACACAAAGGTCCGCTTCCCGTCCGTGTAAGCAAAGAGGTCGGAAGCGTCAGACAAGGCGTGCTTCACGGCGGCGTAGTCGTCACGCAGGCTAGCGTCCTCCCGCAGGGCGTCCCGGAAGCCGAGTCGCTCCTGCCAGAGGCGGCTGTCGGGACGCGTCAGGTGCAGTTGGTGCGTGCGACGCTCGTAGTCCTCGTCGGGCTGCTTAAAGAACCACAGGGCTTCCTCAGGCCGGTGCTCCGCGTGCACGTAGCCGAGGTCCGCAAGGGCTGGTATCGCCTCGCGGGCCGCCTGCAGGTCTAAGACAGGGGCGAGCATGTCCAGTATGGGCTTCGCGGCAAGGCCAGGGATAGCAGTTGAGCCGATGTGCGCTATGCCGTTGCTCAACCACCGCGAGAGGTGGGCCTCCAGCAGTGCGGCTTCCTGCCGGAACGCGCCCGGCCAGGCGGCGGAGTAAGCCGAAACTGTGATGCCCACCAGCCGAGGCTAGTGCCGATTCTTTGCTTACCGTCACCCGAGGAAGGGTGGTGTGCCGGATCCTTAACCGAGTGGACGCCGCCTGCCCGCGGTTCTCTGCACCCGCCCGTCGTTTGGAAGCGAACCCGTCGCTGTCAGCTCGTTGCCCACGTAGTTGTTGGGGTCCTCTACCTCTGGACGCGTCGATGCCCGCGACGCGGACCCGCCAGTCGCCCGCCGCTTACCCAGCACCCCCCGTGAGAGCGTCGAGTTGCTCGACAAGGACGTCGCCGTGGCCTGCGTGACGGGCCAGCTCGGCGATCATGTGCATGTAGACGAATCGCAGGCTCACCGCACCCTCATGCCAGGGGAACGCTGCGTTGAGATCATGTTCCCTGGCCACCTGACGGGAACGCTCGCAGACTACTGAGAAGGCCCCGCCCACTGTGTCCAGGGTGTCCCCCTGAGCGAGGGTGAAGCTCTCCTCCACCGTGTCCGGCAGACCCAGGTCCGCACGCGGCACGCCCGCTACGCGACAGTGGAACCAGACCTGCTCCACAAAAGTGGCGTGCTTGACCAGTCCCAGCAACGTTGTGAGCGACGGGACAAGCCGCGCACGGGCTTGACTGTCATCCACCCCGGAGAGCAGCCGCGCCACCTCTGACCGCTGGACGTCGAGCATGCTTTCGAGCATGACTCGCTCCCCAGCCACGAAAGACTCCGAGCAAGGTTAACGCCGCTCTAGCCTATCCATTTAACCGGAGTAGCCCGGGGATGGTGGAGGTTTCCAGAGCTGGCGTGCACTACCCGGGGTCCACGGGGACATCTCGTGTGCTAGCGGGACCTGATCGTCCACCCAAGAACCAGAACGGCTACTCCGCAAGCCCCCAGCAGCCCGTGGCCACCGTACGGGAGGCCCTGTCGAGCCTCCGACCAGGACTACTCCGGTTCAATTGGGGTGGTGCTGCGTGCTGCCACCAGGCCAGATCGTGACCGCCTGGACCGAGGTCGGCCTGCGCACCGGGAAGCGCCTGCAGTAGTGCCTTCACGCCAGGGATGAAGGCGTCGGATGTTCCACACGACACCCGCAGCGGGGTCCCCGCCAGGCGGCGTGCGTCACCGAGGACGTCGTGCGTAGTGAAGTCCGCGGCAGAATCGAACGCGCCAGAGGCCGATTCCCCGGCGTGCGACCAGATTGCTGGGCTGTCCACAGCCACGGCGCGTACCGGACTGCTGAGACGTTCAGCGAGAAGCAGCGCGCCGTATCCACCCATGGACCAGCCGCCAAGTGCAAGTCGACTGGTGAGCAACTTGCGCCGGGCGAGCATTGGCAGCAGCTCGTCGATGATCATGCGTTGAGGGTCTTCACCGGAAGCTCGTCGATGCCAGTAGCTGTGGTCTCCACCGTCCACACCGACGACCGCGAACGGCGGTACCCCTTTACGGACAGCGTCAGAAAGGAACACCCCCAGGCGGTGACTGCCAAGCACTTCGCGGTGGTCGTCGCCTCGGCCGTGAAGAACAAGCAGCATCGGGAGCGCGCTTCCAGCCGCCGTTCCGTGCGGGTAGGCGATAGACCAGCCGGTGACCGCACCCATCGCTGCGGAGGGAAAGGCGCCTTCGACGACCGGACCCTGCGGCGTCGACGGCACCGGATGTGGCGGTTCGGGCTCAGGGTGGATCAACTGCCGCACGTCGTGGCGCCACGCCGGCTCCCCCAGGACCACACCAGCCGCGGCCGCCACCCCAACTGCTCCACCACCAGCCAGAAACGCGCGCCTACTGATCATGGCCCACAGCCTGCCAGGGTCCCGCGGGGCATCTCAGGATCACCGGCATAAGAATCGTTCCTGAGCTCTGCGGTGATAACCACGATGATGCGGCGCTATCAGCTGCACGACATCAGCTTGGCATGCTCATGGCGTGAGCTCACATCGTCAACCTGCAGGACAGGACCTGCAGGCGGAGCGCGAGGCATGGCTTGCTGCAGATCGCGGGGCGCAGGCCCTCACTCGTTGGACGACCTTGCCGATCTCGTGACCGGAGCCCCTGACTTCCGAGTCCGGTGCGAAGCGATTCCGCGGCTGCGAGCTAGGTTCCCGGCCGACCAGCGGACCTTGGTAGCGCTGACGCAGGCGGCGGAGTCGGATCACCCAGAGGTTCGGGAAACCGCAGTAGATGCCCTGGTGGACATTGGGGGCAAGTCTGCCGCCGATGTCATCACTGCTCGCATGGGCGACGACGACGCGAAGGTTCGTGCAGCTGCCGGACAGGCTCTTGTCGATCTGGGAGACCCGAGGGCGGCTTTCCCGGACACCTGTTCTGAGGCGATGATCGGCGATGGCTCATCCCAAGAAGCCCGGCGGTTCGCATCAGGCGTGCAACGCGCTTACAGCCGATGCGCAGCCCTGACCGAGGTGGAGCCCAGGATGGACCCGCGGCGCCCCGTAGGAGCCTCGCGACAGCACGTGGACCTGCTGATCGCAACGGTCAGCGCAGCGTCGCTGGCCTGGCGGCGGTTCGTCGCCGACACCCCGGACAGGCTCTGGGCCACCGACGTCACCGGGCACCCCACTGGGACCGGGAAGGTCTCTTGCTGCGCAGCGATCGACTACTGCGGCCAGGGACTCAGCCGTAGGTGGTGCCACAGTTCTCCAACTGTCGTTCCAC
>JBKJOO010000010.1:0-7653 GCA_046595615.1 Mycobacteriales bacterium | reverse complement strand
GGCCTGTCGGCTGGCGCCGAGCCGTGCCGGCTCGCCGTCATCGGCATGGGCAAATGCGGTGGCCGGGAGCTCAACTACGTCAGCGACGTCGATGTCGTGTTCGTCGCCGAAGCCGTCGACGGCGGTGACGAGGCGCGGGCGCTGCAGACCGCGACCACCTTGGCGAGCGCGATGATGCGCGTGTGCGGCGAGGTCGCCTGGCCCGTCGACGCGGCGCTGCGACCCGAGGGCAGGAGCGGTCCACTGGTCCGCACCCTCGCCAGCCATGAGGCCTACTACGGCCGGTGGGCCAAGACCTGGGAGTTCCAGGCACTGCTCAAGGCACGACCTGTGGCCGGCGACCTCGGCCTCGGCAAGCAGTACGTCGAGACAGTGGCGCCACTGGTCTGGCAGGCGGGCCACCGGCCCGGCTTCGTCGAGGACGTGCAGGCGATGCGGCGGCGGGTGGAGGCCACCCTTCGCGGCGACACTGCGGGGCGCGAGGTCAAGCTCGGCCCCGGGGGCCTGCGGGACGTCGAGTTCGCGGTACAGCTGCTGCAACTCGTCCACGGCCGTGCCGATGCGACGCTGCGCAGCGGGACGACCTTGGTGGCGCTGGAGCAGCTCGCGGCGGGCGGCTACGTCGGCCGGGAGGATGCCCGGCACCTGGCCGAGGCCTACCGGTGGCTGCGGACGGTCGAGCACCGGCTGCAACTGCACCGGCTCCGGCGTACCCACCTGCTCCCGGCGGACGCCGATGAGGTGGGTGTCCTGCGGGTCGCCAGGGCCTGCGGCTACCGGTCGTCGGGGTCTGAGCCGGCCGTAACGACGTTCCGCCGGGAGCGGGCCGGCTACGTCCGGGAGGTGCGGCGGCTGCACGAGAAGCTCTTCTACCGGCCACTTCTGGCCGCGGTGGCGCGGCTGCCCGCGGCGGAGGCGCGGCTCACTCCGGAGGCGGCGAAGGCCCGACTCGAAGCGCTCGGCTTCACCGAACCAGCGACCGCCCTACGACACCTCGAGGCGCTGACCGAAGGGGTGTCGCGGCGGGCCGCCATCCAGCAAACCCTGCTGCCCGCGATGCTCGGCTGGTTCGCCGACGCGGCCGACCCCGACGCCGGCCTGCTGTCGTTCCGGCAGGTGTCGGACGCACTCGGCGCGACCCCCTGGTATCTGCGGCTGCTGCGTGACGAGGGCAGCGCTGCGCAACGGCTGGCCCGGCTGCTGGCCTCCTCCCGCTACGTCGCTGATCTGTTGGCCCGCGCGCCCGAAGCGGTCCGGATGCTGGCGTCCGACGACGAGCTCGCGCCGCGCGAGTCCCTCACGCCGGCGTTCCTCGCTGTCGCCAGACGGCGCGACGACTGGGAGGCGTCGGTCGCCGCCGTCCGTGGGTTGCGGCGTCAGGAGCTGCTTCGGATCGCTTGCGCCGACGTGCTCGACCGGCTCGACGGGCCTGCGGTCGGCCGGGCGCTCAGCGAGGTCGCGGCGGCGACGGTTGCGGCGGCCCTCGAAGTCGCCACCCGCAAGATCGAGGCTGAACGCCGGGCGCCGATGCCGGTGCGGCTGGCGGTGATTGCGATGGGCCGGCTCGGCGGCGGTGAGCAGGGCTACGGCTCCGACGCAGACGTCTTGTTCGTCCATCAGGCCGGTCCCGGTGTGGCCGAGTCCGAGGCCGCCTCGGTCGCCCACGACGTCGCCAACGAGTTGCGGCGGCTGTTGGCGCTGCCCGCGCCGGACCCGCCGCTGCTGGTCGATGCCGATCTGCGGCCCGAGGGACGGCAGGGGCCGCTCACCAGGAGCCTGACGTCGTACGCCGCCTATTACGCCCGTTGGTCGCACATCTGGGAGGCGCAGGCGCTGCTGCGGGCGGCGCCGCTGGCCGGGGACGCTGATGTCACCGGACAGTTCCTGGCAGCCATCGACCCGGTTCGCTATCCGCGTGGTGGCCTGACCGGCGAGCAGGTCACCGAGATCCGTCGGATCAAGGCCCGGGTCGAGCTCGAGCGACTGCCGCGCGGAGCCGATCCGACGCTCGCGCTCAAGCTCGGCAAGGGTGGGCTCGCCGACGTCGAGTGGACCGCCCAGCTGCTGCAGCTGCGGCACGGTCACGCCGTCCCGGGACTGCGGACTCCGTCGACGTTGCCCGCGCTGCACGCGGCGGTCGCTGCCGGGCTGCTCGACGCCACCGATGCCACCGTCCTTGCCGACACCTGGACGCTCACGGCGGCGGTCCGCAACGCCCTGCTGCTGGCGCGCGGCCGGGCGGCGACCGCGCTGCCGTCGAGCGGCCCTGAGCTGGCCGGCGTGGCCCGCGCCCTCGGCTACCCTGCCGGTGCCCAGGGCGACTTCCTGGACGACTACCGCCGGGCAACCCGGCGGGCGCGGCTCGTCGTCGAGAGGGTGTTCTACGCATGAGCCAGGTCCGCAACGTGCCGGTCGCCGAGACCAACTTCCTGCTGCGTTCCTACGGCGACGGTCCCGGCGTCCCTGTCCTGCTGCTGCACGGTGTGCCTGAGACCTCCACCTGTTGGCGCGATGTCGCACCACGACTGGCTGTGGACCGTCGGGTCCTGTGCCCCGACCTGCCAGGGCTGGGCGGTTCGACCTACACCGGCCCGTACGACGTACCGGCGCTCGTCAGCCAACTCGCGGCCCTCGTCGAGGCCGAGGTCCCGGGTGGCCGGGTCGACGTCGTGGGACACGACTGGGGTGGCTCACTGGCGCTCGGCCTGACCGGCAGCCGGCCGGACCTGGTGCGCCGGCTCTGCGTCGCGAACGCGCCGTTTCGCGAGCTGCCGCTGCTGCGGGCTGCCCACATCCCCTTCTTCGCCCTGCCGCTCGCACCCGAGCTGCTGTTCCGACTGGGCGGCCACCGGGTCGTCGACGCCATGCTCGAGGTGGCCTGGAAGGCCCCCACCCGGCTCGAGCCCGAGGTCCGGGCGGAGTACGAAGCGGCGTACACCGACCCGGCGCGGGTGAAGGCCATGCTCGGGTACTACCGGGCCACGGCCCGGCCGAGGCTGCGGCAGGCCGTGACCCGGTCCCGGACCCCCGGCAGCCCCCGGGTTGCGGCCGAGCGGATGCTGGTCCTTTGGGGGGCCGCCGATCCGGTGCTCCCGGTCTCGGTCGGCGAGTCCGTCGTCCGTGACCTCGGGCCGGCGTGCACGATGGTCACCGTGCCCGGCGCCGGCCACTTTGTCATCGAGGAGGCGCCCGACGTCGTCACCGCGACCCTGCTCGACTTCCTGAACTAGGAGACGCGCCGCCAGAGCTCGGTCCGGGTGTTCCCCCTCCCGCCGACCCAGACGGGTGTGAAGTGCTGCACGGCGTAGCCCCGGGTCGTCGAGGTCCACTCGGGCAGCTCGGCCGGCGTCCGGCGTACCAGCAACCAGTCCGCCTGCTTCAACTGGCCGACCGTCTCGCGTTGCCATCGGTCGTCGGCCACGAACCCGGCTGGATAGAAATTGCGATCCGCCGGCCAATTGGTGTTCCAGGTGAGCGCCACACCCCGGCCGTCGATCCAAGCTGGGCAGCGCCGGCTCGGAGCCTTGAACACGTCGGCGGCGATGGCCCGGCTGACCGTGTCGTAGTACACGCAACTCCCGGCGGGCACCAAGCCACCTGCCCGGAGCAGATCTGGCTGGCCGTGCCATCGCAGGTCGGCTGCGACGGCGCCGATCCCGAACGCGGCCAGGACACCCATGAGGGCCGCGCCGTTGGCCCGGGCGACCCAGCGACGAGTACTTGACCCGGCCGCGAAGCGGCTGCCGATCATCGCCATCGACGGCGCGAGAAAAGCACCGTAGTGCGGGAAGTAGGAAGGGGACTGGGCAAATGCGAGCCCGCCGAGCACCCCCACGAGCAGCCACAAGGTGAGTGGCGAGGCCGGTTGCCGCCGGGTCCAGACGAAGGCCGAGCCGGCCAGGAGCGTCAGCAGCAGCAGGCCGACAGCGAGCGGCACCAGCCGCAGGCCGGTCATGCCTACGACGCGCGAGGCACCGTTGGCGGTCGCATCGAGCGGTCGCGACAGCTGGGTGACGACGACGTCGTGCCAGAAGGCTTTCGGGGCAACCAGGCCGAACGGCAGGACAAACGAGACGCCGCCGCCGGCGAGCCCCACGGCGAACGGCGGCACGAGGCGCGGCTGCCTGCGCAGGACCAGCCACAGGCAGACGGCAATGACGTAGACGCCGGCAAAGAGCTTGATGCCGATCGCGGCCGCGATGAGGACCCCCGCCACGAACGCCCGGTTGCGGGTCACCGGCACCGTCTTGATCAGCACCGAGATGGCCAGCAGACAGCCAAGATTGACCAGCGGCTCGAGCAGCACCGTCTGCTCGGCAATGACCGCGTCAGGCATCACGGCATACAGCGCAGCCGCAGCGACGGCAGCAAGGCGACGTCGGTCCTCGCGGGCCGGCAGGCGGAGCGCCAGGCGGTAGACCAGGAAGAGGTTTGTCACGGCGACGGCCACGAGGCCGGCCCGGGCCGAGGCCATGCCGACGCTGTCCCCGAAAACCGCGCCGACCGAGGCAAATGGCAGCAGGAGTACCGCGGTCACCGGCGGATGGACGATGGTGAAGTCGCGATAGGGCAACATCCCGTGCAGGAGCAACCTCGAAGCGCCGTAGTAGACGCCGTCGTCGTACTCCATGACCCCGAGCAACGTGTGCGCCCGGATCCAGGGATACGCCCGCACCGCGATGGCGATCAGGGCCAGCAGGGCGAGGGCGACGGGTGGCTTGTCGCGAACGCGCGTCGTGCCGCTGGAGTTCGCGACAGGGGGGGCCAGCACGTGGCCGCCTGCCCTCGTCACGAAACGACGTTACCCGACGAAGGGGGGCAGGCGGTCCACGTGAAGGCCGGTGCCGATCGGCTACGCGTCCCCGCCGGGGCCACCGGCATCAGGACCACTTGCACCAGGACCACCGGCACCGGGGCCACCGGCACCGGGGCCACCGGCACCGGGAGCACCGTCGAAGCCGCCGCCCGGCATCATCCCGGGCCGACCGGGGCTCCCGGTCCCGATCCTGCTCGCGGTCAGCGTCGTGCCGTCACCGGCCACCTTGCCGGCAGCCCGGATGAAGACCCCGGCCTTGACCTCGGCTGCGGTGCCGGCAGCACCGTCCTTCTGGTACGTCGTGGCGCTGCTGGTCGTCACGGTACGGGTGAAGCCGGCGGGGTCGGTCAGCGTGATGGTGGCGCCGTCGACCTTGGCGACCCAGCCCGCGACGTGGGCCGGCAGCACGACGATCTGCTTGGCGACCGGCTTGGCGGCAGCCGGGTCGACGAGCCGAACGCCGATGATCTCGCCGGCGGCGAGCACCGACGTGGTCGCCTTGGTCCGGCCGTCGTAGTAGGTGGTCGAGGCGTTGAGGGTGATCGTCTGGCTGCCGCGCGGCGTGTCCACCGTGACGGTGTTGCCGGTGACGGACGTGACGAGGCCGCCGCGACCACCGGGCCCGTGCCCGTGCATGCGCCGCGGACCGTGCCGGCCGTCGCCGTCCGGGTGGGTCCTCGGCGCGACTGCGCCTGGCTTCGACGGTGTCGGGGTCGGGCTGCTGCCGGCGGCCGACGCGAGGCCGGTGACGCCGAGGGCCAGACCGGCGACGACGCCGGCGGCGCCGGTGGCGATGGCGATCCGCCGGTGCGGGCGGGCCGGGTTGGAGATCAGGTCGGTCGGGCTGGTCATCGTGCTCCTCGGGGTGTGGGGTGGGGTGCTGCCAGTTCAGCGTCGCCGGAGCACCTGGCAGCAGCCTGTGAACGCCCTGGAGGCCCGCTGCCGGACCAGGCGGGACCGGTCATGGGACGCTGCGCCGATGAAGCAGATCGCGCACTGGATCGACGGCAAGCCTGATGACGGCACCGGGGAGCGGCTCGGCGACGTCTACGACCCGGCGACCGGCCGGGTGTCCGGGACGGTGGCCCTTGCGTCCCCGGCCGACGTCGAAGCCGCGGTTGCCTCCGCGCAGGCGGCCTTCGACGGCTGGCGTGCCACCTCGCTGGCCAAGCGCACCTCGGTGCTCTTCGCCTTCCGCGAGCTGCTCAACGCGCGCAAGGGCGAGGTCGCGGCCCTCATCACCGACGAGCACGGCAAGGTGCTGTCCGACGCGCTCGGCGAGGTCACCCGCGGCCTCGAAGTCGTCGAGTTCGCCTGCGGGATCGCCCATCTGCTGAAGGGAGGCTTCTCCGAGGGGGTGTCCGGCGGCGTCGACGTGTTTTCGATCCGGCAGCCGCTCGGGGTGGTCGGGGTCATCTCGCCGTTCAACTTCCCGGCCATGGTGCCCATGTGGTTCTTCCCGGTCGCGATCGCTGCCGGCAACTGCGTCGTGCTCAAGCCCAGCGAGAAAGACCCCTCTGCGGCGATGCTGCTCGCCGAGCTCTGGGCCGAGGCCGGCCTGCCGCCAGGTGTGTTCACGGTGCTGCACGGCGACAAGGTCGCTGTCGACGGCTTGCTCACCCACCGCGATGTCAAGGCGATCTCGTTCGTCGGCTCCACCCCGATTGCGCGCTACGTCTATGAGACCGGCACGGCGCACGGCAAGCGGGTCCAGGCCCTCGGCGGCGCGAAGAATCATATGGTCGTGCTGCCCGACGCAGACCTCGATCTGGCCGCGGACGCCGCCGTCAACGCCGGCTTCGGCTCGGCCGGCGAGCGCTGTATGGCGATCTCGGCCCTGGTCGTCGTCGAGCCGGTCGCCGACGCGCTCATCGCAAAGATCGTCGAGCGGATGGCCCGGCTCACCACCGGCGACGGCCGAACGGGCGCCGACATGGGTCCGCTCGTCAGCGGCCCGCACCGCGACAAGGTCGTGTCCTACGTCGAGGCGGGGGTCGCCGCCGGCGCCGAGCTGGTGGTCGACGGCCGGGCCACCGTGCCTGCTGGCGAGGGTTTCTGGCTCGGCCCGACCCTGTTCGACAAGGTCGACACGAGCATGAGCATCTACGCCGAGGAAATCTTCGGCCCGGTCCTGTCGGTGCTCCGCGTCACGTCGTACGACGAGGCACTGGCCATGGTCAACGAGCATCCGTACGGCAACGGGACGGCGCTGTTCACCCACGACGGCGGCGCGGCCCGCCGCTTCCAGTTCGAGGTGCAGGTCGGGATGGTCGGCATCAACGTCCCGATCCCGGTCCCGATGGCCTACTACTCCTTCGGTGGCTGGAAGAGCTCGCTGTTCGGCGACAGCCACGCGCACGGGACCGAGGGCGTGCACTTCTTCACCCGCGGCAAGGTCGTCACCCAGCGCTGGCCCGACCCCAGCCACGGTGGGCTGGACCTGGGCTTCCCGCAGAGCTGACGACCTTGCCGCCGGGCGCACGAATGCTGCGGCATCGCGCTAGCGTCCCGGCATGGACATCACCTACCCGCCCGAGGCGGAGGCGTTCCGGACCCGCGTGCAGGCCTTTCTCGGCGAGCAGTTGCCGGTGGGCTGGGCCGGCATCGGCGCCTTGCCCGACGCCGAGCGCGAGGCCTTCCGCGAGTCCTGGCGGACGACCTTGGCCGAGCATCAGATGCTGGCGGTGTCCTGGCCCACCGAGTACGGCGGGGCAGGGCTCTCCCACGTCGAGCAGGTGGTGCTCGCCGAGGAGTTCGCCAAAGCGGGTGCGCCGCAGGGCAGCGAGAACGACACGTTCGGCATCGGCATGCTGGGCAACACCCTGATCCACCTGGGC
>JBKJOO010000317.1:0-7337 GCA_046595615.1 Mycobacteriales bacterium | reverse complement strand
GGCGCCTGCTCATGATGATCGGCAGACTAGCGGCGGCCCGCCAGCCCCGGGTCAGGTCAGGTCAGGCAGGCTGGCAGTGCGGGCACCAGAACAGATTGCGGGCTGCCATGGTCTGCGTGCGGACCTCGGCGCCGCACCGGCGGCACGGCAGTCGGGTCCGCCGGTAGACGTAGTGGGCGTCCTCGCGGGTCACCCGCCCGGACCGACGCGCCCGGTCGTCGCGGTCGGTCGTCACGATCCGGCCGGTCTTCACGCCGGCCCGCATCAGCACCCGCAGGTCCTCCCAGAGGCCGTCCCACCCGGGACGTCGTACGTCGTGACCGGGGGTGAACGGTGACAGCCCGGCGCGGTAGAGCACCTCGGCGCGGTAGACGTTGCCGACGCCTGCGAGCACCGACTGGTCCATCAGCATGGCGCCGACCGGCGTGCGGCTGCGGTTGACGCGCCGCCAGGCCAGCTCGGGCTCGGCGTCGCTGCGCAGCGGGTCCGGACCGAGCCGGGCGACCACGGCGTCGCGGTCGTGCGGCGCGTAGACCTCGCACGCGGTCGGGCCGCGCAAGTCGATCCAGGTGTTGCCGGTGGTCATCCGCAGCCGCAGTGCGCCTCTCGGCTCAGGCGGATCGCCGAAGCCGGTCGTGAACTTCCCGTACAGCCCGAGGTGGATGTGCAGCAGCTGCTCGCCCTCGAACACGTAGAACAGATGCTTGCCGTAGGCCTCGATCCGCTCCAGCACGCGGCCGGTCAGCAGCTCCGCGCCCGTCGCGAACCGTCCCTGCGGGCTGGCCACGCCGATCTCGTGACCGACGAGCAGCGCCTTGTGGTCGCGGGCCAGCCGGTGGATCGTGTGCCCCTCGGGCAAAGGGTGCCTCCTTGGGACAGGGGATCGGGTGGCGAAGTCTGCTGGGCCTCGACGTGACCCGCAGGTCGAGGAGGTCGGCCTGCACGTCCTCGTTGCGGCCGGCGGCTCGAAGCTCGATGCGTCGCGCGCGCTGCGGGCCCGCGAGGTGTCCCGGCCCACGGCGGCGCAGCTGGCTGCAGCCGAGCGCACCGTCGTGCTGCAGCGGGCTCACCGCTCGGGCAACTCGCCGGTGCCCTCGTAGGCAGTGATCATGTCGATGCGGCGGCTGTGCCGCGCGTCGCCGGAGTAGTCGGTCGCCAGGAACGTCTCGACGAACCCGACCGCAACGTCCAGGGCATGCATCCGGGCGCCGATGCTCACGACGTTGGCGTCGTTGTGCTGCCGCCCGAGCGTCGCGGTCTCGGTGCTCCAGGCGAGCGCACAGCGCACGCCGGCGACCTTGTTCGCCGCGATCGCCTCACCGTTGCCCGATCCGCCGATGACGACACCGAGGGTTCCGGCTTCGACCGCGACCGCCTGCGCGGCCCGCAGCACGTACGGCGGGTAGTCGTCGGTGGGCACGACCCGCTCCGGCCCGTGGTCGACCGCCTCGTGGCCGAGCTCGGTCAGGCGCACCTTGAGGGCCTGTTTGAGGTCGTACCCGGCGTGGTCGGAACCGAGGTGGACGCGCATGGGGGCATCATCGCGTAGTGGCCGTGCTCGGGATCGACGGGTGCCCCGGCGGCTGGGTCGGCGCCCTGGTGGCCGGCCGCACGATCACCTGGTACGCCGGGACACTGGCTGAGCTGCTCGACCTGCCGGCCGAAGTGGTGGCGATCGACATCCCGCTCGGCTTGCCGTCGGGGGCGGCCCGCCGGCCGTGCGACCTGGCTGCCGCGGAACGGCTCGGCGCGCAAAGATCATCCGTCTTCCCGGCCCCGCCGCGGGTGGTGCTGGACGCCCATGACCACGCCGAGGCGTCGGTGCTGTCCCGGGCCGCCGGCTCGGTCGGGGTGTCGCTGCAGACGTGGAACATCGTGCCCAAGATCCGCGAGGCCGACCGGTTGCGCGACCCGCGGCTGCTCGAGGTGCACCCGGAGCTGTCCTTTCGCGCGCTGACCGGCCGCCTGCTGTCGCGTAAGAAAGTGGCGGCCGGCCGGGCCGAGCGGCTGGCGGCCCTGCGCAATTGGCTGCCCGTCGACCTGCCCTCCCCACGACCTGGCCGGGCCGCGCCGGACGACTGCCTTGACGCGCTCGTCTGCGCCTGGACGGCGGGCCGCTGGCTGCGGGGCCAGGCCGAGGTCCTCGGTGGGGAGTTCGACGCGACCGGTCAGGTCATGCGCATCGTGACCTGAGCGCCGCCCCGCCGCGCCGCCCGCCGCTTGCCCGGCGTACCGGCTTGGGTGGCTTGCGTGGGCTGCGTGGCGTGCGTGGGCTGCGTGGGCTGCGTGGCTTGCGTGGCTTGCGTGGCTTGCGTGGCTTGCGTGGCGATCTTGACGATGTGGTCGCCTCCACCGGCGTGTCGCCGACCAGTTCGTCAAGATCGGCCGGGGGCCGGGGTCAAGCCGGCGGGCCGGCTACAGCTGCAGGGACTTGACCTCGAGGAACTCCTCGAGGCCGAACTCGCCGAGCTCGCGGCCGTTGCCGCTCTGCTTGTAGCCGCCGAAGGGCGCCAGCGGGTTGAACCGGCCGCCGTTGACGTCGACCATGCCGGTGCGCATCCGCCGGGCCACCCGCAGGGCCCGCTCCTGGTCTGCGGAGAACACCCCGCCCGCCAGCCCGTATGGCGTGTCGTTGGCGATCTTGACCGCCTCGTCCTCATCGGCGTACGGGACGACCGCCAGGACCGGTCCGAAGACCTCCTCCTGCTCCAAGGTCGACCCAGGCTTGACGTTGGCGAACACCGTCGGCCGGACGTAGTAGCCGGTCTCGGCAACCGGCTCGGCGCCACCGGTGACGAGCTCGGCACCCTCGGCGAGGGCTTGCTCGATGTAGCCGCGCACGCGCTTGAGCTGGTTGCTGTTGGCCATCGGCCCGATCCGGGTGCCCTCGGCGTCCGGCGCCCCCACCGTGTACTTCTCAGCCGCCGCCTTGACGAGCGCGACGACCTCGTCGTGCTTGTCAGCGGGCACCAGCATCCGGGTCCAGGCCGTGCAGGTCTGGCCACCGTTGATGAACGCGTTGCCCAGGCCGACCTTGACCGCCTTGGCGAGGTCGGCGTCGTCGAGGATCACGAAGGCGCTCTTGCCGCCGAGCTCGAGCGACACCCGCTTGACGGTGGCCGCAGCGACCTCGCTGACCCGCTTGCCGGCCGCGGTCGAGCCGGTGAAGGACACCATGTCGACACCGGGGTGGGCGGCGATGGCCTCCCCGACGACCGGTCCGAGGCCGGTGACGAGGTTGAACACGCCCGGCGGGAGGCCGACCTGCTCGAACACCTCGGCGAGCACGAACGCCGACAGCGGCGCGACTTCGCTCGGCTTGAGCACGACGGTGCAGCCCGCGGCGAGCGCCGCGGCGACCTTTGCGACCACCTGGTGCAGCGGGTAGTTCCACGGTGTGATGCAGCCGACGACGCCGATCGCCTCGCGAACGACGAGGGAGTTGGTGACCTGCTCCTCGAAGGAGTAGGTCTCGAGGATCGTGGCGTAGGACCTGAGCACCCGCACGGGGTTGCCGACCTGCACGGCGACCGAGAACGGCAACGGGGCGCCCATCTCGGCGGAGATCAGTGCGGCGACCTCATCGGTCCGCGCCTCGAGGGCGTCGGCCGTGGCGGTGAGCAGCGCCGCCCGCTCGCCGGCGGGCGTCGTCGACCATTGGTCGAAGGCTTCCCGGGCGGCGGCGACGGCTGCGTCGACGTCAGACGTGGTGCCGGCCGGGACCGTCGCGAGCGCCTGCTCGGTAGCCGGATTGATGACGACGAGTGCGTCGGCGACGGGCGCCTGCACCCACCGCCCACCGATGAAGAAGGTGGTCCGGTCCGCCGGTGTCGCCGCCATGGCACCGAACCTAGTCGAAGATCGGACCCTCGGTCCGGGTCCGCTTGAGCTCGTAGAAGTGCGGATAGCCGGCCAGCAGCCGGGCGCCGTCCCACACCTGGCCGGCCTGCTCTCCACGCGGGATCTGCGACATCACCGGGCCGAAGAACGCCACCCCGTCGACGTGGATGACCGGCGTGCCGACATCCATGCCGACCGCGTCCATCCCACGGTGGTGCTCGGCCTTGAGCTGATCGTCGAGCGATGCGTCCGTCGCCGCTTCGGCGAGCGAGGCGGGCAGGCCCGCCTCCTCGAGGGCGCCGGTCAGCAACGCAGGGTCGCCGAGTTCCATCTTCTCGTGGTGGATGCGCGTGCCGAGCGCGGTGTACAGCGGCAGCAGGTCGTCGGTGTGCGCCCGGGCCGCGATGCAGACCCGCACCGGCCCCCACGCCTTGGTCATCATCTCGACGTACTCCTGCGACATGTCCTTGCCGTCGTTGAGGTACGCAAGGCTCATGATGTTCCACGACGTCGTGATCGGGCGGACCTGCTCGACCTCGAGCACCCAGCGCGAGGTGATCCACGCCCAGGGGCAGAGCGGGTCGAACCAGAAGTCGATGCGGGTCATCGCAGCGGTCGTCTCAGTCATAGGCCCGACAACCACAGCGCCCGGCCAACCCTTCCCGGCCGCCAACCGGTCCAGGTGGAAGGATGGGAGGGGGTCAGACCGACGAGAGGCACGACACCTGTGAGCCAGAACAACCTCCACCGCGACGAGGCTCGCGAGCGGGCCCGCCTGATCGCGGTCACGTCGTACGACGTGGAACTCGATCTCGCCGACGCCTCAGGGGAGCGACCCGGCGAGACGACCTTCCGTTCGCGGACGGTCATCTCGTTCACCTGCGTCGAGCCCGGTGCCACGACGTACGTCGACCTGACGGCGCCCTCGCTGATCGGCGCGACCCTGAACGGCGTTGCCCAGCAGGCGTTCGACGGCAACCGCTTGCAGCTGCGCGATCTGGCCGCCGTCAACGAGCTCGTCGTCGAGGCCGACTGCGCCTATATGCGCACCGGCGAAGGGGTGCACCGCTTCATCGATCCGGTTGACAGCAGCGTCTACCTCTACTCGCAGTTCGAGACCTTCGACGCGCACCGGATGTTTGCCTGCTTCGACCAGCCGGACCTCAAGGCCGTGTTCCGGTTGACGGTGCGGGCGCCCCGCGGCTGGGTTGTCGTCAGCAACGGCGCGCCGATCGACCGGCCGGGCGCGGGCGACCCGGGCACCTGGCGGTTCGCTGAGACGCCCCGGATGTCGACGTACATCACGGCGCTCATCGCCGGGCCTTACGCCTCGGTGCACGACGAGCACGACGGGATCCCACTGGGCATCTACTGCCGGGCCTCATTGGCCGAGCACCTCAAGCCGGCGGACCTTTTCACCGTCACCAAACAGGGCTTCGACTTCTATCACCGGGTCTTCGGTTTCCGTTATCCGTTCGGCAAGTACGACCAGCTGTTCGTGCCGGAGTTTAATGCCGGCGCGATGGAGAATGCCGGCGCCGTCACGTTTCTCGAGGACTACGTCTTCCGGTCCAAGGTGACCGATGCGGCCTACGAACGGCGCGCCGAAACGGTGCTGCACGAGATGGCGCACATGTGGTTCGGCGACCTCGTCACCATGCGGTGGTGGGACGACCTGTGGCTGAACGAGTCGTTCGCGACGTACATGTCGGTGCTCGCCCAGGTCGAGGCGACGCGCTACAAGGGCGGCTGGACGACCTTCGCCAACACCGAGAAGACGTGGGCGTACCGCCAGGACCAGCTGCCGAGCACGCACCCGATCGCTGCCGACATCAGCGACATCGAAGCCGTCAAGGTCAACTTCGACGGCATCACCTACGCCAAGGGCGCGTCGGTCCTGAAGCAACTCGTCGCTTGGGTCGGTCAGGACTCCTTCATGGCCGGACTGCGTGACTACTTCGGCAAGCACGAGTTCGCCAACACCGAGTTGCAGGACCTTCTCGTGGAGCTCGAGAGCGCCAGCGGTCGGGACTTGTCGAGCTGGTGCGAGCAGTGGCTTCAGACGGCAGGATGCAACACCCTTCGGGCTTCCTTCGAAACCGACGCCGACGGGCAGTTCACCTCCTTCTCCGTGACGCAGGAGGCGCCCGACGACTACCCGACCCTGCGGTCGCATCGCGTCGCGGTCGGCCTGTACGACCTCGTCGACGGAGGGCTGATCCGCTCTGGACGAGAAGAGCTCGACGTCATCGGCGCAAAGACCGATGTGCCCGCACTGCTCGGTCGCAAGCAGCCCGACCTCGTGCTCGTCAACGACGACGACCTGACCTTCGCCAAGATCCGCCTCGACGAGCGGTCGCTGCAGACGCTGCTGGACCACGTCGGCGACTTCACCGACTCACTGCCGCGCGCGCTGTGCTGGGCGGCCGCGTGGGACATGACCCGCGACGCCGAGATGCCTGCGCGCGACTACGTCCAGCTCGTCCTCGCCGGCATCGGTGGCGAGGACGACATCGGCGTCGTGCAGTCGCTGCTCCGGCAGGCCCAGTCCGCGGTCACGATGTTCGCCGACCCGGGGTGGGCACCCACGGGCCGCGCTCTTCTGTCCACGGCGGCCTTTGACGCCGTGCACTCTGCCGAGCCGGGCAGCGACCTCCAGCTGGCGTGGACGCGGGCCCTGGGCTCATTGGCCACGGCGCCCGAGCACGTCGCGCTGCTGGCGGGGCTGCTCGACGGATCCACGACCGTGCCCGGTCTGACCGTTGATGCCGAGCTGCGCTGGCTGCTGCTGCGTCGCCTCGTCATCCTCGGTTCGGCTGGCGACGAGGAGATCGAGTCCGAGCTGCAGCGCGACCCGACCGCCGCCGGCCAGCGGCTAGCCGCGACGGCCAAGGCGGCCCGGCCGACAGCGGAGGCCAAGGCGGAGGCATGGCGACTGGCGGTCGAGGACGACTCGCTGCCCAACGCCGTGCAGAGCGCGGTCATCAGCGGCTTCTGGGTGTCCGAGCAAGCAGAATTGCTCGAGCAGTACGTCAGCAGCTACTTCGCGGCGATCCCGGCGGTCTGGCAGACCAGGACGGCGGAGATGGCGCAGAACGTCGTGGTCGGGCTCTACCCGACGTTGCTGGTATCGCCCCGGGTGGTCGAGAAGACCGACGCCTTCCTGCAGGCCGACGACGTGGCTCCCTCACTGCGGCGGTTGCTGCTCGAGAGCCGCGACGGGGTGGTGCGGGCTTTGCGGGCACGCGAGCGGGACGCCCTCGGCTGATCCGGCAGTCAGTGGCCGGTGCGGGCCAGGTCTGTCGAGTGCTCCTCGAGCAGCGGCGGCAGGCCGTCCCGGCGACCGGCGGCGTCGGCGATCTGTCGCAGCGCGTCGACGATCCCGCCGGTCAGGTCGCCACCGCTGAACGCGGTTGCCATGGACAGCACCGCAAGCGCGCAGACCCGGTCGGGAACGCGTCGACGGATGCCCGGGCCGGTGACGATCTCGACCTTGC
>JBKJOO010000300.1:0-5837 GCA_046595615.1 Mycobacteriales bacterium | reverse complement strand
GTCGGTGCTGCGCAGCGCCGACTTGCTGGGCATGCAGGCGACGTAGGGGCATTCCCCACCGACCCGCAACATCTCGACGAGGGCGACCGAACGGCCCGCCTCGGCCAGGGCGTTGGCGATGGACTCACCGGCGGACCCGGCGCCGAGCACGACGACATCGAAGGACTCCATGACGACTCCTTCACCCGTACGACGGGTAGTCACACCTCGGGTCGGCCGAGGTCATGGCTGCGTCAGCCCGGCCAGCGCCCCGGCGAGGTCGTCGATGAGGTCGGCCGGGTCCTCCAGACCGATCGAGATGCGTACCGCGCCGGGGTCGATCCCGGCCGCCGCGAGGGCGCCGTCATCGAGGGCGAGGTGGGTGGTGCTCGCGATGTGCACGGCGGTGCTGACGGTGCCGCCGAGGCTGGTCGCCCGCTGGATGAGCTGCAGGCCGTCGATCAGGGTCATGCCGGCAGCGCGCCCACCCCGCGGCGTCACGGTCACCACGGCGCCATAACGGCCGTCGTCGAACAACCGGCGGGCCAGGGCGTGGCTGCGGTGCGACGGCAGGCCGGGATGGTCGACACCGGCGACGGCCGGGTGCGCCTCCAGCGCGGTCGCGATGGCGAGGGCCGAGGCGCACTGCCTGGCCACACGGAGCGGCAGGGTGGCGAGCCCGCGGTGCAGCAGGGCGGCGTCGTCGGGTGACAGCGCCCCGCCGAGATCGACCCTGGCCGCACGGACCCGGGCCACCAGGTCCGGGGCGCCGACGACCACACCACCGGTTACGTCGCTGTGCCCGCCGAGGTATTTGGTCGCCGAATGAACGACGAGGTCGACGCCGTGCTCCAGCGGCCGGCAGACCACCGGCGAGGCGAAGGTCGCGTCGACGACGAACGGCACCCCCGCCTCGCGGGCCACTGCCGACAGGGCCGGCAGGTCGGCCACCGTCATGGTCGGGTTGGCCAGCACCTCACCCCACAGCACCGCCGTGGCGGGACGCAGGGCCGCCCGCACCGCAGCCGGGTCGGTGCAGTCCACGAACGTCGTCGCGACCCCGAAGCGGGCGAGCTGGCGGGTCAGCAGTGCCCACGTCCCGCCGTAGACCTCGCGGGGAGCGACGACGTGCGAACCGGCCTGTGTCAACGCCATCAAGGTGCTGGAGATGGCGGCCATCCCGCTCGAGAACGGCTGCCCGGCGACCGGTGTGGCCACGCCGACGCCCTCGAGGGCCGCGACGGCGTCGGCGAAGCCCTGGGCTGTCGGGTTGTCGGTGCGGCTGTAGGACCAGCCAGGCTCGTGACCCGCGAACACCTCAGCGCACTGCCGGGCAGAGGCGAACACGAAGGTCGCGGTGCGGTGCACCGGGGGCACCAGCGGCTGCTGACGGACGGGCGGCGGCGGCGGGCCGTGCACCGCCCGGGTGCCCTCTCCTGGTGTCCTCACTCGCTCGCTGCCGGTCGGCTCATCAGGCCGCGCACCATGTCGGCCGGCGTCATGCCGTCGTGCACCACGGCGACGACATGCTCGGTGATCGGCATATCCACGTTGTGCTTACGGGCCAGGTCGAGGATCGACCGGCAGCTCTTGACACCTTCGGCGGTCTGTTGCTTCTGGCCCAGGATCTGCTCGAGGGTCTCGCCGCGACCGAGCTTCATCCCGAAGGTGCGGTTGCGCGACAGCGGTGAGGTGCAGGTGGCCACCAGATCGCCGAGGCCGGCCAGGCCGGCGAACGTCATCGGATCGGCGCCGAGGACCACACCGAGCCGGGACGTCTCGGCCAGGCCGCGGGTGATGAGCGAAGCCTTGGTGTTGTCGCCGAACCCCATCCCCTCGGCCATGCCGGTGGCGAGCGCGATGACGTTCTTCACGGCGCCCCCAAGCTCGCATCCCACGACGTCGACGTTGGTGTAGGGCCGAAAGTATCCCGTCGCGCAGGCCCGCTGCAGCCGGGACGCGACGCCGAGGTCGCTGCACGCCACAACGGTCGCCGCCGGCTGGCCGAAGGCGATCTCCTTGGCGAGGTTCGGACCGGTCACGACGGCGACGTGAGAGAACGGCACATCGCCGACCTCGGCGATGACCTCACTCATCCGCTTGGTCGTGCCGAGCTCCACGCCCTTGATCAGGCTGACGAGGACGGCGCCCTGGGCCAGGCCCGACGCGACGGCCCCGAGGTTGGCGCGCAGGCTCTGCGAGGGCACCGCCAGTACGACGAAATCGGCACCGTCGACGGCTTCGAGCGCATCACCGGTGGCGGTCAGGTTGTCCGGGAGGCGGACACCCGGCAGGTAATCGGGGTTCTCGTGGGTGTCGCGGACCGCCGCGGCGAGCTGCTCACGCCGCGCCCACAACACCACCTCGGTCCCCGCGTCGGCTAACACCTTTCCGTACGCCGTTCCCCAGGAACCCGTCCCGAGCACCGCAGCCCGGGTCACGCTGCGCCGCTGTCGCCGGAGCGGGCCAGACCTGGGTCGTGCACGGCCGCAGGCGCCGCCGTGCCGCGCAGCACCTCGAGGTTGGCGGTGATCGCCGACATCACCGCGGCTGTCGCCTCGCGCAGCACCTCGGCCGTCAACTCCTTGCCCTGCCAGGGCGAGAGGTCGACCGGCGGTCCGGCCAGCAGCCGCATGGTGTGCCGGGGCAGCAGGTGCACCCCCTTGGTCCGGTAGGTGTCGTGGATCTCCTGGGCGCCCCATTGCGCGACGGGGACGACCGGCACGTCCGACAGCAGAGCGAGGCGGGCCACGCCGGTCCTGGCCAGCATCGGCCATTTGCCGGGGTCACGGGTGACCGTGCCCTCAGGGTAGATCGTGACGCACTCCCCCGCCTGCAACGCCGACACCGCGTCGCGCAGCGCCAGCGACGCGTCGGCCGACCCGCGGTGCACCGGAATCTGTCCGGCGCCGCGCATGACGCTCGGCACGAGGCCTCTGCCGACGAACATCCCGGCCTTGGCGAGATAGCGGGGCAGCCGCCGGCAACCGAAGACGAGGAAGTCGGCGAGCGCCGTCGGGTCGACCACCGAGATGTGGTTCGCGGCGATCAGCACGCCGCCGTCCACCGGCACGTGCTCGAGCCCCTGCCAGTCCCTCCTGGTCAGGACAAGCAGCGGCGGCTTGAGGAGCAGCACCGCGAGGCGGTACCAGAAGCCGATCCGACCCAGCCGCACGCCGAGCTCCTCTCGTGGCCGGACCGACGCCGACGCAGGGAGTCTCGCGTGCGGCTACGACAGTGTCGAGGAGCCTCTGCGAGGGTGTGCCCGTGGCGGTCTCGTGGGGGGTGGTGGTACCCGTCAAGCGCCTCGCGCTCGCCAAGACCCGCCTCGCTTCCTACCGCGACGACCTCCGGCAGGCCCTCGCCCTCGCGTTCGCGGCCGACGTGGTCGACGCAGCGCTCGGCTGCGCCCTCGTCGCCCGGGTGCTCGTCATCACCGACGACCCGCGGGCCGCCGACATGCTGGCTGCCATCGGTGCGCGGATCGCCCCGGATTCGCCGGACGCCGGTCTCAACCCGGCGCTGACGCACGGGGCGGACCTGCTCAGGGCCATCGACGACACCCTCGGTATCGCCACCCTGTCAGCCGATCTGCCGGCGTTGCGCTCGGCGGACCTCGCCGGCACCCTGCTGCAGGTGATGGCTGGCGCCCGGGCCTTCGTGGCGGATGCGGCCGGCGAGGGCACCACGTTGCTGGCCGCCGGTCCAGGCGCTGCGCTGCAGCCGGCCTACGGCCCGTTGTCGCGCCGTGCGCACCTCGCCTCGGGGGCGGTCGAGTTGCCCGGCGCAGCCGGGCTCCGGCAGGACGTCGACACCCCGGCAGACCTCGCGATCGCGCTGCGGCTCGGGGTCGGTCGACACACCGCGGCGCTCGCCGAACAGGTCCACTGAGATGCAGGCCACCGTCACGTCGTACGACGGATCCGGGGCTGGTGTCGTCCTGGACGACGGCCGGCGGTTCGAGGTGGGGCCAGCCGCTCTGGTCGGCAGCGGGATCCGGCTGCTGCGGCCCGGCCAGCGCGTGCAGGTCCAGCTCGTTGGCGAGGTCGTCGTGCAGCTCCGGCTGCCGCACCCCTGAGCCCGGGCCGGGCCGGGCCCCATGATGAAGGCCCCGGCCGCAGCCGGGGCCTTCATCGGATGATGCCTAGCGCTTGGCGGCGGCCCGCTTGGCCGGAGCCTTCTTCGCCGGTGCCGCAGCCTTGGCGGCGGCCCGGGTGGCGGTGGTGGCTTTGGCAGTCGCGCGGGTCGGGGCCTTGGCGGCCGCGGCTCGGACCGGCGCAGCCTTGGCGGCCGTCGCCTTCGTCGCCCTGGTGGTGACGGCCTTGGTCGCCGCCTTGACCGGAGCGGCCTTGCGCGTCGTTGTCGCCTTGGCGGCGGCCTTGGCCGGGGCGGCAGCCTTGCGCGCCGCCGTGCCGCCGGCCCGGGCGGCGGTGCCGGCGAGGCGGCCCACGCTTGGCCCGGTGGCAGCAATCTTCTTGGCGCCACTCACGACGTCCTTGAACCCCTGCCCGGGGCGGAACTTCGGCACCGCGGTCTTCTTGAGCTTGACCGTCGCGCCAGTCGCTGGGTTTCGGGCGGTCCGAGCGGCGCGCTCCACCCGCTCGAACACCCCGAACCCGGCGATGGCGACCTTCTCGCCCTTGACGACGGCGCGGGTCACGGTGTCGACGACGGCTTCGACGGCGGCGGTGGCGGCCTTCTTGTCGCCCAGCCGCTCAGCGAGCGCCTCGATCAGATCTGCCTTGTTCACAGCGGTCCTCCCAGGACTGTTGAGGCGCTCTGCCTCTTGTCACGGAACGGTAGAGGCGTAAGCGGCCCACGTCGACCACCTCGACACAAGCACTTTCCTTGTGTCGCAGTGCTTGTGCCCCCTGCTCACCCTTCAGGGGTGGGAAAACGGCCGGCATCGAGGTCGGCCAGTAGGGCTTCGAGGCGGGCCGAGGCCCTGCCCAGGTCGTGCTTGGCGGCATCGCTTACAGCGAGCAGTCTCGTTACTACACGGGCCTTTTGCTCCTGCGGGACGTCCAAAGAACCGACCCGACGATGCGCCTCGCGCAGCCGCCGGGACAGGTCCTCGAACAGCTCGTCGTCGGTCACGCCGTCATCGTGCCAGGTCGACGGGCCAGGACGGCCCCCGGCGCGTCGTACCGGGTCATTGTCGCGCGGTGACGGGCTTCCAGGACGGGCGGCGACCCTCGTAGGCGGTGATGTCGTCCTGATGGCGCAGGGTCAGACCGATGTCGTCCAGGCCCTCCATGAGCCGCCAGCGGGTGAAGTCGTCGAGCTCGAAGGCCGCGACGATCTCGCCGCTGCGGACCTCCCGGGCGGCCAGGTCGACGATGACACCGGCCGTCGGGTCGGCCTCGACCAGCGACATCAGCCGCCCGACGACGTCGCTCGGCAACTGCACCGGCAACAGGCCGCCCTTGAGTGAGTTGCCGCGGAAGATGTCGGCGAACTGGGCGCTGATGACGGCCTTGAAGCCGTAGTCGGTGAGCGCCCAGACGGCGTGCTCGCGCGACGATCCGGTGCCGAAGTTCTCCCCCGCCAGCAAGATGCTGGCCCCGAGATGCTCCGGGCGGTTCAGCACGAAGGCCGGATCCTCGCGCCACTCGCTGAACAACCCCTTGCCGAAGCCAGTCCGCGCGACCTGCTTGAGCCAGTCGCTCGGGATGATCTGGTCGGTGTCGACGTCGCTACGTCGCAGGGCGACGGCGGTCCCGGTGTGGCTGATGAACGGCTCCATGGCTCAGACCCCCAGGTCTGCAGGGGCCGCGAGGCGGCCAACGACGGCGGTCGCGGCGGCGACCTCCGGTGAGACCAGATGGGTACGGCCACCGCGGCCCTGCCGGCCCTCG
>JBKJOO010000209.1:0-9064 GCA_046595615.1 Mycobacteriales bacterium | reverse complement strand
TCGATCGGCCGACCGGGCGCATCGCCGTGCCAGTACGGCATCCGGCCCGGCTGACCGGGGGCGGGGGTGACCAGCACCTGGTCGTGGCTGATGTCCTCGATCCGCCAGGCACTGCTGCCGAGCAGGAAGACGTCGCCGACCCGCGACTCGTAGACCATCTCCTCGTCGAGCTCGCCGACCCGACTCTTTCGCTCGCCGACGAGGAAGACGCCGAACATGCCGCGATCGGGGATCGTGCCGCCGCTGGTGACCGCAAGTCGTTGCGCACCAGGCCGTCCGGTGAGCATGCCCGTCACCCGGTCCCAGGTGATCCGCGGCCGCAGCTCGGCGAAGTCGTCGCTCGGATAGCGCCCCGACAGCATGTCGAGGGTCGCCTCCAGGGCGCTCTGCGGGAGTCCGGAGAACGGCGCGGCCCGGCGTACGACGGCGGCGAGATCCTCGACGTCCCAGGATTCCAGAGCGCACATCGCGACGATCTGCTGGGCCAGGACGTCGAGCGGATTGCGGGGGTAGGTCGTCGACTCGATGCCGGCGCCGCCGGGCTGGACCATCCGCTCGGCGACGACTGCGCACTGCACCAGGTCGCCGCGGTATTTCGGCAGGATGACGCCCCGGCTCACCGCCCCGACCTGGTGGCCGGCCCGGCCGACCCTCTGCAGGCCGCTCGCGACCGACGGTGGCGACTCGACCTGGATGACGAGATCGACCGCTCCCATGTCGATCCCGAGCTCGAGCGAGCTGGTCGCGACCACCGCCGGCAATCGCCCGGCCTTCAGTGCCTCCTCGATCTCGGAGCGTTGCTCGCGCGACACCGAGCCGTGGTGGGCCCGGGCGATCTCGACCGAGCCGGCGGCGTCGGCTGGCAGGCCGTTGCCCCACGGGGCGGAGCCCTTGCCCTGGCCGGACGCCGCGATCAGCTGCGCCGGGAAGTGCTTCACTCCGGCCGACCCGTCGGGGCGCGCGAAGTCGTGCGGTTCGGCCTCGGGGAAGCTGCGTTCGGTGGCGATCTCGTTGAGTCGGCTGGTCAGGCGCTCGGCGAGGCGCCGGGAGTTGCAGAACACGATGGTCGACCGGTGGCCCTCGATGAGGTCCACGATGCGCTCTTCGACGGCTGGCCAGATCGACGCCCGGGGCTCGGCGCCGGCCGCGGAGCCGCCGCGCACCGGGCCCGTCGACTCGCCAAGCAGCGACATGTCCTCGACCGGCACGACGACCTCGAGCTCGATCGTCTTGGCGCTGCGGGGGTGGACGACGGTGACCTCGCGCTGGCCACCGAGAAAGCGCGCGACCTCCTCGATCGGCCGGACCGTCGCCGACAGACCGATCCGCTGGGCGGGCTTGTCCAGCAGGGCATCCAGTCGTTCGAGGCTGAGTGCGAGGTGCGCCCCGCGTTTGGTGCCGGAGACGGCGTGCACCTCGTCGACGATGACCGTGTCGACGCCGAGCAGTGACTCCCGGGCGGCGCTGGTCAGCACCAGGAACAGCGACTCCGGAGTGGTGATGAAGATGTCCGGCGGCGTCTTGTTGAACGCCCGTCGCTCATCGGCCGGGGTGTCGCCCGACCGGGTCCCGACCCGGATGTCCGGCACCGGCAACCCGAGGCGCTGGGCGGCCTGCCGGATCCCGGTCAGCGGCGCCCGCAGGTTGCGCTCGACATCGACGGCGAGGGCTTTGAGCGGGCTGACGTAGAGCACCCGGCAGCGCCGGCGGGGTTCCTCGGGGACCGGCGCGGTCGCCAGCCGGTCGAGTGACCACAGGAAGGCCGACAGGGTCTTGCCCGAGCCGGTCGGTGCCACGACGAGGGTGTCGACACCGCTGCTGATCGCCGACCAGGCGCCCTCCTGGGCGGCTGTCGGCGCCGCGAACGCCCCTTCGAACCACGCCTTCGTGGCCGGGGAGAACCGCTCGAGCGCCGTCATCGACCCATCCTCGCCGGTGCGCCCGATAGCCGCGCGCCCGACGCCCCGGCCGTGCGGTGGAGGCGGCAGGATGGGCAGATGAGCTATCCGCGGCACTGGGAGGCCGACGCCGTGCTGGCCGACGGCGGGACGGTGCACCTGCGGCCGATCACGCCGGACGACGCCGACCGGCTCCGGGCGTTTCACTCCCGGCTTTCGCCGGACACCGTCTACATGCGCTTTTTCTCGATGGTGCGCACCCTGTCGGCCCGCGAGGTCGAGCGCTTCACCAACGTCGACCACGACGAGCGGGTGGCCGTCGTGGCCCTGCTGCGCGACCAGATCGTGGGGGTGGTGCGCTGCGACAAGCTCCCCGGCACGACCGACGCCGAGGTTGCGGTTGTCGTCGAGGATGCCCACCAGGGACGCGGTCTGGGCTCGCTGCTGCTCGAGCATCTGGAATCGGCGGCGCAGGAGCGGCACGTCGACCGGTTCGTCGCCAACGTCCTGCCGAGCAACCGCCGGATGATCGAGGTCTTCAAGAGCGCCGGCTTCGAGATCGAACGCCACATGTCCGACGGCTACGTCGAGTTGGTTTTCCCGATCAAGCAGACCCCGGCCTCCCGGGAGGTGGTGCGGGCGCGCGAGCACCGGGCCGAGGCGCGCAGCGTCGAGCGACTGCTCTCGCCGAAGACCGTCGCCGTCATCGGCGCGAGCCGGCAGCGGGGCACCGCCGGGCACGAGGTGTTCCGGTCCCTGCTGGAGCACGGTTTCGAAGGGCCGGTCTATCCGGTCAACCCGCAAGCGTCACACGTCGCGAGTGTCCGGGCGTACGCCGACGTCCGGGACGTGCCAGACGATGTCGACCTGGCGGTCGTTGTGGTGCCGGCCACGCAGGTCGCCGGCGTCGTGGCCGCCTGCGCCGAGAAGCGGGTGCGCGGGCTGCTGATCGTGTCCGGCGGCTTCGCCGACGCAGGGGAGGCGGGCCAGGCCCGGCTGGCCGAGGTGGTGCGGCTCGCCCGCGACGGCGGGATGCGGCTGATCGGGCCGAATGCGATGGGTGTGCTCAACACCGATCCCGCGGTGCGCCTGCATGCGGCCTTCGCGGTCGGCGCGGCGCTGGTCGGCCGGGTGGGGGTCTTCAGCCAGTCGGGGGCGCTCGCCGGGACGGTGCTGGCCGAGGCCGACCGCCGGTCGCTGGGGCTGTCCACGTTTGTCTCGATCGGCGACCGGGCCGATGTTTCCGGCAACGACCTGATGCAGTACTGGCAGCAGGACGTGCGCACCGACGTGGTGCTGCTGCACCTGCAGGGGTTCGGCAACCCGCGCAAGTTCGCCCGGATCGCGCGGGTGCTCGGTCGCGACAAGCCGGTCGTCGCCCTCAAGAGCGGCCGGGGCGCCGGTGACGCAGCCGTCGACGCGCTGTTCGCCGGCGCCGGTGTCGTGCGGGTCGACACCCTCGCGCAGCTGTTCGAGGTCGCACAGCTGCTCGTCCTGCAGCCGCTGCCGGCCGGCCGTCGGGTCGGCATCGTCGGCATGTCCTCCGCGCTCGCGTCGCTGGCGGCCGACAGTTGCCGGGCGGTCGGGTTGACGGTGCCGCCGCTGCCGGACAGCGTCCAAGCTGTGCTGCGTGAGCTCGCCGGCACGACCGAGACGGCCAATCCGGTCGACCTCGGGCCGCTTGCGCTCCCGGAGCATTTCCGGACCGCGCTCCAGCTCGTTGCCGCCTCCGGTTCGGTCGACGCCGTGCTCGCGCTCGTCACCCCGCACATCGCCGAGGACGCCCTCGCCGCCGCCCTGCTCGAGGCCGGCAGGACGGCCGAGTTGCCGGTGCTCGCCTCGTTCCTCGGCCACGACGGGGTGCCGCCGGGCCTGCGCGTCCACCCCCCCGGGGACGCACCCGGCCCGGGGTCGGTGCCGTCCTTCGCCTCACCGGAGTCCGCTGCCCTCGCGCTCGCCCGAGCCGCGGCGTACGCGACCTGGCGGGCTCGGCCGCAAGGTCATGTGCCTGCCCTGCAAGGCATCTCGCGGGGCCGCGCGCGTGACGTCGTGGCCGGACACGACCAGGATGGGCAGTGGCTCCCGCCGCAGGCGGCCGCCGGGCTGCTCGCTGCCTTCGGGCTGACCGCGTGGCCGACGGTCCGCGTGGCCGGTCTGGACGAGGCCGTCGCCGCGGCCCACCGCCTGGGCTGGCCGGTTGCCCTGAAGAGCCCGGATGCCCGATGGCGCAACCGGGTCGACGTCGGCGCCGTCCGGCTGTCCATCGACACCGAGACCGAGCTGATCGAGGCCTGGACGTCGGTCCAGGCCCTGATCGGCCCGAGCCAACTGCTGGTGCAGCCGATGGCGCCGCCCGGCGTGTCGACCGTCGTGCGCCTGGTCCAGGACGTCGCCGTCGGGCCGCTGCTGTCCCTGCGGTTGGGCGGCGTCGCAGCCGATCTGCTGGTCGACCCGGTCACGGTGACGCTGCCGCTGACCGACCGGGACGCCACCGAGCTCGTCGCCGCCATCCGTGGCGCCTCGCTGCTGGACGGCGCCGACCGGGCGGCGCTCGAGGATGTGCTGCACCGGGTCGCGCGGCTCGGCGAGGAACTGCCCGAGGTCGCCGAGGTGCTGCTCGACCCGGTGCTCGTCGGGCGGTCCGGCGTGACCTTGCTGCACGCGGGCGTGCGGCTGCTCCCGCCCGGCGTCGACCTGGAGCAGGGACCCCGCCGGCTGCTCGGTGAGGGCGCCGCGCTGCTGCGGTGACAGCGCTGCCAGGATGGCCGGCGTGACCAGGGGGCGCCGCGACGTACTGGTCGCCCTCGCCTGCGCGCTGGTCGCCGTCGCGACGTCGCTCCTGGCCTGCTTCGCCGCGCAGGACGGCAGGTTCGCGTCGAGCGCGCTGGTGAAGCTCTCGCGCGACGAGCCGATGGCGGCGGTGGCCCGCGCGAGTGACCCGGGGTTCGCCTTCGTCAACCCGGTCGAGCACTACGACGGCGTGTACTACTACGTGATCGCGCGAGACCCGCTGCTGCACGGCCGCGAGCACCGGCTCATCGACCAGGCGCCCTACCGCTACGGCCATCCGATGTTCGGCTGGCTGGCCCGGGTCGTCGCACTCGGCCGGCCGCGCTCGGTCCCGTCGGCGCTGCTCGCGTTGACGCTCCTCGGCGCTGCTGTCGCGGCGTACGCGGTGAGTCGTCTGTCGGTGCAGCTCGGCCGCACCCCGTGGGGCGGGCTGCTCGTCGCCAGCAGTCCAGGTCTGCTGTACGCCGTGACCGTCAGCACCACCGAGACCGTCGGCACTGCGCTGGCGGCCCTCGTGCTGCTGGCCTGGTCACGTCGCCACATCGCCGGTGCCGCCGGTCTTCTGGTGCTGCTGTGTCTGACCAAGGAGGCCTACGTCACGGTGCCGGCCGGACTGGCCCTGTGGGAGGCGGTGGAGTGGACGCGCCGCCGGACGCCGCCGCCGCAGCTCGGCCGGAGCATGGTTGCGCTGGCCGCTGGGCCACTGGCGCTGGCCCTCTGGCAGGTCTACGTCCGCCTTCAGCTCGGGGTGTGGCCGGACATCATGCCGCCCGGCAACAAGGCGATCCCGGTGCAGGGCTGGCTCGACACGTTCGCCTTCGCCCACGGCTTGTCGGGCGGCAGTGCCGACCAGTCGCAGATCGGGGCGATCGTCGCGCCGGTCCTGATCGCCGTCGCCGCGGTGGTGCTCGCCGCGTCGGTGACGGCGCTGCGGATGCGCACCCTGCTCGACGGGGTCCTGCTGGGCATGGTCGTGGTGCTGGCGTCGCTGAGCTATCTCACGCTCGGCTATCCACACGAGTTGGTGAGGAACCCTTCGGTGGTGTTGGTGCTGGCGATCGCGGTGCTCCTCAGCCGCCCGGCTGCAGGTCGAACACCACCGAGTTGCGCTCCTGTCGTCGCACCAACGGCAGCCCTGCCACCCCTTTGACGGCGGCGTCGCTCCACGGCGAATGCTGGGCGTACGCCGGGACAAGTACGACGCGGCGGATCCCACGGCTGCGGAGCAACTCGACCGACGCGGCGTCCGGGAAACCCGCGACATCACGGCGCAGGGCCGCCAGACCGACGGGGACGAACCCGCTGGCCCCGTTGACCAGCGGGCCGAAGCCGTCGGTCGAGAACCACATCGCCCACGAGTCGTGAAATTCATCGCTCGGCAGGACGAGCACCGGACCCGGCGCACCGGCGACTCCGGCCGGGATCTGTGGCGCGGTCGGGGTGGCGGTCGAGCCGAGCCCCTCGAGCAGCACCGCTGCCACCAGCAGGACGGGCATCGTGCGGTGGAGCAACCGGGGCGACCGGCGGAGCGCACCGTCGATGCCGGTGGCGGCCAGCAGGGCCAGTGCGAGGGTCACCAGGACGACCAGGCGACCGGGGGTCCGCACCCCCTGCCAGCCGGGCGCGTCGTGGTAGAGGAGCAGATAGGTGAAGCGCCCGCCGGCGAGCTTGGTGCCCATGGCGAAGGCAGCGACACTCACCGCGGCGCCGGCGAGTGACCACCTGGCCGTTCGGGACCAGCTGCCCCAGACGAGGCCGAGGACCGCCAGCAGGAGCAACATCCCGCCGACCGCGAGGTCGCCCTCGGACTGCGAGGCCAGCGACGAACGCAACCCCGCCTGGGCGTCGCCCCACAGCCAGTTGTTCGCCGCCGTCGTGGCAAATGCGTGCGCCGGCGGGGAGTAGAGCGCCACCTCGGCCAGCCGCCGGCGGGCCTCAGGGTGCGCTGCGACCACCTGCAGATATGGCCGCCCGAACGCTGCCGCGGTCGCCAGGAAGCCGACCAGTCCGACGATCTCGGCCCCGAGCAGGGCTCGCGGAGCCGGCCCGGTCCGACCCCGGCGACGGCGTACGACGTGCCGGGCCGCGACCAGCACGGTCAGCGCGCCGAGGGCGTAGGTCAGTTGCAGCCCGAGACCGAAGCCGAGGCTGACCTGCCACGCGGCGACCGCCCATCCGGCCACGACGAGCCGCGGCCGGACCGGGCCGCCGATCCCATGACCACGGGCGAGCAAGGCGAACGAGGCGGGCAGGCCGGCGCTCAGCAGGATCTGCAGGTGACTGTCCTGGGCGAGATGCCATGGGGCGTAGGCGAAGGCGGCGCCAGCGACCGCAGCCGCGCCACGGCTCGCACGGAGCTGGCGGGCCAGGCAGTAGGCCGCCGTTGTCGCTGCCGCGTAGCTCAGCAGATAGATCGTGTCGTAGCGAGCGACGGCGGCTGACGGCCCGGTGCCGAACAGCAGCCCGAGTGGGGCCAGCCCCAGCAGGGAGTCCGAGAAGGCCAGGCTGCGGTGCAGCGGCCAGAAGGCGTTGGCGTCGAACGGGTGGGTCACCTGATGCAGCAGGGCGTGCGGCCCCCAGGCAAGTTGCCAGGTCTGTAGCAGCGGGTCGCCGAGATCGACTGGCAGGCCGGACCCGAGGTGCGCCACCACCGGCCATTTGATGACCACGACAAGGAGCACCGAGGCTACGGCGGCGGCCAGGACCTCGCGGGCTGGACCCCGGGTGCGGCCGGGGGTGGCCCGCTCCTGCCGAGGGCGGGCCGGCGTGCTCGGCTGCTCACCCGGCTGACCACCCGCCTGACCACCGGTCGTCACCGGCGGAGCATCGCAGCAAGCGCCTACGCTCGACGTGTGCGCCTGTCTGACTTCTGGAACCGGATGGAGCGGCGCTTCGGCCCCGCCTACGCCCGCTCGTACGCCGCGGACCAGGTCCTCGCCACCCTGGACGGGCGGACCGTGCAGCAGGCCCTGGACGCCGGTGACGACCTCAAGGGCGTCTGGCGCGCCGTCGTCGAGGCGGTCGGCGCGGCCCCCGTCGACAGGTGACCGCATGCTGACCGGCGTGTCGCGCGTGGTCGAACAGGTGTTCGGCCTACTGTCCACAGGAAGTCCGGGTGTCCACAGGTTCGTGCCAGCGCCGTTTTCTGTCGGTGGCCGCTCCTAGCGTGCACCGCAGATCGGACCGCCGCTACGACACCGGGAGACGCAATGGCTGGACCTGACCGCGAGAAGGCCCTCGAGATGGCCCTCGCACAGATCGACAAGAACTTCGGCAAGGGCTCGGTCATGCGCCTCGGCGACGAGGTGCGCGCCCCGATCTCGGTCATTCCGACCGGGTCCATCGCGCTCGACGTCGCGCTCGGCATCGGTGGGCTGCCGCGCGGCCGCGTCGTCGAGATCTACGGCCCGGAGTCCTCCGGCAAGACCACGGTCGCCCTGCACGCCGTGGCCAACGCCCAGGCGGCCGGCGGCATCGCGGCCTTCATCGACGCCGAGCACGCCCTCGACCCGGAGTATGCCAAGAAGCTGGGGGTCGACACCGACGCGCTGCTCGTCTCGCAGCCCGACACCGGCGAGCAGGCCCTGGAGATCGCCGACATGCTGGTGCGTTCGGGCGCGCTCGACATCATCGTCATCGACTCGGTCGCCGCCCTGGTCCCGCGCAGCGAGGTCGAAGGCGAGATCGGCGACTCGCACGTCGGCTTGCAGGCCCGACTCATGAGCCAGGCACTCCGCAAGCTGACCGGCGCGATCGCGCGGTCAAAGACCTCCGTGGTCTTCATCAACCAACTGCGCGAGAAGATTGGCGTCATGTTCGGCAACCCCGAGACCACCTCCGGCGGTCGTGCCCTCAAGTTCTTCTCGTCGGTCCGCATCGACATCCGGCGCAAGGACCAGATCAAGACGCCCGAAGGCAGGGTAATCGGCAATCGCACGAAGATCAAAATCGTGAAGAACAAGATCGCCCCTCCGTTCACCGAGTGCGAATTCGACATCATGTACGATGAGGGCATCTCCAAGATCGGCTCGCTGCTGGATCTCGGCCTTGAACACAAAATCCTCGAGAAAAAAGGCGCTTGGATCGCGTACGAAGGGAACCTGGTCGGGCAAGGCCGCGATGCCGCCAAGCAGGCCCTAAAAGAAAAGCCCGAGCTGGCGGAAAAAATCCAGAAGGCGATTCTTGAAAAGGTGAATATCGTCGGCGGAACGACCGTCACAGGTGAAGTCGGCGCCGAATAGTCGGACGCTTCGCCACCGCCATCGGCGCAATTGGTCAACGAACAGCGAGTCGCCCCGACTCGCTGGCGACCCGTCTTTCCCGCGGGGGAATGGGCGGTCCAAACGGCTCCCAGGACGACGGCTACAAAAGCGCGC
>JBKJOO010000205.1:0-5994 GCA_046595615.1 Mycobacteriales bacterium | reverse complement strand
GTGCGGCGTACGGGCGGCCAGCGTCTTTCAGGCGGGCCGCCGCCAGGTAGAGCGCGCGCGCGGCTTCGATCCCGGTCGCCATGTCGGCGAGCAGGAACGACACACCCTGAAAGTCCGCGATCGCCGAGCCGAACTGTCGCCGCCCGATCGCGTAGTCGACCGCGACGTCGAGCGCCGCTTGGGCCAGGCCGACCGCGCAGGCCGCGATGCCGAGCCGCCCGCTGTCCAGGGCGCTCATCGCGATCCGGAAGCCGTCGCCCGCACCGGCCAGCAGCCGGTCGGCCGGCACCCGGGCACCCTCCAGCGCCATCGAGGCGGTGTGCGAGGAGCGCATCCCCATCTTGCGCTCGGGCGCCAGCGCCGACATGCCCGGCGTCGCGGCGTCGGCGAGCAGGCACGAGATGCCGGTCGGGCCGGGCCCGCCGGTGCGGACCATCAGGTTGTAGAAGTCGGCGTGCCCGCCGTGGGTCACCCAGGCCTTGGTCCCGTCGACGACGTAGTCGTCGCCCTGGCGGACCGCCCGGGTCGACAGCGCCGCGGCGTCCGAGCCGCTGTGCGCCTCCGACAGACAGTAGGCACCGAGCAGCTCGCCGCCGAGCATCTCCGGCAGGAACCGTTCGCGCTGGTCGGCCGTGCCCCACTCCGCGACCGGGAAGCAGGCGAGGGTGTGGACGCTGACCCCGACGGCCACCGCGGCCCAGACCCGGCTCAGCTCCTCCAGCACCTGCAGATAGACCTCGTAGGACTGGCCGCCGCCACCGAGGTCCTCGGCGTAGGGCAGCCCCAGCAGGCCGGCCTTGCCCAGTGTCCGGAAGATCTCGCGCGGGAACTGTCCGGCCGCCTCCATCTCATCGACCCGCGGCGCGAGCTCGCCCCGGGCCAGATCACGGGTCAACTCCAGCAGGCCCTCGGCCTCGGCGGAGGGCAGGGTGCGGACGACGGGTGGCATATGAACTCCCAACACTGGCGGCGTTGCCCCGAGGTTAACCGCCGGGTGAGAGGGTGCGCAGGTGCCAGGACAGCTGACCCTGCTCGACTCCCCCGCCCTGTGGTACCGCGCGTTCCACGGCGTCCCTGACTCGGTCCGCTCGCCCCGCGACGAGCCGGTCAATGCCGTCCGGGGGTTCCTCGACCTGGTCGCGCGGGTCGTTCGGGACACCCGGCCGGCCCGCCTGGTCGCCACCGTCGACCTCGACTGGCGGCCGGCGTTCCGGGTCGCCGCTGTCCCGTCGTACAAGCTGCACCGGACCCTGGCGGGGGGCGCCGAGGCCGAACCGGCCGAGCTCGCCGCGCAGGTCGAGGTGATCGAACAGGTCCTCGAGGCGCTCGGGGTGCCGGTCGTCGGCGCGGCGGGCTACGAAGCCGACGACGTGATCGGCACCCTGGCCAGCCGGGAGCCCGGCGCGGTCGACATCGTCACCGGCGACCGGGATCTGCTGCAGCTCGTCCGTGACGACCGGCCGGTCCGGGTGCTCTACGCGGTGGAGAAGATGAAGCCGTACGCCGAGGCGACGGTGGCCGTGAAATACGGCATCCCCGGCACGGCGTACGCCGACTTCGCTGTGCTGCGAGGCGATCCCAGCGATGGACTGCCCGGGGTCAAGGGCATCGGGGACAAGACGGCGGCGGCGCTCGTGAGCCGGTTCGGCACCATCGAAATGATCATTGCGGCGTTGGACGACGGCACCCAGGACGGCTTCCCGGCCGGCTCGCGGGCGAAGCTCGAGGCCGCCCGGGACTACCTGGCGGTGGGCCCGGCGGTCACCCGGGTGGTGTGCGACCTGGACCTGCCTGTCTACGACGACGCGCTCCCGAGCGAACCCCGAGATCCGGCCCGGCTACTGGCCCTGTCGGACCGGTGGGGGCTGGAAAGTCCGCTCGAGCGTTTCCTGGCGGCCTTGGAGGTCGCGCACAGCGGCTGACAGCGGCCGTCAGTCGCGGCGGCGGAACGGCCGGGGCCAGACGAGAAACGCTTCGGCTTCTAGGGCCGCGAGGGCGACCCGCGGCAGGTCCCGGGCCGTCGGGTAGCAGACGAACCGGGGTTCCCAGATCGGCCGGAACTTCGCGTTGAACCGGTAGAGCGTCTCGATCTGGAACCACCTCGAGGCGAACAGCAAAAAGCCCCGCCAGGCCCGCAGGACCGGGCCGGCGCCGAGCCGCTCGCCCCGCTCGAGTGAGGAGCGGAAGACCGCGAAGTTCAGCGAGAAGCGGGTGACCCCGAGGGCCGGCCCAGCCTGCAGCGCCTTGGTGATGAGCAACTCGTTGACGCCGTTGTCGGCCTCGCGGTCGCGCCGCATCAGGTCCAGCGACAGCCCGTCCGGTCCCCAGGGCACGAAGTGCAGGAAGCCCCGCAGCGCGCCGTCCTGGAAGGCGAGCACCGCGACGCAGTCCGGGTCGGCCGGGTCGCCGAAGCGGCCCAGCGCCATCGAGAAACCGCGCTCGGTCTCGGCGCCCCGCCAGGCCTGCGCCTGCGCCCGCAGACCCGCACCCTCCTGCTCGCCGATGTCGCTGGCCCGGCGTACGTCCACGGTGTAGCCCGATCGCTCGACCCGGGCGACGGCCTGCCGGACGTTGCGCATCGCCCGCCCCTCCAGGCTGAAGTCGGCGACGTCGACGACGGCCTCGTCACCGATCTCGAGCGCAGACAGGCCCGCCCGCGCCCAGACGACACCGGCCTGCTCGCCGCATCCCATCACCGCCGGGGTCCAGGCGTGCCGGTCGGCCATCTCCAGAAACGCCGCCAGCGCGCCTGGCCAGGCCTCCGGGTCGCCGAGCGGATCGCCGCTGGCGAGCATCACCCCGGAAACCACCCGGTAGGCCACGCAGGCTTTGCCGGTCGGGGACCAGATCACGCTCTTGTCGCGGCGGAGGGCAAAATAGCCGAGCGAGTCACGGCCGCCCTGCCGGGTCAGCAGCGCCCGCATCCGGGCCTCGTCCTCGGGGCTCAGGCGAGCAATCGGCTCGGCCGGTCGGAGCACCAGGTAGGCCGTCGAGACACCGGTCAGCAGCCCCAGCGCGAACAGCGAGTCGGCCACCAGGTCGGCGCTGCGCTCACCTCGATGGCTGGGAAGGAAGGCCACCGGACCGTTCACGCCAGCGAAGCCCAACACCACCTCGGCCGAGGCGGTGCTGACCCGGAACGGCTCGACGAGCGAGCTCGCGCGCAGCCCGATCAGGGCGAGCCCGAGCAGGTAGCTGGACATGAACAGGATCAGGAAGGAGCCGAGCGCCCGCCAGCGGGTCCGAGGGTCCCCTTCGGCGTAGAACTCCGACCGGAATGTGACCAGCGCGACGAGCAGGACCGCGGAGACCGCGGCCTCCTCGTAGTCCAGGCCCTTCAGGACATGGAAGGCGACGCTGCTGAGCAGCAGGATCGCGGTGATCCGCCAGGCCCGTTGCTTGCGCCGCTGCAGGCCGCGGGCCACCAGCACCAGCAACACGCCGGTGACGAGCGTGGCAGCGGTGCTGGCCCTGGTCAGCGTGCCCGGCACCGCGTCGGCGAGCATCCTGAGCCGGCCGCTATCGGAGTGGGTCAGGGCGCTCGCCAGGTCGAGCCCACCGGCGAACAGACATAGCAACCCGGCCACCGTGGGCACCCACGGCCGTCGCTGCGGCGGTCTCTTCACGGTCGGGGTGGACTGGGCGGGCACGGTTATCGGCGCTGACGTCACAGCCCCAGCCTAGGGACCGTTCGCGCCAGCAGACAGTCAGATCTGCCGGCCCGCCGAACTCGATCAGGCAACGCCCGCCCTCGTACGTCGTCAAGCCGAGCTCGCCAGGCGCCACTTCCCGCGTCGTACGACCGGAACGAACATCGCAATCTGCTCCGCAAAGGGCCACGGCCATGGGGGAAGTGTGGCGGGACGGGACCCCACGGCCACGGTCAACTGGGAACGAGCCAGCCGCCTAGCTGACGCTGGAATACGCGACGACGCCGCGGCGCACCCCGGCGACCGCCGCCCTGGCGGTACGCCGGACCGGGGAGCCCTCGGCCGCGACGAGCGCGATCTGGCCGAGCAGGTCGATGAGTTGCTTGCACCAGCGGACGAAATCGCCGGCGGTCAGGTCCGGGTCGTCGCCGAGCACCTGCTCCAGGGGTGCGCCACCGGCCCACCGCCAGGCGGCCCAGGCGAAGCCGGGGTCGGGCTCGCGCAGGAACGACAGGTGCTGCTCGGCCTCGACCTCGCCGAGCCGGGACCACAGCCGGGTCATCGCCTGGACGGCCACACTGACGGCGCCGGCCGGGAGGTTGGACGCGGTCTCCTCGGGGCGGCGCCGCTCGTAGATCAGCGCCGACACGGCGCCGGCCAGTTCGGCGGCGTCGAGCGTGTCCCAGATGCCCGCCCGCAGGCTCTCCACGACGAGCAGGTCGGCTTCGCTGTAGACCCGGGCCAGCTGCCTGCCGGCGGCAGTCACCTCGTCGTCGCGCAGGTAGCCCAGCCGCGTCAACACCGCGCAGACCTGGTCGAAGACCCGTGCGATCGAATGCGTCTTGCCCTCGACCCGGCGTTCGAGGGCGTCGGTCTCGGTGCGCAGCCGGGCATGGCGTTCCCCCCAGCGCAGATGGTCCTCGCGCTCGTTGCAGCCGTGCACCGGATGCCGGCGCAGCGCCGCCCGCAGCCGGCCGAGTTCGGGGTCGTCGGCGGCGGCGGACCGGTTGCGTCCGGGCCGGCCGGCCTGCAGGCCGAGGGCCCGCAGGGAGGAGGCGAGGTCGCGGCGGGCCTGCGGTGAGCGGTGGTTGAAGGCGCGGGGGATCCTGACCTGGCCCAGGGGCTCGACCGGGCTGGCGAAGTCGGCGTCCGAGAGGCGCCCGGCCCACCGATCCTCGGTGACGACCAACGGGTGGGCCTGACCGGCGAGCCCCAGGCCTGGGTCGATCACGACGGCCAGCCCGGACCGCCGCCCGGCCGGCACGGCGATCACGTCGCCGGGCTTGAGGCGCTCCAGCGACGCGGCCGCCGCGGCCCGCCGCTGCGCCGAGCCCTGCTTGGCGAGTTCGCTCTCACGCTTCTTGATGGCTGCCCGTATCCCGGCGTACCCGGTGGCATCGCCGAGGTGGCACGTCATCGCCTCGGTGTAGCCGGCGAGCGCCTCGAGGTTCCGGGTGACCTGCCGGGCCAGCCCGACCACCGACCGGTCGGCCTGGAACTGGGCGAACGAGCTCTCCAGCAGCGCCCGCGCGGACTCCCGGCCGACCGTGCCGACGAGATTGACGGCCATGTTGTACGACGGGCGGAAGCTGGACCGCAGCGGATAGGTGCGGGTGCTCGCCAGGCCGGCCATCTGCTTGGGGTCCGAGCCCGGCTGCCAGAGCACCACGGCGTGGCCCTCGACATCGATGCCGCGCCGCCCGGCCCGACCGGTCAACTGGGTGTACTCCCCCGGCGTCACGTCGGCGTGCGTCTCGCCGTTCCACTTCACCAGCTTCTCGAGCACGACCGAACGCGCCGGCATGTTGATCCCGAGCGCGAGGGTCTCGGTGGCGAACACGGCCTTGACCAGGCCCGCGGTGAACAGCTCCTCCACGACCTCTTTGAAGGTCGGCAGCATCCCGGCGTGGTGCGCGGCGATCCCCCGCTCGAGCGCCTCGAGCCACTCCCAGTAGCCAAGGACGCGCAGGTCCTCGCGCGGGAGGGCCGCGGTGCGCCGCTCGACCTGCCGGCGGACGGCGTCGCGCTCCTCGGCGGTGTTCAGCCGCAGGCCGGCCCGCAGGCACTGTTCGACGGCGCCCTGGCAGCCGGCCCGGCTGAAGACGAAGGTGATCGCCGGCAGCAGCGCCTCGCGGTCGAGTCGCTCGAGGACGTCGGTCCGGCTCGCCGTCGGCCGCCGCGGTGGCCGGCCACCGCGTTCGCGCGGGACAAAGCGCGCCTCGTCGCGGGCGATCCGCAGCAGCTCCGGATTGACCTCCCCAGCGGCGTCGAACAGGTCGTAGAGCCGGGTGCCGACCAACACATGCTGGAACAGCGGCACCGGCCGGTGCTCCTCGACGACGAC
>JBKJOO010000474.1:0-9527 GCA_046595615.1 Mycobacteriales bacterium | reverse complement strand
CCGCAGCGGATCGCCGACCAGATGGCCGAGTACGGCGTCGAGGCCCAGGTCTTCACCGGCGTGCACGTCGAACCGACCGATGTGAGCCTGGACGAGGCCATCGCCTACGCCCGGTCGTCCGGCCCCTGGGACGCCTACGTCGCGGTCGGGGGCGGGTCGAGCATCGACACCGCCAAGGCGATCAACCTGCTCACGACCAACCCGGGTGAGCTGATGGACTACATCAACGTCCCGGTCGGCAAGGGCCTCGCGCCCTCCCAGCCCCTCAAGCCGCTCGTCGCGGTCCCCACCACCACCGGGACCGGCTCGGAGAGCACCACCATCTGCGTCATGGACGTGCTCCATCTCAAGGTCAAGACCGGCATCAGCCACGCCCGGCTCCGCCCGACGCTCGCCGTCATCGACCCGGACCTCACCTACACCCAACCGGCCGGGGTGACCGCCGCCTCGGGAATGGACATCCTGTGCCACGCCCTGGAGAGCTACACCGCGCGCTGGTACACCTCCAATGAGCGCAAGGCGCCGCAGCAGCGGGTCCCGTACTGCGGCTCCAACCCCATCTCGGACATGTGGTCGGAGAAAGCGATGGCGCTGCTGGCGGGCTCGTTCCGCGCCGCCGTCCGCAACGGCGAGGACCGGCAGGCCCGGGCCGACATGGCGCTGGCGGCGACCTTTGCCGGTATGGGCTTCGGCAATGCCGGCGTGCACATCCCGCACGCCAACGCCTATCCCATCGCCGGCCAGGTGAAGGACTTCCACCCCGCCGGCTACCCGTCGGGCGAACCGATGGTGCCGCACGGCATGTCGGTCTCGCTGACCGCGCCGGAGTCGTTCCGGTTCACCTTCGAGGCCTCGCCGGAGCGACACGTCCGCGCCGCGGAGCTGCTCTCGCCAGGCGCCGACCGGCCCTCGGACCTGTCGGAGTTCCTGCCGACGGTGCTGTCGAAGCTGATGCGCGACATCGACATCCCCAACGGGGTAGCCGCCGTCGGTTTCGACGAGGGCGACGTGGCGGCGCTGGTCGACGGCACGCTCAAGCAGCAGCGGCTGCTCGCAACGTCCCCCCGACCGGTGACCGAGGACGACCTCGCCGGCATCTTCACCAGATCGATGACCCTCTGGTAGCGCAGGCCTGGCCGCTCCCGACCGGCCGTGCAACTACGCAGGCGGTCCGGACGCGTCGTCATCGCCGTCGCTCGACGGGTTCGGCGAATCCAGCGCTGGATGACGGAGCGCCTGATCGGGCTTGCACACCCCACACGGCGTGAACCCCTCGGCGCGGGCGTCCCGCACGTCGACCTCGGCAGCGTCCTTGCCGAGCAGGTACCGGCAACCGGCCACGTGATAACGCGGACGACCGGGCATGATCAGCACCGGACCAGCGAGCTCGTCGACTGCCACGCTGTCCAGTCCGTCCTCGGCGGGTGGCTCCGGTGCGGCGTACGGCTGCTGCGGCGCCGCGGTTGCCGCAGTCGCTCCGGTGGCCGGTGGAGGGGTCTTCGCCGCATCGGACTCCGGCGCATCGATGGCAGGCTCCGGGGCTTCGCTGCGTGCGCGCGACGGGTTGGTGGTGACGACGTTGGATCCGGGCGTGCCCGCGCCAAAGGTCGGCGGCGGGGTGCTGGCGGGGTCGCCGACAGGCCCGCTGATCTCGCCACGCCGCTGCACGATCCCGACGATCAGGAAGCCGAAGGCTGCCAGGCTGACCGCGATCGAGGCGTAGACATAGCCAAGGGGATGCTGGAGGAGCCCGATCACGAGCAGGACGAGGGCGACCAGGACGAGTGCCCCGCTGATGACGATCACGTATGGGTCCTTCGGCAGGGTGAGGCAGCCAGACCGGGCATCGTAGCTGCGCTGGACAGCCGGCCGACCCGGGCGAACCGAGCCGGCAGGGTCAAGCCTGGGCGGGTGGCTCGGGTCCGTCGTCGACCTGTTCGACCCGGCTGACGGGCGCGGCGGTGAACGGCCCCACCGGCTGCCCGGTCCCCGGCGGCGACGTCACCGGTCGGGGCGGAGCCGGTGGATGAACCGGCTGTTGCGTCTGCGCCTCGCGGGGCGGACCCGCAGGCGCCGCGGGAGCGGCCAGTGCGGGGACGGCGACGGAGGGCTGGGCGGCGGGCGGCGGCTGGGCGGCGGGCGGCGGCTGGGCGGCGACGGAGGGCTGGGCGGCGGGCGGCGGCTGGGCGGCGGGCAGCAGTTGCACGGGTGGCTGCGGCGCCGGCGCGTGCGCGGCCGTCGGAGGCGTCGCGGTCGCAGGTGCGGCGGGCGGCAGTTGCACGGGTGGCTGCGGCGCGGGGCGGGCGGCGGCGCTGTCGGTGACCGCACCTGGCACCACCCCGACGGCGGCGGCGCGGGCGGCGGGGGGCACGCCCGTGCCGGCGTCGTCCGCTCCGCCGCCACCGCGGGCGTCGAGATCGCGAAGCTGCGACTCGAGATAGGCCTGCAGCCGCAGCCGGTACTCCCGCTCGAACGACCGGAGGTCCGCGATCCGGCGCTCCAACTCCTGCCGCCGCCCATCGAGCTCAGACAAGGCGGCTGCCGTGCGGGCGTTGACCTCGCGGTCGACCTGGGCGGCGCGCTGCCCGGCCTGGGCGACGAGGGCGTCGGTCTCGGCTCGCGCCTCGTCAATCACCTGGTCGGCGGTTCGCTGAGCCATCAGCAAGGTCCGCAGCGCCGCCTCCTGAGACTCACCGGCGGGGATCGGCGCCGGGGCGGGGGCGACCGGGCCGGCGGCCACAACGGCCGTGGGTGCGAAGGCCTCGGGCGCACCGGCGGCCGGCCCAGCTGGACCTGCCGCGACGGCGTCCCGCCCCGTGGAGGCCGGCACGCCCGGAGCCGGGCGCTGCTGCAAAGCGGCGTTCTCGGTCAGCAGGTTGCGTAACTCTGCCTCGACCTGATCCAGGAAGGTGTCGACCTCCTCCATGGCATAGCCACGAAACTGCTTGCCGAACAGCTTGTTGGCGATCTCGGCTGGCGTCAGAGGCACGGCGTCACGTCCTGGGTCCGGGTCGGGCGCCGGTCACCGCCGGAGCGGACCGACGACGCTGTTCATGAGGATCTGCACGGCGAAGAACAAAATGATGAAGCCGAGGTCGATCGAGACGCTGCCGATCCGCAGCGGCGGGATGACTTTGCGCAGCGCCCGCAGCGGCGGGTCGGTCACCGAGTAGCAGAGCTCCAGGGCGACCGCGACCGCGCCAGCCGGCCGGAAGCTGCGGGCCAGCATGAAGACGTACTCCATCACCAGACGGAACAGCAGCAGCAGCAGGAAGACGAGCAACGCGAAGTACACGATGTCGGCGAAGACGGTCACGATGCGCTGGGCTCCCGGCGGGTGAAGACGGATCTAGGACTGGTTGAAAAACCCACCCTCGGCGATCCTTGCTTTGTCCTCGGCGGTGACCTCGACGTGCTCGGGCGACAGCAGGAACACCTTGTTGGTGACCCGCTCGATGCTGCCGTGCAGGCCGAAGATGAGGCCGGCCGAGAAGTCGACCAGACGCTTGGCGTCGACGTCGTCCATCTCGGTGAGGTTGATGATCACCGGCGTGCCGGACCGGAAGTGCTCACCGATCGTGCGCGCCTCGTTGTAGGTGCGCGGGTGCAGGGTCGTGATGCGATACCCCTCCTCGTACGCCGGGACGGCGGCTGGTCGCTGCACCGTGTCGAGGGCCACCGCGCCGCGGGTGCGGGTGGCGTCATCGAAAGAACGCCGGCTGACGGCGCGCGGGTCCTCGGGTGCGACGCGGCGGACCGGGGCCGGTTCGTCGTAGGCATCGTCTTCGAGGTAGCGCTCGTGCTCGTCGTCCTCGACCAGGCCGAGGTACAGGCCCAACTTGCGCATGGCGCCGGGCATGGGGGGCTCCTCAGGTCTGGGCGGTCGAGAGAGCGCCAGACTACCGGAGGACCGGCGCCCGATGGCCGAACAACGCCGTCCCGACACGCACATGCGTCGCGCCGGCCGCGACGGCAGCCTCGAGGTCGGCGCTCATCCCGGCGCTGATCAGCGTCGCGCCGGGATGGCCGGCGCGGACCGTTGCGGCGACATCGGCGAGCCGGCGAAACGCCGCGGCCGGGTCCGCGCCGAGCGGTGCGACTGCCATCACCCCCGCCAACCGCAGCCCGGCCGTACCCGCCAGCGCGTCGGCCAGCGCGGGCACGTCCTCGACGATCGCTCCCCCGCGGGCGGGATCGCCGTCCAGGCTCACCTGCACAAGCGCGTCGACGGTGCGCCCCACCCGGACGGCGCCGGCGCCGAGCGCGCTGATGAGCCGCGGCCGGTCCACCGAGTGCACGACGTCGGCGTACGACGCGACACTGCCGGCCTTGCCGGTCTGCACCGATCCGACGAAGTGCCAGCGGACGTCGGTCACCTCGGCGGCCTTGGTCCGGGCGTCGGCGTCCCGGTTCTCGCCGAAATCGTGCACCCCGAGGTCGCGCAGGATGGCCACGTCGGTCGCCGGCCAGGTCTTGCTGACCGCGATCAAGGTCACCTTGCGGCCGGTTGCGGCCAGCCGTTCCCGCACGGCGGCGAGGTTGGCGGCGAGCTCCTCGGTCCGGTTCACGGTCCCTGCAGCAGGACGACGCCGGCGTGCCGGCCGGTGACGCCGTCCCGGCGGTAGCTGAAGAAGCGATCGGGCTGCTCCACGGTGCACACACCGATGTCGAAGACGCGGACGCCGGCGCGTTCGAGGACCGCCCGGGCCGCGCCGGCCAGGGTGACCGACGGCGTCCCGCGCGCGGTCCGCGCAGCACTGCCGGGGCAGGAAGCCGCCATCTCGTCGACGAGGGGCTGCGGCAGCTCATAACAGCGCTCGCAGATCGCCGGTCCGATCGTCGCGGTGGTCCGGGCCGGCTCCGCGCCCTGCTCGGCCATCACCCGCAGCACCGCCGCCAGGATGCCGTCGATCAGCCCCTGTCGGCCGGCGTGCGCCGCCGCGACGACGCCGCCGACCGGGTCGGCGAGCAGGACCGGCAGGCAGTCCGCTGCCATCATCACGAGCGCGACGCCCGGCGCGCGAGTGACGAGCCCGTCGGTGGCGCGCAGTCCGCGGTCACCTGCTCGCGCACTGGACCGCCCGACGACCCGCACACCAGAGCCATGGACCTGCTCGCCGAACACCACGTCGCGCACGCTCAGACCGAGCTCGCGGGCGAGCAGGTCGCGGTTGGCGTGCACCCGGTCTCGGTCGTCGCCGGTGTGCAGGGCCAGATCGAGCCCGGCGTACGGCGGGTCGCTGGTGCCGCCGGTCCGGGTGGTGAACACGCCCCGGGCGGGCGCTGGGAGGCCCGCATCGAGCAGGTCGAGCATTCGCCTACTTCAGGAAGTCGGGCACGTCGAGGTCGTCTTCGAACACGACCGTACGGCGGGGCTGCGCGGGCGGCGCGGGGCGCGGGGGCTGCGGGCGCGGCGGCGGCTGGGCTGCCGGCGACTGGGCGGCCGGCTGCTGGGCGGCCGGCTGCCTGGTCGATTCGGAACGCGCACCGGACGCGGCTTCGGCCTGCGGCGCGAGGGGCCGGCGGACCGTCTCGTGCCGGCGCACCGGGGTCGGCGCTCCCGCGTCGAAGCCGGCGGCGATGACGGTGACCCGGACCTCATCGCCGAGGGCGTCGTCGATCACCGCGCCGAAGATGATGTTGGCGTCCGGGTGGGCCGCATCGGCGACGAGCTGCGCCGCCTCGTTGATCTCGAACAGGCCGAGGTCGCTGCCGCCGGAGATGTTCAGCAGCACCCCGTGCGCCCCATCCATGCTGGCCTCGAGCAACGGACTCGCGATCGCCATCTCGGCCGCGACCGCCGCCCGGTCGTCGCCGCGGGCGTTGCCGATGCCCATCAGGGCCGAGCCGGCCCCACTCATGATCGACTTGACGTCGGCGAAGTCCAGGTTGATCAAGCCGGGTGTGGTGATCAGGTCGGTGATGCCCTGCACCCCGGACAGCAGCACCTGGTCCGCGCTTTTGAAGGCGTCCAGCACGCTGACCTGCTTGTCGCTGATCGACAGCAGCCGGTCGTTGGGGATCACGATGAGGGTGTCCACCTCGGCGCGCAGTTGGTCGATGCCCTCCTCGGCCTGGGTGGCCCGGCGGCGACCCTCGAAGGAGAAGGGCCGGGTCACGACCCCGATCGTGAGGGCGCCGAGCGAGCGCGCGACGCTCGCCACGACCGGCGCGCCACCGGTGCCGGTGCCGCCCCCCTCACCGGCGGTGACGAACACCATGTCCGCGCCCTTGAGTACCTCTTCGATCTCGTCCCGGTGGTCCTCTGCCGCCTGGCGGCCCACATCGGGGGCTGCGCCGGCGCCGAGACCGCGGGTCAGCTCACGGCCGACATCGAGTTTCACGTCGGCGTCGCTCATCAACAGCGCCTGGGCGTCGGTGTTGATGGCGATGAACTCAACGCCCTTGAGGCCCACCTCGATCATCCGGTTGACGGCGTTCACGCCGCCACCGCCAATGCCGACCACCTTGATGACGGCGAGGTAGTTCTGGGGGGCAGCCACGGTGTTGGGGGCCTTTCGTTCACGTCGGTGTCACGGGCATCCGGCAGCGGCACGCGGGTGCGGCCGGGAGGTGCAACAGGACCGGTCGGCGGCTGCCGAGGACCCTCACCCTCAAGTAGACACTTAGCGTTATGTCAACCTGCGGGCAGTGGCGACGGTAGGTGGGTGGCCTTGCGCGGGTCAACCCGCCGGGCGGCGTGGCGGCTTTCCGGGCCGCCCGGCGGGGTCCCTGGAACTGCTGCGCTTGGCCTGGTACATCTGCCGATCTGCCTCGCCCAGCAGTTGCGCGGCGTCCCGCTCCCCCCGCTCGGCTACGGCCACGCCGATGCTCACTCCAACGTCGAGGTGGAGCCCCTCGATGACCAGTTGCGCGCCGACGGCGGTCTGCAGCCGGGTGACCAGGGGCCGCAGCGCCGGAGCCGTGGCATTCTCCACCAGCACCACGAACTCGTCCCCGCCGAGGCGACCGACCGTGTCCGACGGGCGAACAGCGGCGGACAGTCGCGCGGCGACCGCGCAGAGCACGGCGTCGCCGACAGCGTGGCCGTACTGGTCGTTGACGGCCTTGAACCCGTCGAGGTCCAAAAAGAGCACCCCCGTGCTGGCGCCGGTCCTCGCATCACGGGCCAGCGAGGCACGCAGCCGCTCCTCGAGCAGCGTGCGGTTCGCCAGGCCGGTCAACGGGTCGCGCACCGCCCGCTCGGTGAGGGTGGCGGTCAACGCGCGCAGGTCCTGCTCGGCGGCGCGACGTTCGGTGATGTCCTGCGCACTGACGGCGAACCAGGCCGCGGCGCCCGCCTGGTCGGGCACGACGGTCACCCCGTGCAGCACCCAGACGCTGTGGCCGTCCGGCCCGACGTACGCCTCCTCGCTCTGCAGGGTGCGCTCGCGCCCATCGATCAGGCGCTCGATGGGCGAGCGTGCGCCGAGTCGCTCATCGGAGTGCATGACTTCGGCGAACGACAGCCCGATGAGGTCCTCCGGGGCGCGGCCGAGCAACGCGGCGTAGGCCTCGTTGACCCGGACGTACCGGGTCGACAGGTCCGCCAGGGCCAAGCCGATCTGGGCTTGGTCGAAAAACGCCTCGAAGACGTCGGCGCTCTGCGCCAAGGCCGCCATGGTGACCCGGGCCGGTTGGCCACCTGGCGGTGCCGCACTGATGTGGAAACCCGCCTCTCGCCGGATAGGTGTCACGCTCCGTGTCCTGCCCAGCCGCGCGGACTCTGCACGTGCGCTCCGTGACCGTGTCACATCGCGCTGCAAGCCGTTGTGCGTCCGAACCGTCCTCGACCTCGGTCGCTGATCGTCCTACGGTTGCGTGGCCGAGGGTCGGCTCAGCGTCGGGTCACGACACCCGGTGCGCTGACATCGAAGACCTTGCCGGGTAGGCGCAGCAGGGCCACGACGGCGGGGACCTTCTGCGCCGCGCCGCCGGCGCCGCCCCAGACCACGGTGCGGCCGTCGAGCAGCAGCAGCTGCACCTGCTCGGGCGAGGCGGCCGACAGCGAGCGAAGCTGCGCGCGCAATCCGGCCGGCAGCGCCTGCAGGACCGCCAGCGCCGCCCGGGTGGACGGGTCCCGTTGCCCGGGCTCGCTCACCACGAGGGGGACGACGCCGCGCGGGAGTGACCCGCCGACGGCGAAGGCCACGCCGCCCCGATCGAGCAGCGTGACCGTCCGGCCCATCAGGACGCCCACGACCGGCTGTCGCTCGGAGATCCGCAGCGCAACCCCGTGCGGCCAGTCCCGGCTGACCGTCACGTCGGCCACCGGCGGCAGTCGGCGAATCCGCGCCGCAACCGCGCCGGTATCGAGGCGGGCCAGCGGCGTGCCGACCCGGACGCCGGCCGCGGCCAGGATCTGCTGCCCAGTCAGCCTGGACTCCCCCGACACGCTGATCTGGCGGACCGCCAGCAGCGACGACGCGAGCAGCGCCCAGGCCGACAGGGCGAGCGGCACGACAGCCACGAGCACGAGCCCGGTACGGCGTACGACGGTGGCGCGGCGGTCCTTCTGGGCCGCCCTGGCGCGGGCGGCGAGCTTGGGCCCGACCGGGACGACCGGAGGCCGGCGCGAGGTCGAGGCAGTCACGTCGCGTCGCCGCGCAACAGCCGCAGGACCTCTGGCCCGACCTGCGTCACGTCGCCCGCGCCCAGGGTGACGACGAGGTCACCTGGCCGGGCCCGGCGGGCGACCTGCTCCGGCACGGTGGACCAGGAAGGCTCGTAGACGACGCGCCCGGCCGGGAGCGGGACGGCAGCGGCGACGATGCCGCCGCTCACCCCAGGGATCGGATCCTCGCGCGCACCGTAGACGTCCATCACGACGACTTCGTCGGCGAGCCCGAGAGCGTCGCCGAAGCTGTCCGCGAAGGCCGCCGTGCGGGAGTACATGTGCGGCTGGAAGACCGCGACCAGCCGGCCACCACCGGTCATACCGCGCGCGGCGACGAGCTGCGCCCGCACCTCGGTCGGGTGGTGGGCGTAGTCGTCGTAGACCCGCACGCCACCTGCCGCGCCCTTGAACTCCATCCGGCGGCGGACGCCGGTGAAGCCGCCGAGCCCCTCGATGAGTGGCGCTTCGGGCAAGCCGAGCCCGAGGCCGGCGAGCAGCGCCGCGGCCGAGTTTCGCGCCAGGTGCACACCGGGGACGAGCAGGTGCACCTCGCCGAGCCGGCGCCCGCGCAGCACCGCCTGGTAGCTGCTCGTGCTACCGCTGGTCGCCAGGGCGTCGAGTCGCAGGTCGGCGTCGGCGGCGGTGCCGTAGGTGCGGACATCGATGCCCTCGCCGCGGGCGACCCCGGCGAGTCGGACGGCGCCCGGGTCGTCGGCGCAGAGCACCACGAAACCGCTGCGGTCGACGGTGCGCACGAACTGCTCGAAGGCCCGGTCGACCGCCGCCCCGTCGGCGTAGTGGTCGAGGTGGTCCGGCTCGACGTTGGTCACGATCGCCGCGTGCGGGCCGTAGGCGAGAAACGACCCGTCACTCTCGTCGGCTTCCAGGACGAACAGGTCGCCGCTGCCGT
>JBKJOO010000155.1:0-3289 GCA_046595615.1 Mycobacteriales bacterium | reverse complement strand
GCGCCCGGGCCCGGGTCGGCCTGATGCTGCCGATCGGGATCCCGAGCCGGGCGCTGACCTCCTGGTAGCTGAGCGGCGGGTCCGCGACCAGCAGCAGCAGCAGCTCGCGTTGGCGATCGGGCAGCTCGGCAAAGGCGATCAGCAGGCTCTGGTGCCGCTCGTCCTCCAGCAGATCGACGTCGACGGCGCCGTCGGACATCGTGGTGCCCGTCGCAAAGGCGCCGTGGGCCTGCGGGTCGACCGGCTCGACGCGTTGGCGCGCCCGGACCAGGCGAAGGCACTCGTTGCGGGTCGTCGTCGCGATCCAGCCTGGCAGGGCCCGCGGTTCGCGGATGCCCTCGAGGTTCTCGACCAGGCGCAGCCAGACGGTCTGGACGACGTCATCGGCGTCGTCGCCGTGGATCCGGAAGCGCCAGACGATCGACAGCACCAACCTGGCGTAGCGCTCGACGAGGGCATTCCAGGCCGCGCGATCGCCGTCCCGGGCGGCCTGGAACAGCGCCGGGACCGGGCTGTCGTCGTCCATGCCTCACGCCTCCTGCGTCCGGATGCCCCCCTGACGATCAGCCTAGTGCGCGGACGCTGACCTCAAGCCGTAGCGGCCCCACCTCGACGGCCCGCCCGGCGCCCCGCTCGGCCCGCACCAGGCGCGGCCGGGACCAGTGCAGCGGGGTGAACGTCGCGGTCAGCACCGGCGTGCTGGCCACCGGATCGGGCGGGACCGGCGCGCTTGTCCGCGCCGGATCGGGCCGAACCGGCGGGGCCGCGAGGTCGGCCAGCAGATCGGCTCGCAGGTCGTTGGTCACGCCAGCCCCGCATAGGCCGTCAGGACGTCGTCGGTGAGCGCCGCGTAGGCAAGGGCAACCGGCGAGTTGGGAGCGGACAGCACCACCGGCCGCTTGGCGAGGGTCGAGCTGGGCACCCGCCGCGAGGCCGGGATGCGGGTCGCCAGCACCGGCAACTCGGTCCCCTCCAGCGCACCGACGACCTCGCGGGCCGCCTTGCCGCCGGCGTCCCACAGCGCGCAGGCCACCCCGACGAGTCGGGCCGAGGTGTTCTCGAACCGTCGGTGCTGCTCCAGGAAGGCGATGATCCGGGCTGCTCCGAGCGCCGAGCCGGGGTCGCTGGTGAACACGGTGAGCACGGCATCGGCAGCGCAGACCGCCGACAGGGTGAGGTTGCCTAGGTCGCCGTGGGTGTCGAGCACGATGTGGTCGTAGTCGGCCAGCAGCGGTCGCAGCACCCGCCGGATGCCGGTGACGATGCCGCCCTGCGCGGCGAGGGTCGCCCCCACCGCCTCGAGCGAGGTGTGTGCCGGCAGCAGATCCAGCCCGGGGGCCACGTCCCGGCGTACGACGGTGCGGGGGTCGGCGTCGGGGTCCTCGAGCAGGCCCGCGAGGGAGTCCTCCCGGCCCTTCGCGACCACCCCGAACGCCCGCCCCAGGCTGTCCTGCGGGTCGGCATCGACGGCCAGCACCCGGCCCCGCGAACCGAGCACGACGGCGAGGTTGGCGGCAGTCGAGGTCTTGCCGACGCCGCCCTTGGACGAGCAGACCGCGAGATGCATGCGGTCATCGTCGCAGCCCCATGTGACAACCGTGTGCCCACCGGTGACGTGTCCGGGATGACGGGAGAGTGGCCGGGCCGGGTCCCGTCGGTAGCGTCTGGGCGCGTGACGGTTGCCGTGCGGGTGATCCCCTGCCTCGACGTCGATGCCGGCCGGGTCGTCAAGGGCGTCAACTTCACCGGCCTGGTCGATGCCGGCGACCCGGTCGAGATGGCCCGCATCTACGACGACGAGGGCGCCGACGAGCTGGTCTTCCTCGACATCACGGCCAGTAGCGGTTCGCGCGAGACGACGTACGACGTCGTCCGGCGGACCGCCGAACAGGTGTTCATCCCGCTCACGGTCGGTGGTGGCGTCCGGCACCCCGACGACGTCGACCGGCTGCTGCGCGCCGGCGCGGACAAGGTGGGCGTCAACACCGCGGCGATCGCCCGGCCCGAGCTGCTCGGCGAGATCAGCCGCCGGTTCGGCAGCCAGGTCCTGGTCCTGTCGGTCGACGCGCGGCGCGCGCCGGGCCCGCCGAGCGGCTTCGAGGTCACCACCCACGGCGGTCGGCAGGGCACCGGCATCGACGCAGTCGCATGGGCCGCCCGCGGGGAGGAGCTCGGCATCGGCGAGGTGCTGCTCAACTCGATGGACGCCGACGGGACCAGGCGCGGCTACGACCTGGAGTTGCTGCGGGCGGTGCGGGCCGTGGTCACGGTGCCGGTCATCGCGAGCGGCGGCGCCGGCAAGGTCGAGGACTTCGCGCCGGCGGTCGCGGCCGGCGCCGACGCGGTCCTCGCGGCGAGCGTCTTCCACTTCGGCAGGCTGCGGATCGGTGCGGTCAAGGACGCCCTGCGCGTGGCCGGGGTCACCGTCCGGTAGGGAATTGCGCTCGACAGGCCGGTGCTCTGCAGTGAGACACTTGCGACCCGCAACCGGATGGAGCTCAGTGACCCGCCCCGCCCCGGCCGTCCCCGCCGGCGTGATCCGGCGCGGGATCGGTGTCCTCGGGGTCGCCGTCAAGGAGCAGCCGCGGATCTTCACCTACGCGGTGCTCGGCAGTGCGCTGTTCGCGCTGACCACGATCGGTCAGGCCTATGTGTTCGGCTACGTCACCCGCACGGTCATCGAGCCCGACATCCGCAGCGGGCACGCCCGCGCAGCCGGACTGATCACCGCCGGTGTGCTGGTCATGGGCGTCGCCACGCTCAAGGTCGGCGGCATCCTCGGCCGCCGGCTCGGGGCCGGCGCGATGCAGTACCGATTGCAGGCGGACTACCGCCGCCGGGTGACCCGTCGGTACCTGCAGCTGCCGCTGTCCTGGCATCAGCAACACCCGACCGGTGAGCTGCTCAGCAACGCCAACAGCGATGTCGAGGCGCTGTGGTACCCGATCGCGCCGTTCCCGTTCGCGGTCGGCGTGATCTTCATGCTGGTCGTCACCCTCGGTCTGCTGTTCGCGACGGACCCGCTGCTGGCACTGGTCGGCAGCGTCGTGTTCCCGGCGATCGCGGTGCTGACTGTCGTCTACTCCCGCCGGATGTCGCCGCTGATGACCCGGGCCCAGCAGCTGCGGGGCGAGGTCAGCACGATCGCCCATGAGTCCTTCGACGGGGCTCTGGTCGTCAAGACGCTTGGCAAGGAGGGCGACGAGACGGCCCGGTTCGAGCGGGTCGCCCTTGAGCTGCGCGACACCCTCGTCAAGGTCGGCCGGGTCCGTGGCCTGTTCGACCCGCT
>JBKJOO010000096.1:0-4117 GCA_046595615.1 Mycobacteriales bacterium | reverse complement strand
CACGGCGATCCGCTCGGCCCAGCCGATCTGCACCTCGACCGGCCCGAGGGTGAAGCCGTCCCGCGCGACGACGCCCCCGGCCAGCGTCGCGACGACCGCGCCGGAGCGCGGCGCGGCGGCGATCGACATCTGCAGCTGCCACTGTTTGCGCGGTTCCTCGACCTCGTCGAGTTGCCTGAGCTGACTCTCGATCGTCTTGACCCGACCGGCCGAATGGGTCGCCGCCTCCAGCCGCGCCCCCCTCGCGGCGCGGTCGTTGTCGGGCGCCTTGCGCTTGGCCCGGACGGCGCCGCGCACCGACTGCTCGCGTTGGCGCTGTGCCTGCGTGACGAGGCCGGCCCGTTTCTCGTCGTACTCCTCGAAGGCGTCCCGGGCCTGTCGCCTCGCGAGCTCGCGCGCCGCGAGATAGGCGGCGTAGCCGCCGTTGAACAGCCGGGCGGTCCGGGATGGCTCATCGATGTCGAGCACGGCGGTGACGGTGCGGGCGAGAAACTCCCGGTCGTGCGAGACGACGACGAGCCCGGCCTGCAGCGAGCCGCAGAACCGCTCGAGCTGCTCGAGGCCGGCGAAGTCGAGGTCGTTGGTCGGCTCGTCGAGCAGGAAGACGTCGTAGCGCGACAGCAGCACCGAGGCGAGCGACGCCCGGGCCGCCTCACCGCCGGACAGCGTCGTGGTCTCGGCGCCGAGGTCCACGGCCAGGCCGAGCTCGCCGCACACCTGTTCGGCGCGTACGTCGAGGTCGGCGCCACCCAGGTCGAGCCAGCGTTCCAGGGCCAGGCTGTAGGCGTCGTCGGCGCCGGGGGAGCCCTCGGTCAGGGCCTCGGTCGCCGCGTCGAGGGCGGCCTGCGCGGCGGTGACCCCGGTGCGCCGTCCGAGGAACGCCGTCAGCGTCTCGCCGGGCCGGCGGTCCGGCTCCTGCGGCAGCAACCCGACCGTCGCGGTCGGCGGGGCCAGCGACACGCCACCGCTGTCGGGGGTGAGCAGACCGGCCAGGGTCGCCAGCAGGGTGGACTTGCCGGCGCCGTTCGGGCCGACCACCCCGAGCCGGGTCTGCGGGCCGACCGTCAGCGACACCTCCGACAGCACCAGGACGGGGCCGCGGACGACGGTGACGCCGGCGGCAACGAGGGTGGCGGGCACGAGCCGGGACGCTACCGAGCAGGGCTAACTGCCGAGTACCGTGGCCAGGTCGAAGGCGACCGGCCGGTCGAGCTGGTCGTAGGTGCAGGACGCCGGTTCGCGGTCCGGCCGCCAGCGCTTCCACTGCACCGTGTGCCGGAACCGGCTGCCTTCCATGTGGTCGTAGCCGACCTCGGCAACCAACTCGGGCCGCAGCGGCACGAACGAGGTGTCCTTGCCGCGGTTCCACCTGGACGGCTCACCGCCGGGCTTGCGCTCACTGGCGCCCTCGCCCACCCACGGGTGCGCATCGCCGGTGACGTACGGCGCGAGCTCATCGATCAGCGCGGCCCGGCGGGCCATCGGGAACGCCGCGGCCACCCCGACATGCTGTAAGGCGCCGGCGTCGTCGTACAGGCCGAGCACGAGGGAACCGACGACCGGGCCTGAGGCGTGCAGCCGGTAGCCCGCGACGACGCAGTCGGCGGTCCGGGTGTGCTTGATCTTGCGCATGACGCGCTTGTCCGGCGTGTACGGCTGGCCCAGTGGCTTGGCGACGACCCCGTCGAGCCCGGCGCCTTCGAACAACTCGAACCATTCGCGGGCGAGCGCCGGGTCGGTCGTCGCCGGCGTCAGGTAGACCGGCGGGCGCGCTCCCGCCAGGGCCTGCTCGAGCCTGCCCCGGCGTACCGACTGTGGTGCGTCCAGCAGGGACTGGTCGTCGATCGCCAGCAGATCGAACACGACGTACGACGCGGGCGTCGTCGCGGCGAGCAGCTGGACCCGCGAGTCGGCCGGGTGGATCCGCTGCAGCAGCGCCTCGAAGTCGAGCCCCGCGCCGCTGGCGATGACGATCTCGCCGTCGGCCACGCAGCGCGGCGGCAGGTTGGCCTTGACGGCGGCGACCACCTCGGGGAAGTAGCGGGTGATCGGCTTGGTGTTGCGGCTGCCGAGCTCGACCTCGTCGCCGTCGCGGTAGGCGATGCAACGGAAGCCGTCCCACTTGGGTTCTAGTTGACCGTAACCCGCGTCCCGGAGGCGAACGAAGACGTCCTCGGTGAACTCCATGGACTTCGCGAGCATTGGTTTCACGGGCGGCATGACGGGGAGATCCACCGGGTCATCATGCCTGGATGCAGCCGTCCGGCTTACCCCCGTGGACGTCAATGCGATACGGCCCGGCGCGTGCACGAGCAGGCAGCTCATCCGCATGCACGGCTGGCACGGCAGTTACAACAAGGAGCGAGTCATGGCTCGTATGCTCCTGCGCCGAGGGGGCGGTTCTCGTCACCGTGGTGGCCGAGCGGGGCCGAGGCCGCCGCGACGAGTGCGGAAGCGACGCGACGTTCCACTGCCGCGAAAGCCCCGGCCACGGTGCGCGCCGCCGCCGCCAAGGCCGCTGCTGGAGCAACAGGTTCTCGACGGCGTCAGTCCGGCACACCAGCTCCCCAGGCCGACGGCGCCGCTCCGTGGCTGGCCTCCGGGCTCGGGCTGGGCAGGACGCCGGCGCCTTTGGGGCGCAGGTGCCGGGAGACGGTGACCGAGTCCAGACCGAGGCCGCCGAGCGTCACCTCGTCCCACGCCTGCAGCTGGTGGGTCGCCGCGTCGAAGTACAGCACCGAGCATTCCAAGGGCGTGGGCTCGGCACCCTCCAAGCCACGTAGGCCCGCACCGCCCGTCGAGCCCTCGATCAGCAGCAGCGTGCCCTGCTTGGTGTTGTGCTCCCGGTGATGCGTATGGCCGGCGAGCACCAGCGGCACAACGCCACGCAAGGCCCCAGCACCGGCAGGTTCGTGCAACAGGGCGACGTCGATCGGCCCGCTGGCTTTGCGGATGACTTCGGCCAGCGCCTCACCCTCCGGTCCTGCTGCCTTGTCGTCGTCGCCATTGGTCTTGTCGGGGGTGAAACGGGGGTCTGCGATGCCGGCCAGGCGAAGACCGGCAACGGTCACGACATTGCCGTCCAGCACCGTGCTCTGCGGGATCCGGCGGACCTGCGCGACGGTTTCCGGCGAATCGTGGTTCCCCCGCACGTAGACGTAGGGCACGTGGAGGCGGCTCAGCATTGACACGAACGAGCCCTCAGCAGCCGTGCCGTGGTCCGTCAGGTCACCTGTGTCGAGAACCGCATCGACCTGGAACTGCTGGACGAGCGCCGTCGCCAGGTCGACGCCCTCAGGGTTGAGGTGGAGGTCGGAGATGTGCAAGACGGTAACTGTTGCACCGCTGGGCCGATAGGTCGGCAACGCCGAAGTCACGTGATAGAGCTGCACGACATTGCCGACGAGCTGACCGAGAGCCAGCCGGTACTGCGAAAAGTTGTCGGCGAGCCGAGCCGCATCGCCGATGGCTGTCGGCGCGCTGGCCAGCAGTCCGCTGAACTGCGGTTCGCGCAAACTGTCCGGTCTGAACGTCGCGCGCGCCAGCAGTGCGCTCACCGCCAGGGTGCCCAGACACAACGTGACGGAAAGGGCCGCCTGGCGAACCGACCGGAAGACCAGCAACCCGAGGACCGCGGTGAGAGTTGCCGCTGCAGCGACCGCCTTGAGCACCAGCACAAGCAGAGCGTGCTGGAGGTCGGCGCCCACCCGATCCCCCAGCACGGCGAAGCCGTTCGGTTGAAGGGCCAGGCTGCGCGCCACGTCCGGACGCAACTCGAGAACGGTTGCCCTCAGCGCGAGGGGTCCGCGATGGGTGGCGAAATAGATGGAACCCAAGGGCGGGACGAGCACCGTGGAGCCGCCCTGCAGCGAGGGGCGGAGTGTGAACCGCACGTTGACCGGCCCGATGCGGGCGTTGTGCTGGCCCGCGAGGAGCAGCCCGGTCGTTCCGGACAGGATGCCGAGCAGCAGACAGGCAAGCACCAGAAGTCCGGCCCGACGGCGCGCGCTACGTCCCAGCCCGGCCTTGCGAGCATGCGAGGTCCCACCCACGCTCTCGGCCGTCACCCGCAAAGCGTAGGCCGTGTGTCCTGGACCCGGCCTGCAGCCATCCGCAC
>JBKJOO010000422.1:0-2942 GCA_046595615.1 Mycobacteriales bacterium | reverse complement strand
GGGGTCCCGAGGAGGTCGAGGTCGGCGATGGTGACCTTGGCTGCGGTGAAGCTGGGGAGCTTCCACCCGGCGATGGTCTGCGGGTCGTCGAGGCCGGCCAGGACCAAGGCGACCTCGATGCCCTCGGCGCAGAGCCCGACGGCGTCGACCAAGTCGTGGCAGACGATCGGGGTGCCTGCGGTGAAGCCGTCCGGGTTGTAGCCCGCGAAGATGCTGGCGCCACCGATGCCGATCTTGGTCGTGGTGACCTGCACCCCCGACAGCAGGCCCCCTGCGTACGTCAGGCCGGCGGTCGTGGCCGCGGAGGTGAACGCCGCCTCGTCCGAGCCCAGGCCCGAGATCCCGAGGGTGACGGTCTCCGCGCCGCCGGACTCGAAGGCGAAGCTGCCGCGCACGGCCAGGAAGTCACCGATGGTGAGCAGGACCGCTTCTGCCGACAGGCCGACGATCGGGCGCTCGGCGTCGATGTAGACGCTGCCGAGCTGCAGTCCAGCGGGGATGGGGTCCGGTGTCGCCGTGTCATCGCCGGGGAAGCTGGCCGTCCAGTCGATGAAGGCGCTCGACCCGACCTCGCTGTTGACCTGCCCGCCCCGGTTCACGGCGATCTTGAGGTTGGTGAAGGTGAGGCCGAAGCCCTCCGGCAGTCCGACCGGGCCGATCGTCGCGATGGCTCCGGTGACCGCCACGAAGCCGGGCAGCTTGAGCGCGGCGTCCGTGGCCTTCGCCAGCACGACGCTCACGGTGATCCCCGAAGCGCAGAGGCCTACGGCTCCGGTGGTCTCGATGTCGGTGGTGCAGTTCCAGCCCGTGCTGGTGGCGACGAAGTCAGCAGGAGCGCCGGCGAAGACACTCGCTCCGTCGATGGTCATTGTCGTGGTCGAGACCCCGACCGTTTCCGTGCCGTCCGGCCTGAGGGTTGAGGAGTCGGTGACGACCTCGGCGTCGATCAACGCGCCCTTCTCGAACGAGAAGGACCCTGCCACAGACACGAACCCGCCGAGGTTCAGGAAGACGCGCTCGGCGCTGACCGCAACCAGCTCGTCGCTGGCGTCCAGGACGACCGTCGTGGCGGTCCCGGGGAGGGTCAGGGCGTAGCCGGGCGGGGGGATGCCGCTGGGGAACGAGCCCGCCCAGTCGATCCAGGACCTGGAGCCCGCTTCCCCGACGACGACGCCGCCGGAGTTGCTGGTGATCTCGATGCCGGTGAAGGACAGGTCGAAGCCGGACGGGAGGCCGACGAGGTCGAGACTGCCCGCGGTCGCCTTGAGCGAGCGGTACGACGGCAGCAGCGCCTTGAGCTCCTCGTCGCGGACGGCCACGGAGACGAAGCCGATGTTGATGCCCAGGGCGAGCAGACCCATCGCGCCGAGGGCCTTGAGGGCATCGGGGGTGGCATCGCCGTCGAAGACGTCGAAGCCGGCGGCGTTGTAGCCCGCGAAGAGGTTGGCGTCGGTGACCCCCAGGGTCAGGGTGTCGACGGCGACGTTCTTCAGGACGTCGGCGTCGCGGGTCACCTGGTCGCCGACCGCCACGCCTGCGAGGCCCTCACGGGTGGCGATGGTGTCGATGGCAGCGTCCAGGCCGGTGAAGTCCCCGACGCCCGTCGTGCTGACGTCGACCCGCAGGCCCTGTCCGAGAGACAGCGTGAGGTCACCCTTGAAGTACAGGAAGCTCCCGAGCGACAGCGTGATGTCAGCGGCTGTCGCGGCGATGATCCCGCTGGCCATGGTGAAGGTGCCCAGGGGGGCGGCCAGGAAGTTGAGGGCGGCGCGGTTGGCGCTGGCGCGGTTCATCAGGACGGTGAACGTGTGGGTGGCGTCCAGCGTCAGCTCCCCACCGAAGCCGACCAGCGTCGGGCCGGTGAACGAGCCGGACGCAGCCTGCCAGCCGTCCGTGCCGTCGCTGATCAGGGCGAGGTCGAAGGACGTGACCGTGCCGGTGACCCCGATCGGGCTGTCGAAGGGCGCGTAGCCGACGAAGACCGCACCGCTGGTCCCGCTGACCCCGATGACCGTCGCGCCGGTGACGGCGCCGCCATCGGCGTCCACCCCGGTGTAGCCGGCCTGCTCGGTGAAGGTGTAGTCGCCAGTCAGCTTGACGAACCCGCCAAGGACGACGGTCATCGTCCCGGTGCCGTCGGTGATGCTGCCGCTGATCCCGGACCCGGTGCCGAAGGCGTAGGTCTCGGCAGCGGTGGGGGCGCCGGTGAGGTTCTCGACGGTGGCGAAGGAGACGGTGGGCTTGCCGGAGGACTCCCAGGTCCCCGCGTTGACCCCGGTGACGGTCCACTCCCCGGCGACGTCGGGCACGGACACGCCATCGCTGCCGGCACCACCGGTGACGGTGATCGTGGCCGAGGAGGACCCGAGGTCCTTGATGATCAGGATGTCGTCGCCGTCGCCCAGGTCGATCGTCAGGGACCCGCTCGGCGGCGCGAAGCTGTGCGTCTCGACGGTGGGTCCGGTGATCTTCCAGTTGGTGCCGTCGAGCTCCAGGGTGAGGGTGTCGTTGCCGGCGCCGGCGCCGATGGTGACGTCGGCGGCCGTCCCGCCGGTGACCGGCTCGAAGCCGGAGTAGACGATCGCCCGGCCGGCGACGGTGATCGTCCCCCGGTCCGGTCCGTCCGCCTGGAACGCCAGGGACGGGTAGGTCCCGACGATCACGATCGAGTCGAAGCCGCCGTCGCCCCCCTTCAACCGGCCGGGGAGGTAGCCGCCGGTGACGAACACGAAGGTGTCACGGTTGCCCGCACCACCGGTGAGGCCCTCGAAGCCGGCGAAGCTCACCGAGCCCACGTTGCCGGCACCCGGTCCGTCGACGGTCCACGTGGAGTCCACGGACGGGCCGACGAGCTCGTCGTCGCCGCTGCCGCCGTCGACCGCGACCGAGACGGGCAGGACGGCCCCCAGGGTGATGCGGTCGTTGCCGCTGCCGCCCAGGAC
>JBKJOO010000287.1:0-3316 GCA_046595615.1 Mycobacteriales bacterium | reverse complement strand
GCCCGGCCGGCACGGGATCGTCAACAACGCGTTCTACGATCGGGAGCTCGGCGAGCAGGTTGTCCCGAACTCCGCCGCCACCTGGCACCGTTCGATGGACTGGCTGCGGCCGGGGGTCCGCACCGTGTTCGAGCGGTTGCCGGCACCGCTGGTGAGTGCCTGCGTCAACGACCCGGTCGACCGCGGGGCGACCTGGTCCACCTTCGCCATGATCCGCTCGATGGCCGGCGCGGGTACCGGGTCGCTGGTGTCGACCCTGCCGCCCGCCGAGGACGACCCGCGGGCGAGCCAGGAGTTCGTGGCGGCTGACGCTGACTACCGGTGGGGGTCGCAGATCGACGCGAGTGGCCTCGTGCAGATGCTCGACCTGTGGGGCGAGGGCGAGCCGCCACGGCTGACCTGGTGGAACACCACGCTGACCGACAGTGCTCATCACGCCGGCGGTCCCGGTTCGCCGATCGCGCGGGCCGGGCTGCGGGACGCCGATGAGCGACTGGGTGTCTGGCTCGACCTCGTCGAGGCGCGTGAGCTGACGGGCGACACGGTCGTGCTGCTCACCGCGGACCATGGGATGCAGAGCGCCGTCCCCGGCTGCACCGGCGACTGGGACGCCGCGCTGACCGAGGCCGGCGTGCCCTACCGCGACGAGGCTCACGGCTTCCTCTACCTGGGGCACGACGGCGCGCTCCCTGGGCCATAAGGGCCTCCGATCCGCGCTTCCGCCCCGGAGCAGTCAGCAGCCGGCGTCGTCCGTTCGGACATTGCGCCATTCCAACAGCAGCAGCGTTGCGTCGTCGGTGAGCTGTCCCTGATGGTGATCCAGGAGCTCACGAACGACTCGTCGCATCGTCTCGGGGGGCGCGAGCCCTCCGGCGAGGTGGCGTGCGACGAGTTCCTGAAGCCGCTCGACCCCGAAGAACTCTCCGCCGGGCGAGCGGGCCTCGACGACACCGTCGGTGTACAGCAGCACGAGGTCGCCCGGTTCGAGTTGCTCGACACCGACGTTCAGCGGCTCGTCAGGCTGCAGGTAACCCAGGCCGATGGGCGGTCTGGGAACGGTTTCCAGGTGGCGTACGAGCTTGCCACCACGGATGAGCATCGGTGCTGGATGTCCGGCGTTCACCCACTGCAGGAGTCCCGTCCGAGTGTCCAGATCGGCCAGGACAGCGGTCGTGAAGACCTCACCTCCCAGACCATCGGTGAGGGCCTGGTCGATGCTGGCGAGGGTCTCGGTGAGCGTGAGGCCGCAGCGGCGGGCGTTGCGGTAGGCCACCACGGTGAGCACCGCGCACTGGGCGCTGTGCAGGCCATGACCCATCCCGTCGAAGATCGCGACACGCGTGCGCCCGTCGTCGACGGCGTAGTCGATGGCATCGCCGGCTACCTGGTAGCACGGTTCGAGTGCGGCGGAGACGGTCACTGGACGACTGGTGAATGACAGAGGCGGGAGAATCGCGTACTGCAGCTCGGCGGCCAAGCCGAGCGGCGTCAGCCGCCGCAACCGCACGAGCGTGTCCCCGTACGGGGTCTTCTCGACGATGAGTTCGGCCGCGGTCTGAGCCATCCGGACGAGACCATGCAGCAGCTCACTGCCAGCCTCGACCGCAACCGGATCGCCCACCGCCACACTGAGCACCCCCAGCCGGTTCGTGCCGGCCAGCAGCGGCAACCAGCAGAGCAGCTGCCCGTCCTGCCCCTCCCGCCCGATCTGCATGTGCTCAGTCTGGAAGGCCCGGCCAGCGAGCGTCGCGTCAACGCTGAGCGCGGGTGCCCGGTCGTCGTCTGCCCGCTCCGCCGGGTCGATCAGAGGTACCAGCTGCTGCTGCTGCAGATCGACCAGGTACGCCGTCGCACCCTGTGCGCCAAACTGCCGCGCGCACCGGTCGAACAGTCCGGCGAGTTCATAGGGAGCAGCCAGCCTCGAGCGCAGCACCAGGTCCTGCACAGCCGCCAGCCCAGCCGACGACATGACGAGCGCCGTCCGCGGGGTGTTGCTCACGCAGCAGACCCTAGAGGAGCCGGGACCCGCCGGTCGGTGTCGTCGTTGCTCCTCGAGGGAGGGCGCAGCCTGCACGTGCTGGTCCGGTACCCAACCCGGGTCATGCCGCGGGTCCGACCGTTGGCGCACCTCTGGGCGATACGTGGCATCAGCATGCGCCGAAACCACCCCGGAGCTGCAGCCCGGTGTGGCCGGGGCGGCGCCGCCAGACGTCGTGCTGCCCGACGGCTCGGGGTAGACCTCGGCTGGGGGCGCTGCACCACGTCGTTGGCGATGGGGCACCGCGGTGGACAGGGAGGGCCGTGGCCCTTGAGCGCCACGCGGACCGCATGGTCCTACGACCATGGTCTACCGCAGCTTCCTCAAAGGTCGGTTGTGTTCATTGCAGGCTAGACCGAGCGGTTGGCAGACAGGGGACGTCATGGGGCTCAGGCGGCGGCACGCATCGGCAGACCTGGCATCGGGTCAGCCGCCGGTCACGGCGAGCCGCACGTCGGGTCACGTGTCACGTCGCGGTCTGCTGACCGGCGCGGTCGGCATGGCCGCAGTGCCCATGCTCGGCCAGATGGCCTCCGCGGCAACCGTTTCGCCTGTCCGGCCCTCGGCCCCGAGCCTGCCCAAGCTGACGCTCGCGGGAGGTCGAGGGCATGGCGTCGGGGACGCGCGTGGCGCGGACGTCGCAGTGACAGGTGCACGCGGGACGCAGGGGCGATTCGGCCTGATGTTCCCCGATCTTCAGCCGTTCCTGCCCGACGACGACCTGCTCGTCGACCTGTCCAAGCAAATGGTCGACCCCCGGCCACCGCTCGAGGACGTCTCGCTCAGCGCCGATGGCTTCGACAACCCCTACATCCCGGCCGGCTACACCTACTTCGGCCAGTTTGTGGACCACGACATGACCCGGGACCCGACGCCGCTGCCGCAGCAGCAGGTGGATCCACACGCCTTGCGGAACTTCGACACCCCTTACTTCGACCTGGGGTCGGTCTACGGGCGCGGGCCGGTCGCGGACCCGCAGCTGTATGACCCGGCCCGGCCAGGGATGTTGCTCCTCAGCCGCGTGCAGGGAGGACCGCTGGACCTGCCGCGGGCCGCGGACGGCAGCGCCTTCGTGGGCGACCCGCGCAACGACGAAAACCTGATCACCGCTCAGCTGCAGATTGCCTTCATACAGCTGCACAACCAGTTCCTCGCGACGGGCCTGAGCTTCACCGAGGCCCAGCAGCAGACCCGCTGGCATTACCAGTGGGCAATCGTGCACGACTATCTGCCGCACATCGTCGGCCAGGACCTCGTCACCCAGATGTTGGAGCCCGG
>JBKJOO010000261.1:0-6072 GCA_046595615.1 Mycobacteriales bacterium | reverse complement strand
GGCCGCCCTGCCCGACAGCTGGGAAGCCCTGCGGACACCGGTACCGCAGAATCGAGCCACCCGCCGCGCCCACGCCAGAAAGCGGCAACAGTGACCAGCGCGACGCCCATCAGAGACGCCCAGAGGACGCCGAACAACCACAGGTATGCGTTCTCTGCGGTCCAACGATCGGCGTTACTGTCCTCCCGATGCCTGACTTGCGGACGATGTCTGGGACAGAATGTGCCGTGCTCGGCGCTCTTGTTGCTCAAGATTTCGTGCTGCTAGGGCCAGCCCTTGATCGCGTCCGACGGGTTCGAACCGCCGACATCCGGCTTATAACGACAGTTCTGGATCCAGCAGCTACGGACGCCCGAGCTGGCCGGATACCGACCCAACGCGGCAACGCGGCACTGTATGCGGGCGTGACACGGATCTGGACACGCGCTCGTCAGAAGCAAACTCAGCACAACGAGGGGAAGGTGGCGACCACCTCCTCCGGGGAGGGCATCGCTGCGATCTCGTCGCCCACCAAGGCAGCTGCCGCCCGGAAGCCAGGCTCGCCGAGTGCGCTGCCGACCGCGTCGGTGATCGCCGCGGCGGACACCTCGGCTGGCAGCAGGACGAGCCCCGCCCCGCTCTGGACCACCCCGGCAGCGTTGCGGAACTGATCGGCGGCTTGCGGGAGGCAGACCTGCGGCAGGCCGTGGGACAGCGCGCCGAGGAAGGTGCCCGAACCACCGTGCGAGACCACGACCGAGGCGCGCGGCAACACCTGCGTCTGGGGCACGAAGCGCTCGACCCGCACGTGGGCGGGTTGCGGGCCAAGAGCATCCGGCTCGCCCATCGGGCCGACCGTGACGAGCACCTGGACATCCAGGCAGGCGAGGCCGGCGAGCGCGTCACGCAGGACCGCGGGGTTGCTGGCGACCGTGCCGAGGGTGACGTAGACGAGGGGTCGTGCGTCGTCTAGTGGCTCGATGGTGGCAGGGGGTCCGGACCAGGAGATCGGTCGCAGCGGCTGCACGAGACGGATGTGCGACAGCGAGACCGTCTGCACCGACGGCGGGCAGATGTCGAGGTAGGGCGCTGAGTAGCAGCCGGCGTACGGGGGTTGCGTCAGTCCGTGCTCTTGCCAGAGCCCGGCAAGGCGCTGACCGGCCTCGGCGATGAAGGGGGCGGGCGTCGCCCCGCCAAAGGAGTGCGTCAGCGATGGGACACCGAGCACTTCGGCGACCAGCGGCGAGGCGAGCTCGCCTTGCTCATGCACGAGCAGGTCCGGCTGGAAATCGCGCGCCAACGGCAGGAGGTCGGCGGCCATCGGCGGGGACAACGTCTCGCCGAACATGGTCGGAAACATGAAGGCAGCGCGGTCCGCTGGGGCGTACTGACCGGCCCGGGCCCGCAGCCCGCTGACGGTGGTAGCCAACGCTTGGCCCGACAGTCCGGCCTCGACGCACCGGATGCCCGCGAGCTCGACCAGCGAGACCGCCGGTCCGTTGGTCGCCCAGAGCACGTCGTGGCCGGCCTCCTGACATGCCAGCGCGAGGGGGACCAACGGGAACACATGACCGTGGCCAAAGGTCGACACAAACAGCACGCGCATGTCCCGGAGGCTAGTCACTGACAGGATCACGCGCTGGAACAGATCGCTCTGTTCGACCTACGCCAAGCGGTGACAGCGCAGACTCTTTACCTATCGAAGGTGCTCACCCGGTGGTGACCCTCCGGGGGTGATGTAGGTGATGCCGCTAGCCGCTCCTCAGGACGCCGCGCGGTCGAACGGCCGCCTCCGTCCGCGCGCTGTCCCGCTGGCCGTTCGTCTTGCGGGATGCCTGTTCGGTTCGGTCATTCGATGTCCCGCGGTAACGGCGTCCAGCTGTCGTCGCCGGCGACGCCTCCTTCGGCGACGGTGAGGAGGCGCGGCAGGAAGTGAGCCCAGCCGTCGGCGTGTCCGGCGACCGTGACGTCGGGTAGCCCGCTGTGCAGTAGGTCGACCCGTGTGCCGTGTGCGGTCGGGGTCAGAGTGAGGCTGACCCGTGATGCGCCGGGTGGAAAGTCAGCGCTGTCCGCCACTCCCCAGGACACGACGACCCGGTGGGGCCGATCGACCTGCAGGTACCTGCCCCGGATCGGTGAGCCGGCGATGTCGACTTCGAACGCCCCGTCGGGACAAGGCTCGAGGTTCGCCCGCTGACCCATCCACGCCGTCATCCCGTCCGGTGTCACCAGATACTCAAACACCTCCTCTGGGCTGGCCTCGATCTCGATCGATGTCGCGTACTCAGCCATCGGCATCACGCCGTCCCGTCTCGACGGCTGACCGCAGGGCCGCCAGTTGCGCGGGCCAGAAGTCGTCGAGGTATGAGCGCACCGCCTCGAAGCCGTCGGTGTTGACGGCGAACAGGTGTCGAGTTCCGGCGCGGGTCTCGGTCACCAGGCCGGCGGTGCGCAGCACGCGTAGGTGGTGCGAGGCCGCCTGCTGTGACAGGCAAGCCTGGTGGGCGATCTCCCCAACCGGCTGTGGCCGGGATCGGATCACGCCGAGGATGACGCGACGGTTCACGTCGGCCAAGGCGCGCAACGACTGGTCGTGTACTGGATCCGCCGCCACACTCGCTCCGCTCGGTTGGGCGTCATCAAGCTAGCACAAGTGACTGCTTGTACATTGACCAGTCTGTGCTCTAGCGTGGGAACGGCCAGCTCCGGTGAGGCCCTTGTAAAAGGAGAACGTCGTGACCAGCACTTTCAAGTCCACCGCACTTGAGACTGCCTCGGCGTACCACCGGGCGTGGACGAGCGGAGACCTCGACGGCGCCTTCGCGCACGTGGCCGATGACATCATCTGCCGGGCACCCGGCGGTGACATCACCGGAAAGGACGCCTACCGCAGCTGCCTGGGTGGCTTCAACCAGATAATGACCGGCCTGACAGACGTTGCGGCGTTCGGCGACGACGAGCACGCGGTGCTGTTCTACTACCCGCACACAGCCGTGACCAGCACAGCGCCAGCCGCCGAACACTTCACGATCCGCGACCGGAAGATCGTCGAGATCCGGCTGGTCTTCGACCGGCTCTCCTTCAGCCCGGCACCGCAGCAGTAGCAGGACCTCAACCGTGGCCTATGACAAGGGACTCGCCGATCGCATCCGCGACGCGCTGGCAACCAAGCCGCCGGTCCGCGAAGTGAAGATGTTCGGTGGCCTGTCATTCCTGGTGAACGAAAGCATCGTCGTCAGCGCGAGCAGCGATGGCGGGCTGCTGGTACGCGCCGATCCCGAACAGGCCAGCGAACTCCTAGCAACCAAGGGAGCGCAGCCGGCCGAGATGGGTGCCGGGCGAGCGATGGGCAACAGCTGGATCTCCATCGCAGGCCAGACCATCGCCTCAGGCGAAAACTTCGACTTCTGGATCGCGGTGGCGCTGGAGTACAACGAAAAGGAAACCAGCAGGCGTCGGCGCGGCCATCGGCAGAACGAACCCTGACGAGCGGCCTCCACGGTCTACCGCCACCTGGCAGTAACAACGAACAACGCGCCGCTGGCCGCGGCCGCCGCCTGGCTCATGACCGAAGAGTCGTCCCTCGGACGCCGAACGCTCGTCCCCGGGTGTGGCCGCAGCCGCCAGCAGTGCCGATCAACGATCCGCTACCCGACGGTGCGCTGCTCCTGCCGCGAGAGCCACAGCGAAAGGAGCAGCGCACCTCCCCCGAGAAAGAACAGCGGGTCCCACAGGTACGCGTGCCCCCTCGTGTCCCCCGGCGACTCTGGGACTTTCGACCCCGCCTTGATTCCGTCCGGGCACCGAGGATGAGCTTCGACGGGCAGACGATCACGGGAGTTCCTCATGAAGCGGCTGGTGGTTCTGGGGTCAGCACCAGTACCTGTCCGTGGATCTCGGGTGGGCAGAGACAGTGCGTAGGGTCGCCCTGGACGCCGGCGCAGCCGTCCCCGACTGCCCCGCCGGCTACCTGCTCTCCCCAAGCACCGACATCGGTGCGTCGGCTCAGACCGTGGCTTCCGACGGGGGGCAAGGGCAGCTGACGGTTATTGACCTGCCGGCTCCCGGCTGTCGCTACCCGCGTGCCACCCAGACCTCGACCGCCACGTAACCGTGGACTGTCGCCGATCTATGCGTCTACGGCTGAGCCGTGTTGCACCGGAGGTGTACTGCATGACCGCTCCCCCTTTCAACCACTCTCGGTTCGGTCGATCCCGTCCTGTAGCGCTCATCGCTGTCGCAGCAACAGCCAGCTTGGCCACCGCCTTCACTGCGTCGGGGACGGCGGCGTCTGCGGCCAGCCAGGCCGGCAGGGCCGTTGCCTCGACATCTGGGCTGCCGTATGAGAACGCCAGCCTCCCGGTCACAAAACGGGTGGCTGACCTGCTGGCCCGGATGACGCTTTCGGAGAAGGTCGGCCAGATGACGCAGACCGAGCGGGGCAAGGTTTACGCCGACGCGACCCTGATCACCACCGGGAACCTGGGCAGCATCTTGTCCGGCGGCGGGTCCACGCCGACCCAGAACACCCCCACGGCCTGGGCAGACATGGTCGACCGCTTCCAGCAGGCCGCCCTGGCGACCCGTCTGCACATCCCGTTGTTGTATGGCATCGATTCGGTGCATGGGGACGGCAACATGTACGGCGCGACTGTCTTCCCCCACAACATCGGGCTGGGCGCTACCCGCGACTCGGCCCTGGTTCGTGAGGTCGAGCACATCACTGCCTCGGAGACCCACGCCAGCGGACCCCAGTGGACCTTCGCGCCTTGTATCTGCGCCCCGCAGGACGACCGTTGGGGACGCACTTACGAGGGCTTCGGTGAGGACCCAAAACTCGTCATCGCGATGGAGTCGGCCATCGACGGGTTCCAGGGACCACCTGGCCATCTCGCCGATCGTGACCGGGTACTGGCCACCGCCAAGCACTTCGCCGGCGACGGCGACACGACATACGGCACTGCCACCGGCGACTACAAAATCGACCAGGGCATCGCCATCACCAACCATCGCGACTTCTGGCGGACGTCGCTGCAGCAGTACGTGCCGACCGTGCAGGAGCACCACGTCGGCAGCGTCATGCCGTCGTACTCGAGCGTCGACTGGACCGAAGACGGTGTCGGCAATCCGGTCAAGATGCACGCCAGCAAGGAGTTGATCACCGACGTCCTGAAGGGCTCGATGGACTTCGGCGGCTTCGTGATCAGCGATTGGGAGGGCATCCACGCACTACCAGGTGACTGGCCGACCCAGGTCCGTACCGGGGTCAACGCCGGGATCGACATGATGATGGAGCCCAACGCCTACCTGAGCTTCGAGGCGACGCTGACCGATGAGGTCAACGCGGGGCGGGTACCGATGAGCCGCGTCAACGACGCGGTCAGCCGGATCCTGAGCAAGAAGTTCGAGCTCGGCCTCTTCGAGCACCCCTACACCGACCGGACCAACCTGCCGGCCATCGGCAGCCCGGCCCACCGCGCCGTCGCCCGCAAGGCCGTCGCGAAGTCGCAGGTACTTCTCAAGAACGCCAAGCAGGCTCTCCCTCTAAGCACGAAGGGGCGCGTCTATGTCGCCGGCAGCAATGCCGACAGCATCGGCAACCAGGCCGGCGGATGGACGTTGACCTGGCAGGGCGGGTCCACCACCAAGATCCCGGGCACCTCGATCCTGACCGGCATCCGCTCAGCCGCCAAACACGCAACGGTGACCTACAGCCTCGACGCCAGCGCACCCATCCAGAAGGACGACATCGGCATCGTGGTCGTGGGAGAGACACCCTATTCCGAGGGATTCGGTGACATCGGCGGTCCCAGCTGGCCCTGGGACCCTGCCGACAATGGGATCCCGCGTCCGGTCAAGGACATGAAGCTCTCCGCAGCCGACTCGGCTGCCGTGGACAAGGTCTGCTCCGCCGCCGCCAAGTGCGTCGTGGTCGTTGTCTCAGGCAGGCCGCTGATCCTCGACCCGAAGCAGCTTTCCGAGATCGACGGGCTCGTCGCGGCCTGGCTGCCCGGCAGCGAGGGCGCCGGCGTGGCCGACACCCTCTTCGGAAAGGTTCCCTTCAGCGGCAAGCTCCCCGTGACCTGGCCGCGC
>JBKJOO010000226.1:0-3376 GCA_046595615.1 Mycobacteriales bacterium | reverse complement strand
CTCGGCGATCTGCTGGACGACATCGTCAGTGACGTCCTCGCCCAGGTGGTCGAGGAAGTCGCGGATCCCCGCCTCCCGCGGCTTGCCGTCGACCCAGTCGTTGTAGTCGTCATCGCTGAACGGCCGGGGGGCGAAGGCCTCCCGCCAGGCCGTGCGGTGCACGGAGGCGGTGTCGGTGAGGACACCGTCGAGATCGAACAGGCAGGCGCGTACGCCATCAGGGAGTCCCAGCACGTGATCCATCCTTCCCCACACTCCGGTGATCATGTCCGGCTGGTTGGATGACCCTCGTGACCAGTTCCATGCCGTTCGCCTCCTGGATGGCGGTCGAACCGGTGCCGTTCGTGCCGGAGGTCGTGCTGCACCAGGCGAACGACATGCACGGCCTGTGGGAGGCGGTCGGGGGTGTGAGCCCGCCGTACTGGGGGTTCGCGTGGCTCGGAGGGCAGGTCCTCGCGCGGTACGTCCTGGACCACCCCACCCTCGTCCAGGGCCGCCGGGTCCTCGACCTCGCCACCGGGTCCGGCCTCGTCGGGATCGCCGCGGCGCTCGCGGGTGCAGCCGAGGTGCTCGGCGCCGACATCGACCCGCTGACCCGCGACGCCCTCGCCGCGAACGCCGCTGTCAATGGGGTGTCAGTGCGGTGGACGGGGGAGGACCTGCTCGACGGGCTGGTGCCGAACGTCGATGTGGTGCTGGCCGGAGACGTGCTGTACGACAGGGACATGGCGCCCCGGGTGCTGGAGTGGCTGCGATCCAGCCGCGCCCACGTGCTGCTCGGTGACCCCGGGCGGGACTACCTGCCGCAGAGGGGTCTGCGGTCCGTCGCAGAGCACGACATCCCCACGACTCGCGAGCTCGAGGGCGTGACCGTCAAGCGATGCCGGGTCTACGAGCTCAGCTGACCGTCAACGCGAAGCGCCCCGCTCCTGTTGAGCACGCCTATGCGTGAAGGACGGCCTCATGGTCGAAGTGGGTGGCCTGCTCCATCTGGAACGTGGAGTGCTCCAGGTCGAAGTGGCCCTGGAGGCACTCGGCCAGTCGGTCAAGGACCTGCGGCGCGGTGCCGTCTAACCACAGTGCGTCTTCGATCACGACGTGCGCCGAGAGCACGGGAACGCCGCTGGTGATGGTCCAGGCATGCAGGTCGTGGCAGGAGACGACGCCCTCGGTGTCGAGGATGTGCTGCCGCACCTCGTCGAGGTTGACGCCCTTCGGTGTGGCTTCGAGCAGAACGTCTACGGCGTCGCGCAGGAGTCTCACGGTGCGCGGGATGATTGCCAGCGAGATCAGCAGGGAAGCGATGGCATCTGCGCGGTCGAACCCGCTTACCGCTATGACAGCGGCGGCCACCAGGACGGCAGCAGCCCCAAGGAGGTCGGACAGTACTTCCAGGTAGGCCCCGCGCACGTTGAGCGATTCAGCCTGTCCACGGCGCAACATCGCCAAACTGACCCCATTGCCAAGCACGGCAACGGCGCCGAAAACGGCCATGATTCCCGGTTCGGGCTGGCCTGGATGGACAAGCCGCTGGACGCCCTCGACAAGCAGGAAGGCCCCCAATCCGAAGAGCAGGACCGCGTTGACGACTGCGGCCAGGATTTCCGCCCGCTGGTAGCCGAAGGATTTGGCAGCAGTGGCGGGGCGCGCAGCCCACACGATCGCCAGCAGGCTCAAGCCGATGCCAGCCGCGTCGGCTGCCATGTGTCCTGCGTCGGCCAGGAGGACCAGCGAGTGGCCGAGCAGTCCGCCCACGACCTCTGCCAGCATGATCGTCACGGTGATGCAGAGCACCAACGTCAGGCGTCCGCGTTGTGCGGACGCGGCAGTGCCGCTGTGGTCGTGCGAGTGGCTGCCCATGATGCGGCAAGCCTACGGACCCAGGTGTGCGTTCGACGCTTCGCGCGCGGTTGCCCACCCGGGCTCACGTCGTGAGGAGCAGTTCTGGGGGTGGGAGTCCTGCGGGTCGCTGGGTGAGCCAGGGGACGTGGAGGTCGTTGAGGGTGAGGCTGCCTTTGTGCCACTGGAGGTGGTGGCGTCGGCAGAGTAGGACGAGGTTGTCCAGGGTGGTGGCGCCGCTGTCTTCGCGGTGGGTGAGGTGGTGGGCGTCGCAGAAGGCGGGGGGTCGGGTGCAGCCGCGGGCGATGCAGTGGCGGTCGCGGGCGACCAGAGCGCGGCGCTGAGCGGGGGTGATGTGGCCGGTGAGGGATTGCAGGTTGTTGATCTGTCCGATGGGGCTGACGAACAACCGGCTCAGGGTGCTGTCGCAGAGCATGGTGTCCAGGCGGGCGCGGGTTTGGGGTCCGGTCCAGGGGCGGTCGCGACGTGCTGCTCGAACACCGCCGGGTGCGGCGGACGCGAGGGTGGGAGATCGAGGCCCGAGATGGTGTCGGGGACGACGAGGCCGGCGTTCAGGAGTTCCTGCAGGGTGGGGCCGGTGTCGCCGCACGCCCACCCTGAGGGCATCACGTAGATCAGTTGGGGGCGGGCTCCGCCGGCGGTGGGCAGGTCCATCCACTGCAGGGCGCCGGTGCAGATCTCGGCCAGCGCGTCGGCGCGGCACTGCCCGGCGGTTCGGGAGTCCGACAGGCTGTGAACGGTCACGTAATTCCCCAGGGCTGGCGTCACGCAATTCCCCACGGGGTCCGCTGTTGCAGGTTAGTCAGCCGTGACCTCCTTGGTGTCGGGTGACACGCGGGCGGGCCGCTTTCGGGGGCGGTAGCTCGGTCCGTCCATGAGCAGGACGTGACTGTTGTTGACGAGCCGGTCCAGCAGTGACTCCGCGACGACGGGGTTCGGGAACAGCGGGTACCAGTCCGCGGGTGCCCTGTTCGCGGTGTAGATGGTGGAGCGTCCGGCTCGTTCGGTGATGAGCTCGTAGAGGTCATCGGCTTGGGCGTCGGTGAACATCCGGACGCCGAAGTCGTCGAGGATGAGTAGGTCGACGTTCGCGAGCTTGCGGAGCCGCGCGGTCCAGGTCCGGTCGGCGTGCCCACCGGCGAGGTGGGCGAGGGCTCGGCTGGCCTTGAGGAAGGTGACCGACAGGTTCCGCCTGCAGGCCAGGTTCCCCAGGGCCTGCGCCGGAACCTTTCGGTCACGTTCCTCAAAGCCAGCAGGGCCCTCGCGCACCTCGCGGGTGGGCACGCTGACCGGACCTGGACCGCGCGGCTCCGCAAGCTCGCCAACGTCGACCTGCTCATCCTGGACGACTTCGGCGTCCGGATGTTCACCGACACCCAAGCCGACGACCTCTACGAGCTCATCACCGAACGCGTCGGCCGCTCCACGATCTACACCGCCAACAGGGCACCCACCGACTGGTATCCACTGTTCCCGAACCCCGTCGTTGCCGAGTCACTGCTCGACCGGCTCGTCA
>JBKJOO010000108.1:0-6205 GCA_046595615.1 Mycobacteriales bacterium | reverse complement strand
GAAGCGGGTGAGCACGAGCAGCAGCGCCGGAGCGAGCACCAGGACGTAGAGCCGCGACCCCGAGGGGTACAACGACAGCGACAGCGCCCCGGGGAAGCCGGCGAACCCGGCCCAGGGCAGCAGCGTGCCGACCACCACGAGCAACAGGCCGACCAGGGCCAGCGGGGTCGCGACGGGCGCCGCGACCCGCCGCAGCGGCGCAACGCCCGGCAACGTGTCGACCCGACTCATGCCCGACTCCTCACGCTTTCCCCGAGCAGGCCGGTCGGCCGGAACAGCAGCACCAGGATCAGCACCACGAACGCGAAGACGTCTTTGAGGGCCGAGCCGTTCGGGACGTACTGCGTGGCGAGCGCCTCGACGACGCCGAGCACGAAGCCACCGAGGACCGCGCCGGTGATGTTGCCGATGCCGCCGAGGACGGCTGCCGTGAAGGCCTTGAGGCCGGCGAGGAAACCGATGTGGAAGTCGATCGGGCTGGCGATGAGGCCCTGCAGGGTCCCCGCGGCACCCGCGAGCAGGCCGCCGAGGACGAAGGTCGTCACGATGATCCGGTCGATGTCGATGCCCATCAGCCGTGCGGTGTCGGGGTCCTGCGACGTCGCCCGCATGGCCCGCCCGGTCCGCGACCGGAAGATGAAGGTCTGCAAGCCGACCATCAGCACGATGGCGAGGACGACGACGAAGATCCGGACGTAGGACAGCGTGACCCCGCCCAGGTCGACCGTGCCGCGCGGGAACAGCGCCGGGAACGGCTTGCCCTGGCTGCCGTTCGGATAGAAGACTCGGATGCTCTCCTGCAGCGCGATCGAGACGCCGATCGCGGTGATCAGCGGCGCCAGCCGTGGCGCGTTGCGCAGCGGCCGGTAGGCGAGCCGCTCGACGATGACCGCCAGCAGCGCGCTGGTCAGCATCGACACCACCAGGACCAGCACCAGCGCGACGTACGTCGGGGTGCCGCTCGGCAGGACGTAGGTGTAGAGCGTGTAGCCGCCGAAGGCACCCACCATGAAGATCTCGCCGTGCGCGAAGTTGATCAGCTGGATGATGCCGTAGACCATGGTGTAACCGAGCGCGATCAGGCCGTACAGCGCGCCCAGGACGATGCCGTCCGCGATCTGCTGCAGGAACTGCTGCACGACCCCTCCTTGATCGAGCTGGTGGACGCACGAGGAGACGTGACCCTATGGGGGATCACGCCTCCTCGGTGCGTCAGCCCGCGAAGCTGCCGGTCGTCTTCTTCTTGAACTCGCCCGCGTCGACCTTGTACATCGTGATGATGCGGTTGGTCGTGTCGCCGAACTCGTCGAAGGAGACCTTGCCGGTGGCGCCGTCCAGCGTGCTCGCTTGCACTGCCTTGACGATGTCTGCCCGCACGGTGTCGTCGATCGCCGTCTTGCCGGGGAGCACCTTGGCGAGCGCCGCGATGAGCACCTGCGCGCAGTCGTAGGTGTTGGGGCCGTAGGCGGAGAAGTCCTCCTTGTAGCCGCCGGCCTTGTAGGCGTCGACAAAGGCCTTGGCGGTCGGCAGGTCCTCGACGGCCGCACCGACGTTGGTCGCGTAGTACGGGCCGCTCTTCACACCGATCGTGGCGATGAAGCCCTTGTCAACCAGTCCGTCACCGCCCATGAAAGGTGCTTTGAGGCCACCGTCGGCCAGCTGCTTGGCGAACGGCGCACCCTCGGGGAACTGACCGCCGTAGAAGACCAGGTCGGGCTTGGCCGCCTTGACCTTGCTGACCAGGCTGCCGAACTCCTTCTGGTCCTTGGTCACGAAGTCGGTGGCGAGGACCTTGCCGCCCTTCTTGGTGAACTCCGTCGCGAAGGCCTGATCCAGGCCCTGGCCATAGACCAGCTTGTCGTTGACGAGGTAGACCGTCTTCGCCTTCAACGTCTCGACCGCGTAGTCGGCAGCGAACGCGCCCTGGATCAGGTCGGTCGTCGCGTCTCGGAAGTAGCTGGCGAAGGGGCGCTTCTTGGTCTTGAGGTAGTCCTGGCCCTGCGTCAGGCTCGGGTTGGTGTTGGCCGGCGAGATCAGCACGATGTTCTGCTTGTTGAGCTGCGGGGCAGCCTGCAGCGCGATCGAGGATTGCAACGTGCCGATGACGCCGGCAACGGCGCTGTCGGAAGCCAACTTGGAGGCCGCGGCACCACCGGTGTTGGGGTCCTCCTGGTCGTCCTGCGGATCGAACTCGATCTTCCAGCCCTTGATCAGGCCTTTGGCGTTGGCCTGCTTGATCGCCAGGTCGGCGCTGTTCTTCATGCCGAGTCCGAGCGCGGACAAGCCACCGGACAGCGGGGCGATCATGCCGATCTTGACGGTGTGGGTGCTGTTGCCCCCACCGCCGCCGGTGCCGGTCTCCTTTTTCGAACCGCAGGCCGACAGGGCCAGGGCACCGACCAGCAGGGGGAGCGTCACGCGGGTGAGGGTTTTGCGCTGCACGACTGAACCTCCGAGATGAGACTCCCCAGCGGGGAAGGTGAGCGCGACCGTACCGACGTGCGCGGGGCGGGGGAAGCGGCGCCACACACTCGCAGCGTCGCCGTGACGAGAACGTGACCCAGCCGGGGGTCAAGACCCCGCAGAAGGGGCGGGGACCGCCACCCCGTCGACGACGTCCTGGGCGACGGCCCGCATGCTGCGCCGTTGGTCCATCGAGGCCCGCTGGATCCAGCGGAACGCGGCCGGCTCGGTCAGGCCGTGCCCGGTCTGCAGCACCCCTTTGGCCCGGTCGATGAGCTTGCGGGCCTCCAGTCGGCCCTTGAGGTCGGCCACCTCCCGCTCGAGGGCCATCAGCTCGGCGTACCGCGACACTGCCATCTCGATCGTCGGCAGCAGGTCGACCTTCTGGAAGGGCTTCACGAGGTAGGCCATCGCGCCCGCCTCGCGGGCCCGCTCGACGAGATCACGCTGGCTGAAGGCCGTGAGGATGACGACCGGCGCGATGCGGGCCGCGACGATCTGTTCGGCCGCCGAGATGCCGTCCAGCACCGGCATCTTGACGTCCAGGATGACGAGGTCCGGTCGCAGCTCCACGGCGACCCGCACGGCCGAGGCGCCGTCGGCGACCTCACCACAGACCTCGTAGCCCTCCTCCTCCAGCATCTCCTTGAGGTCGAGCCGGATGATGGCCTCGTCTTCGGCGAGCAGCACCCGACGGGCTGGACTCGAGGGGGTCGACACCGCGCGAAGGCTACCGGCTCTAGGCTCAACGGACGTCCGGCCCCCGTCGCGCAACCGGCAGACGCACGGTGCTCAAACCACCGACAGTGTGGGTTCGAATCCCACCGGGGGCACCACAGCGCCTCCGGCGCCGCAGCCCGGTCACGGTGAGTGATCGCAGGCCCCGCACCATGCCGACGTACCTCGGCGACACGGACTACCGATTCGCCATCACGAATGACTATCCGGTTAGATAGTCCGCGTCCGTGGTGCGCGCTCAATCTCGGCAGCTGACGACGATGAACACCGATTTGTCACTGTTTCTACAACCAGTTCGGCCGATCGACTCAAGCTCACCCAACGTAGCTGCCGAAGCCGCACACGTCCCCCCTCGAAGGAGAACGTCCGTGCGCCCTGTCCGACGCCTGCTTGCCGTCGCCACCCTCGTGACCGGTCTCATCGCACCCGCTGTCGCAACCGCCCCATTGGCCCTCGCCGCCGATGACTACCCGTACCGCTCCGACACCTCCTGGTCGGCCGACCCCTACGGCTTCACCAAACGGCAATGCGTGAGCTTCGCAGCGGTCCGCCTGGCCCAGCACCGACACGCCATCAACAACAGCCAGCGCTGGGGCAGCGCCTACCACTGGGACGAGGCCGCCCGGGCGCATGGCATCACCGTGAGCACCCGACCAGTGGTTGGCGCGATCGCCCAGTGGAACAGCTTCGAGCGGTCGGGCTTGTTCGCCAACGGCTCCCGAACCGTCAACGGCTGGGTGATGGCAGGTGGGTTCGGCCACGTCGCCTACGTCAGCGCCGTCTACCGGGACGGATCGGTCGCGGTCGAGCAATACAACATGAACGGCGCCCGGTCCTACTCCACGATGCACCTCAAGGCCCCGCGCTACCTGTACGTCGGCGTCCGGTAGCTCCGCTCCCCGAGGTCGGTTGTCGCCGAGGTCGCCCGGCACCCGCCGGCCTTGATCTTTGAGCCCCTCAGAGCGGCCGCGCGCTGCCCCACCGCACAATGATCACGAACGACAGGCGGCCTACTACACCGGGTCGGGACGAGCGGGCACGTAGCCGCCCAGCCGGTGCACACGCATCGCGTTGGTCGAGCCGGAGGTCGACGGCGGGCTGCCAGCCACGATCGTGACCAGCTCACCGGGCTGCATCCGGCCGAGGCCCAGCATGGCGCGCTCGACCTGCTGGACCATCTCATCGGTGTGCTCGACGGTCGGCACCAGGAAGGTCTCGACCCCCCAGACGAGCGAGAGCTGGCTGCGGACATCGGCGACCGGCGTGAAGGCGAGCAGCGGGATCGGTGAGCGGTGTTCGGCCAGCCGCCGGGCGGTGTCGCCACTCTGGGTGAACGCGACGAGGGCGCTCGCCCCGACGGTGCGGCCCACGACCGCGGCCGAGAAGGCGATCGCCCCGCCGATCGAGGTCGGTTCGTGTTCGATGCGTGGGACCCGGCTGAGCTCCTCCTCGGCCGCGCAGATGATGCGGGCCATCGTGGCGACCGACTCGATCGGATAGGCGCCGACGCTTGTCTCGCCGGACAGCATCAGGGCGTCGGCACCGTCCAGGACGGCGTTGGCGACGTCACTGGCCTCAGCTCTGGTCGGCCGCGACGCCCCGATCATCGAGTCGAGCATCTGGGTCGCCACGATGACCGGCTTGGCGAGCTCGCGGGCCGCCTGGACAGCCCGCTTCTGCACCAGCGGCACCCGCTCGAGCGGCATCTCGACCCCAAGGTCACCACGGGCCACCATCAGCCCGTCGAACGCCTCGACGATCGCATCGAGGGCCTCGACCGCCTGCGGCTTCTCGATCTTGGCGAGGACCGGCAGCCGGACCCCGACCTCGTCCATGATCTCGTGCACCCGGTCGATGTCCTCGGGCGCGCGCACGAACGACAGCGCGACCATGTCGGCCCGCAGGGTCAGCGCGAAACGCAGGTCGGCCTCGTCCTTGTCCGACATCGCCGGGACGCTCACGCCGACCCCCGGCAGGGACAGCCCCTTGTGGTTGCTGACGGGACCGCCCTCGGTGACGAGCAACCGGACCTCGGAACCGTCGACGTCGACGACCCGCAAGCCGACCCGACCGTCGTCGACGAGCAGGCGGTCGCCGACCGACACGTCCCCGGCGAGACCGGCGAAGGTCGTCGAAACCCGGTCATGGCTGCCCACACAGGCCTCGGTGGTGATCGTGACTGTCTCCCCCGTCGCCCACAGCACCGGGCCGTCGGCGAAGGTCCCCAGCCGGATCTTGGGGCCCTGCAGGTCCACGAGGACACCGACCCCACGACCGGACTCGTCACTGGCCCGGCGCACCCAGCTGTAGGCCAGCGCATGGTCGGCGTGGCTGCCGTGCGAGAAGTTCAGCCGGGCGACATCCATCCCGGCGTAGACGAGTGCGCGGATCCCCTCGTAGGACTGCGTCGCAGGACCCAGGGTGCAAACGATCTTTGCTCGGCGCTTCACGGTGGCAGCCTAGGGCCGTGCTCAGCGGCTGGTCGTCAGCACCGGCGACGGCAGGGTGGTCTCGCCGCCGAGGAAGGCATCGACAGCCGCCGCGGCCGACCGACCCTCGGCGATCGCCCACACGATGAGCGACTGCCCACGGCCCATGTCGCCGGCCACGAACACGCCCGGCACCGAACTCGCCCAGCCGGCGTCCCGGGCAACGTTGCCGCGGCCGTCGAGCTCGACGCCGAGCGCCTCCAGCAAGCCGGTGCGCTGCGGTCCGGTGAAGCCCATGGCAAGCAGCACGAGCTGCGTCGGCAGCACGTGCTGGCTGCCCTCGACCGGCCCGAAGCCGGCATCCACCTCGACGACCTCCAGGCCCTGGACGGCGCCGCCCTCGCCCACGAAGCGCACGGTGTTCACGCTGAAGACCCGCTCGCCGCCCTCCTCGTGTGCGCTCGAGGTGCGGTAGACGAGCGGCCAGGTCGGCCACGGGGTCGACGCCGCCCTCGTCTTCGGCGGCTCCGGCATGATATCGAATTGGGTCACGCGCGCCGCGCCCTGGCGATGGG
>JBKJOO010000102.1:0-6181 GCA_046595615.1 Mycobacteriales bacterium | reverse complement strand
GGAAGCGACTACCGGAGGGCCTCGCTTCCTCACCAGCCGCCGACCCTCGCCGTCGAGGATCTCGACGTCGTGATGATCTTCAGCCCAGTCGTCACCCACGAACAGCATCGCTTCTCCTTCCGCGTGGACCTGCCGTAAGCAGCGTGGAGGAGACACCCGCGATCTCATGGACAAGTGCTCACCGTGAAACCGGGGCACGACATCCCAGCAGCAATCTCGCCTCCTCACGACCAATGGGCGCACGGTCTGCCGCAAGACCTCGTCAAGGATCAGATGAGGAGAGTGCTGACCCACCAGCCGCTACCAGCACCGAGTCTGCCAAGCCCCCGGTAGAACCCATTAGATGAGGATGTTCCCAGCGCAGCCTCGGCGCGTGCCTGCTCCACTCGCAACCGCCCCGGCGAACAACGGGTAAGCGGCGCTATCTTCGGTCGGTGAAGGCAAGGTGGAACGTGTTTGAGGCCGCTCTGCGTCCCGTCTTCGATGATCTAGAGCGCGCCTTCCCTGGCCTGCTAAGAGCAGAGCGCCTGCCCGATGACTCTGAGTTACAGATCCTCCTGTTGGAGCCGGACGGGAGTGGCACCGGCTTGTATCTGGGCGATGGCTGGCTGTCTGACGCCGACGCGATCGTTGAGGTCACGGGCAAGGTGCAGGAGGTCGCCCTTGAGGCTGTCTGGAGCAGAACCGGAAACGGATCTTGGCCTAACTGCCCAGAGCATCCGGACGGGAGTCCCCTCGAAATAGGGCTTCATGATGGCCGCGCTTTCTGGTTCTGCTCGGCAGACGGCGAGTCGTCGCTCCGGTCGGCTCCTTGGGTGCTGTTTGACCGAAGGAGGCTCAGGGAGTGGGTGCCGATTGGCGTTCTCTTCGTCCGGCCCGAAGGCCATGCGGGGGTCTGGGCGCGCCCAACGTCCTGCGGCTACATACTCCTCTCAAGCCCTGCACACGGCCACCTCCTCTGGAAAGAGCCGCCGGCCATGTGTTCGCTGGGTTGCCTGCTCCGGCGTTCAGCCGGAGGGGGCGATGCCTATCGCCGTGTCGACCGCGACGTGCAGGTCCTCGCTCACGAGTAGTCCCGGCTGCAGGACACCATGCAGGACGAGCACAGCCGAGCCGCAGAAGAAGCCCGTGACCATCCAGGTCTGGCCCGTGGTCCGGAAGACCAGCCGCCGGCTCCGCCCGTCGTCCGCGCGGCAGCCGTGGGTGCCTCGGGTGTCACGGGGCAGCGCGTTCACGAGGTCCGCTAGGTGCTGCGCTGGCTCCCCGACCAGGACCCGCTGCGCCAGCACCTCGCGCCCGGACAGCGCGGACACCTCGACCGAACGCACCCGGTCGGCGATCCGCTCGCTACTGGGGCGAGCAGGCCGCCACAGAACCTGGACGTCGACCCGCACAGCCAGCCGGCGCGCGGGCAGCGGCGCGAGGCTCACCAACACCTCCAGGGCGCCGTAGAGGTAGCCGACGGTCTGGGCACCAGATCCCTGCGTGCCGCTGATCGGTTCCCCGGCCTCACGGCGGTTGGCGAAGAAGGCCTGGCCGTCGTGCAGTGTCCCGGGCACGGTGAACCAGCGCGTGCGGGTCACGAGGTAGGGGGTGACTGGCCTGCTGGGCGAGTCCGCGAGCGCCGGTGGCCGCGAGGACGTGCGCACCGCATCCGGCGGCAGCTCAACGCGCGCCAGCAGGGCATCCGCCCGCGTCTCGGCCGCCGCGGCCGTCGTGGGACCCAGGTCCGGCGGCGGTGCGGTGACCCGCTCGGCCGTGTCCAGAGACGGCTGGGGGGCGAGCGGGACCGACGCCTGCGGGACGAGTGCAGGGGAGTGCGCGCACCCCGCCACCAGGCTCAGCGCGACGAGCGCAACCGAGACAACCCCTGCCCGCGCCCTGATCAACGAAGAACCCCCAGCCGCAGGCTTCCACAGTGCAGGCGCGCGTCCAAGGGTAGGTGCCGCCCCCAGCGTGCGGACGCGCTACGGATAACCGTCATGACGCGGCGCTATCACCGGTGAAGGCGAAGCGCCGTTCGCGAACGTTGGGACGATTGGTGGCCGTTCTTGCGAGGTAGCGTCGCTCGCCATGAGGGACGCGGAGAGCTTTCCCGCTTGGTCTGCGTGGACGACGGTGTCTGACGAGGAACGGAAGGCCGTTTTGCACTTTGCCTCTCAGGGACGTGAGCATCCCGACGAGCGCGTGGCTGCTGCTGCTCGTGGCTGGGCCGAGGTGCTGCTCGTGGACGATGACTCCTGGCGTGAGGACCGGTGGTGGCGTCGAGTCCTCGCTGTCCCCGGCTTCCTCGCGGTGGGTGAGATCGGGTTCACCGAGTGGCTGGAACACCGAGCGGAACAACGATGGGCTCGACGTGTGCTTCGGGCCAGCCGTCGCAAGGAGTAGCCGGCATGACGCGGCGTTCTTCGCCGCTGGATGCTAGGCGGCTACTTGTTGAATGACAGCAGCCCGAGGCCTGGCCAGGCTGAGGGTCAGGTGGCGGTGGGGATGCTCCGTAAGCGGCTGCCCGCTGCGTTACTGGTGTGGCTCACTAACGCAGTGCTCACCCACCGACACCGTCCTTGGGTGGAGTGGCTCAAGAGGGGTTTGCTTCGCCTGAAGTAGCGCTGCCCTCCTCCCGTCCTCGAGCACGGGAGACAGCTCAGGTGGCAGTGATGATCGGGATCGACCCGCACAAGCGGAGCAACACAGCCCTGGTCCTCGACAGGCTCGAGCCGGTCCTGGCCCGGCGCCGGTTCGCGATACCGGCGTCAGGTACATCTGGGGCTGTCGGGGAAGATGGGCCGCATGTTCATCGCGATCCAGCCGTTGACCGACGTCAGCACGTGGGCTCGCGGAAACGGGCTAGAGATCGTGCTCCTGATCACCGGGGCGGTCCTTCTCGGACGGGTCACGTCCTGGCTCGGGTCGCGGATCACCGACCGGATCGACGGGAATGCACGCGAGACCGACGCGCTGGTGCGTTCGGAGGCCGCCAAGCACCGGCTCGCCCTGGCGCAGGTAGCGACAGGGGCGACGCTGGTCCTCATCTACGCGGTGATGGCGCTGCTCGTACTGACCCGGCTGGGGGTGCCGCTGGCGGGGCTGGTTGCGCCAGCGACTATCGCGGGAGTTGCTTTGGGATTCGGGGCGCAACGCTTGGTGCAGGACCTGCTCGCCGGCTTCTTCGTCATCACCGAAAAGCAGTACGGCTTCGGTGACCTGGTGCGCCTGTCAGCGGTCGGTGCCACTCCGATGACCGGCTGGGTGGAGGACGTGACCCTGCGGGTCACCAGGATCCGCACCGTCAACGGCGAGGTCGTGATCACACCAAACGGCCAGATCGTGCAGGCGACGAACCTGTCCCGCGACTGGGCACGCGCTGTCCTGGACATCCCGGTGCCGTCCGCCGCCGACATCGCGATGGTCAGTGCGGTGCTCACGCAGGTCGGCGTCGAGGCGTACGCCGACGAGGCCCTGCGGCCGTTGCTGCTCGACGCCCCGTCGGTGATGGGGGTGGAGAGCCTGGCGGTCGATGAGGTCAACATTCGGCTGGTCGCTCGGACCCTGCCCGGTAAGCAGTTCGAAGTCGGGCGTGCCTTGCGGGCGCGGATCGCGACCGCCCTACGCGCCGAGGGCCTGCACATCCCGGCCGTCCTGGACACCATCGACCCGACGTCGATCGCATGAAGCGCTTCCACCGCTCCACCCTCGTCCTCGCCGCGGTGTTCCTCGGCACGCTCATCACCTACGCACTGGTACGGCCACCGCCGGTCCCGCCCGGCCCGGTCGGCGTCTACATCCCGGTGCCTGCGCGCACCACCAAACCGAGACCCGCGCCAAAACCGCCTACCGCCAGCACGGACCAGCCGACGAGCGTACCGACGACCACGCCCCCTCCTACCCCGGTCGCGACCCGCTCGGTGTCCGCGACTCCATCACCGGTCATGTCCCCACGGCTGACACCCTCACCCTCGGCGGTCTTGACCCCGCTACCGACCGGTTCCGCAGGTAGATAATCGAGAACCGGCTACCAGCGGTCGCTATCGGGCGATGTTCAGCTCAAAGCAGCGGTCGGTGTGTTGGCTCGTAAACCCGGCCGCTTGATAGAGCGCCAGCGCGGTGGTGTTGGTGGTGTCGACGTAGAGCGAGGCCGTGGTCATTCCCGCGCGCGCGAGCACCCGCAGCGACTGGGCGACGACGACGCGCCCGATCCCCTGGCCCGCTCGGTCGGGGCGGACGGCGACGACGTACAGCTCGCCCTCGCAGGAGCCCGGTTCAACCTTGGTCCACACGCCTCCGAGCAGCGCATCGCTGTGCTCCTCGGCAAGGACGACGAAGCGCTGCAGTCGGGTCCAAGGGGCGGCGATCCGCCATGCCAGGTCGTCGCGTGACCAGTTCCCGTTCTCGGGGTGGCCCGCGAAGGCCCAGTTGCTGAGCTCCAGCCACTGGATCAGTTCCGCCGTGCGCAGATGGCGCAACACCGTGCCCGGCGGCGCGGTGACTGCGGGGAGCTCCGTCAGCGCCTTGGTCTGGTAGCTGACGGCTCGGCATTGCCGCATGCCGAGCCGTCTTGCGAGGGCGTCCGGGGCGCCTGTGGAGAACGCCCAGGTACGCAGTGTGCCGCCGTCGTGGCTGCCGACATGTGTCGCCGCCGCCGCCTGCAGCAGTGCCGTGCCGACGCCACGCGAGCGATTGGCGGGGCGGGTCACGAAGTCGGCGTACCAGATGCCGTCGAGCGACTCGCACAGCACCAGGTACCCGGCGAGGCGACCCTCGATGTGGCTGGCAATTCTGGCGTGCTTCACCTGACGCTGGCCTTGGAGGGTGAGCAGGACGTGCTCACCGAACGGCGCGTGCCCGTCTCCCGAGGTCGCGTCCGCGATTAACGCCTGGAGCTCGCCCGATGCGCCCCCGTGCTGGCCGCGATCGTGGGTGACGGCGACCGCCCCCACCGCGCCGCCGCACCTCTTCACGCCATCGCCCAGCATCCGTCGGATTGCGTTGCTAGCGTGCCTGGACGGCGAAAGAAGCGCAACTGCGAAAAGTTCGCAGCGCTGGCTGGCGCCATCCCGGCGGCCGTGCCAAGCTGCGGCCACTTGCTACCTGCGACTACCTGGCGATAAGCCCCGAACCCGTTGAGGATGCTGTGAGCGTCGACACGAACACCGCGCAAGAGCTGTCGCTGCTGGAGATGAGCGCGGACGAGCAGAAGCAGCGCATCCGGTTCACCCGCGACGAGATCCCTCGGCTCCTGCTGATGTTCGGCCTCGTCGCGGCGCTGCACGTCATCGGCTGGGGGCTGTTCGTTCACTACAACGGCATCTCGCGCATCCACAACATCACCGGCTCAGACCACAAACTGGTCTACGCCGGCGCCGGCACGCTGGCATACACGTTCGGGTTGCGGCACGCCTTCGACGCCGACCACATCTCCGCGATCGATGACACGACCCGCTACCTGCTGCAGAAAGGCAAACGGCCACTGGCCGTCGGGCTGTTCTTCTCCCTCGGGCACTCCACCGTGGTGTTCACCTTCGTCACAGCCATCGCCATCGTGGCCACCAAGGCCAAGGCGTTCCAGGAGGCATTCCAAGGCACCGGCGGGATCATCGGCACCCTGGTGTCCGGCACGTTCCTGTACCTCATCGCCGCCCTGAACCTGGCCGTGCTGTCCGGGATCATCCGGGTGTGGCGGCAAGCCAAGCGAGGGACCTACTCCGTTGAGGAGCTCGACGAGCTGCTCGCCAAGCGCGGTTTCATGAACCGGATCTTCCGCGGCAAGTACAACCAGTTCATCAACCACTCCTGGCAGATGTACCCGGTCGGGTTGTTGTTCGGGCTCGGCTTCGACACCGCCACCCAGGTCGGACTGATCGCGATCGCGGGCACCACCGCCATCGCCGGCGGGCTACCGCCCCTGGCGATCATCGCGCTGCCCATCATCTTCGCTGCCGGGATGTCGCTGATGGACACCATCGATGGCGTGTTCATGTCCAAGGCGTACGGATGGGCCTTCATGTCGCCCGTCCGGAAGATCTACTACAACATCACTACCACCAGCCTGTCGATCTTCGTCGCCTTCGCCATCGGCACAGTGGAGATCATCGGCCTCATCATCGACAAGGCCGGACTGACCGGACAGCCCTGGGACTTCATCGCCGGCATCGACATCAACCTCGCCGGCCGCATCATCGTG
>JBKJOO010000099.1:0-10572 GCA_046595615.1 Mycobacteriales bacterium | reverse complement strand
GCAGCGGCATGAGCGCACGCTATGCCCGACCCAGTCGCCACAGCCAGCCCTTTCCGCCGCAACGCCACCGCTCGCGGCCTAGGCACGGCCCGGAGGGCAATGCCGGATGCACCAGGGAGAACGGCACTACTTCATCTATGTAGGCAATGACGGGCCGCTTAGGCGGGCCGGGTTGAACCGGCCCCTCGCGTACGCCGTGATGACGATCAGCATGACGAGCCCCGACAGCACCGCGAGCGCCTCGGCCGCGTGCGCGACGCCCAAGGCGCCTGCCAGCAGCCCGGTCGCGCCTAGCCCGCACACGAGACCACCGAGCCAGAAGAACATCCGCTCGTGGAAGGCCCAGGCGAATGGGATGAAGTGCAACCCCACGACGGCTGCGATCAAGGCCGGCCGCAGTTCACCGTCACCCGCCGTGGTCAGCGCCCGCGACCCGAGGGTGATGAGGGCGAGCTCGGCCGCGACGCAGGCCACGTAGGTCGCGAAGGCGAGCCGGCTGGGACGCGCCATCGGGCCCAGCGCTACGGGCCACACGTAGTGCGCCGACAGAGCAGCCAGGACCAGAACCACCCCGGCCGTCCAAGCAGTTGTGGAGACTGCGGCCCCGAGTGGGGAGGAGTAGCTGCCGATGAACACCAGAGCGCCGATCAGGCCGATGAGGCTGCCCCAACGTCGCGGGTCGACCGCCAGCGGAGGCTCGCCGACCTGGGGGCCGTAACGTCGGGCGGCTGCTGGCCTTGCCGACTGCTCCGGTGATGTTGGTCCTGTCATGGGTTGATTGTCCCTGTGCACCGGGTCCACAGCGTGCTCCGGTTGCCGATCCGCTATCGAGATATGCCGTCAGGTGTTGTTCGGGTCCGGGAGGCCCCGCCGAAGGTTTGGCTACTGGGACACCTTGACTTGGAGCGCACTCCAGCTCGTACCGTCTCCGGCATGTAACCGTGCTCCTCGAGTCGGGCCAGCACTTCCTGACGCTGACGGAATCGCAGCGTCGACTCCGAGGCCAACACCGAGTCGTCATGCAACGTGGTGAGGCCTCGTTTCGGGGGGGACCTTTGGCCCTGGTACGCCGGGACGGGTCGGGCAGACTGGCAGTGCCGGGCAGCCCGTTGGGATGACCGGCCGCCTTGGAGGTGTGCGTGACCGCGATGAGTCTGCCGGCCGGGCTGGGTGTTGGCCCGGCCTGCCGGAAGGACGCGTCGTGCTAGGCGCGGCGGTCGGTGCCAACCGGTCTCGTCGGCTGGCGGCTGTCTGGGTGGTCAGCGTCACGGTGCTCGGCGCCGGGCTGCTGACGGTCCGGGCCGGGGCTTCGCCGCTGGACGACCCGGATCAGGCCCGTCAGCGTCCCGGGTTCACCGACGCCAACCCGCCCAGGTCGGTGGCCCCCCGCCTGGCCGGCCTGGGTCCTGTCGGCAGCCGGGGCGTCGTGTTCTTCACCCGTCCCGGCCGACTCCCGAGGCTGCTCACCGCGTTGGGTGAGGCTGACGGCGGTGCACTTCTGAGCCAGGCGCGGGTCGTGGTCGTGCTGCCCGGCCCGGTTCCGGGCGCGGCGCGAAAAGGGGTCACGATGCTCGCCGACCCGACCGGCAGCGTCAGCCGGTCGTTGTTGATGCGGATACCCCGCGATGGCGGCTACCCCGTCGGCTACGCCGTGGTGGGGCCCGACGGCACGGTCCGGTACCGCACCGAGGACCCGGGACAAGACCTGCGGTTGTCCGAGGTCCTGATGGCCGTCGGTGACACGTGACCGCCGCGGCGTCGGTCCCGGGCGACCGGCGCGTGCGGCACGGTGCTGGGGTGGCCGCCGGCATCGTCGTACCCGTCGTTGCCGAGGTGTGGTTCCTCGGCAAGTACGCCGCCGAGGCCGCGAGCTGGCATTGGTACATCCACTTCTTCGCCGGCGCCAGCGTCGCGCTGGTCGTGATGACGTGGTGGTCCTGGCGGCACCGCCGGGCGGTGCCGTTCCCGCTCGGGTGGGTGCTGCTCGCGCACTTCTTCGCGGCTGCCCCCGACCTGGTCATCCCGGAGAACATCCCGCACAAGCCCTGGCAGGACGTGTTTGTCGGCCACCTGGCGAGTCACTATCTGCCCGGCCGCGGGCTGAGCTGGCTGGTGCTGTTCGCCGCCGCCCTCGCCGGCTACCTGGTCACGCTGGCCCGTCGTCCGACGCCCCCGCCACCGGGCACACCTGGGTGGGAGACGAGCCGGCACGGGGGTGCCGGGGCGCTCACCGGACAGCGCCGGCAGTGATGGCCGCCTTCGCACGTTTCGCCGCCTTGACCATCAGCCTGGTCGCATTTGTCCTCTGGTGTGTCCGCCTGCGACGGGTGAAACGCGGTGTCGGCCTCGCCCGCCGATTCTGGGCGCAGCCACAGGGCGCTCCCGGCGGACTGCTGTACGTCGCGCTGGGCGACTCCGCGGCGCAGGGCGTCGGTGCGAGCCGACCCGACCGGGGCTATGTCGGGTTGCTCGCGGAACGCCTCGGCTGCACCACCGGTCAGCCGGTGCAGGTCGTCAACCTGAGCAGCTCCGGGGCGACCATCGAGGATCTGCTGCGCGAGCAACTCCCGCGCCTGCAACGGTTGCAGCCCGACCTCGTCACCGTCGCGATCGGCGGGAACGACATGTTCCGGGCCGACCCGGGCGCGTCCACGCCTGCGTCGATCGGTTGATCGCTGCGCTGCCGGCTCAGACGATCATCGCGGACGTCCCGTACTTCATGCACGGTCATTGGGAACGCGATGCGCGGCGGGCCGCAGCGACGGTGACCCGCGTCGCCGGAGCTCGTGGACTACCAGTCGTCGCGCTGCACGAGGCGCTTCGGCGCGAGGGCTGGGCCGCGATGGCGTCGGAGTTCGCTGCTGACTGGTTCCACCCGAACGACCGTGGCTATCGCGTCTGGGCCGATGCGTTCTGGACGACGATGCTTGCGTCTGAGTTGATGAGCCGTCTCACGTCGGGCCGCAGAGCACCGACCACCCGCTCGCCCCGGTAGCCCGGCTTGCGCTGTACCCGGCCGACGACCATTCCAGGCGCTGGAAGGCGGGTCCGGGGCCGGCACGGGAGACTGAACGGATGGGCAGGACTGGGATGCGGTTGTTCGCGGTTGCGGTGGCGGCGGCCGGTGTGTTCGGGCTCGCCGCGCTGCTGATCGCCCGGAGCGCGCCGGCTGGCAACTCTATCGACGGTCACCCTGCTCCGGTGCTGTTCGACGCTGTGCGCATCGCCCCGTTGGGCGCGCAGCTCGCGGCCGAGAAACCCATTGCTGATCGGCTGTTCAGAGACTGGGCCGGGCAGCATCCGGGTCGGGACGACGCCGCGTTCACCCGCTTCGCGATCGCCCAGCTCCCCGGGCCGCCCGACAGCGCGACGCAGGCCGGGGAGCTCACCGAACTACGTGCGCTCGCCGCTGAGCGCACCAAGCAGGGCAAGCAGGCCGCGAACTGGCTCGGGGTGTACGGCAAGGTCGCCATCTGGACGACGTACGTCACCGACATGAATCGTCCAGGCTCGAAGACCGGGGAATTGTCCGAGCTCAAACAGACGACGAGGCTCGCGAAAACAGTCGTCGCGCTCGCGCAAAGCCATTTTGCCCGGCCCGGGCCGAAGGTGGTCGATCCATCCTTGAAGCCGGGATCGACCCGCCCGGACAAGCTGTCCTACCCCAGTGGCCACGCGTCGTACGTTTTCGCCGAGCTGACGGTGCTCAGTGCCCAGCAACCAGGCCGGCGCGACGAATTCGTCCGCGCCGCGAATGAGGTCGCGTACTCACGGCTGTACGCCGCGGGGCACTACCGGAGCGACCTGCTCGCCGGTGCCCTCCTGGGCGATCTCATCGGCGACTACGAGCTCAGCCTGCACCCTGGGCGATGAGAGGCACCGACGCTCGTCGTCGGCGCCCTGCACGGCCGGTTGCCACCTGAACGCAACCTGACCGTCCGCGTGGGCGATGTTGTGGTCGGCCCGTGGGACCACGACACTGTTGCCACCACGATGCAGGAGGACGAGATGGGCGTGTTTGATGAGTTGAAGGGCATGGCGGACGCCGCCGAGAAGGCGCTCGGTGAGCATCCCGACCAGGTCAAGGCGGCGCTGTCCAAGCTTGAAGATGTCATTGACAAGCAGACTGGCGGAAGCCATCACGACCAGATTGCCGCCGCGTCCGCCAAAGCGGACGCCTACATCGACAAGCAGGGCAAGAAGCCTTAGCGGCCGCCCTGGCTGGCGTCACGGTCCACATCCCACCGCACCGGCTTGCACCGAAGGAGTTGCCCCATGGCAATCACGGCTGATCTCAGCAAACAACTCGACAAGAACTTCGAGAACGTCACCCTCAGTGAGTTGCTGGCAGCCCCGGTCAGTGCGCTCGCCGGCGTCAGTGCCGGCGATGCTGAGCATCTGCAGGCCGCGTTCAACATCAAGACCGTCGGTGAACTCGGCACGAACAGCTACTTCCGGCTCGCTGCGGCGCTCTGCGGGCTGTCCGGGTGACCTCGCGCGTGGGAACGGTGCGGTCTCGACGTACCGCGATGCTCCCAGTGCTCATCGTTGTCCTGTTCTTGGCTGCGGCCTGCAACAACAAGGCAGCGCCGACGGCGGTCACCGCGCCTGCGTCGCAGCCCACCGGAACGGTGAACAGCGGTACTGGCGCCCCGGCGGCGAGCTCGCCGGCAGATCCGACTGCCTGCCCGACCGCGAACACCACCAATTTTGCGAAGACCAAGCTCGTGCTGCACGCCGGGCTGGCCTTCGGAGCCTTCCACCGCTACCTCTACAAGCCCTTTCGGGCCGGCACCTTCACGACCGGTTCCACGTTGCACCGCACCTTGGTCATCGGTAAGGCCGGCGCCTCTGCACTGTTCATCAAACGCGAGATTCGGCTTTCCATCGAAGACGTGAAAGCGAACCCGACGCTGTGCAAGACGATCGCGGCTCCGCTGCGCACGCTCGAGGCGACCGTCGGAGACGCCATTTCACAGCTCAAGCACGGCGACACCAGCGGCCTGGAACGTGCCAATACGGCCGTCGCCGCGATCGAGGGGCAGGCCAAGTCGGCCGGTCTGACACTTCCCGAGGATGCCAACGCCAACGTCGGGTGATTGCGCATCGTGGTGAGACGCGTCACGTGGTTGCTGCGGTACGCCTGCGCGAGGCCGGGGACACCCCTGCCACCAAGCGCCGTTCGCGCACCACGGACCGGAAAGGTCTGCACGTCATGACCACACAGAACACCGGCCTTATCGGCCAGTTAAACATCCTGCTGCGTCTGACCGCTCATGAGGCTGCTACAGCCCGTCTCCGCCTCACCCAGGCGACCACGGACGCGACCCGCCGGGAGTTGACGCAGAACGCCGCCAACTGCGACAAGCGCGCCGAGGCCATCCGGCAGGCGATTCGCGACCTCGGCGGCGCGCCCGACGTGGTCGGCATGGCGCTTGGCAAGGCGGCTGCTGCCGCGAAGCTTCCGCTGGAGCAGACGATGCCCATCACCGAGGCCTTGCTGACGGACCTCGCGCTCGAACACCAACTGTTCGACCGGGCCCGGCTGGTCAAGGTCTTGGCCGCCGATGCGGACGCTCCCGACCTCGTAGCCCTCGCCGAGCGGCTGGAAAGCGCCCACGGCGAAACCATCCAGTGGCTGTTCACGGTGCTGTCCGAGACGGCGATCGGTGGTCCGGCTGCGCTTGCGCCGACCGGGCTGCAGGTCGCCGCCGCGACAGCCCGTCATGCGGCCACGTTTGCGAGCAGCTCAGCTGCGAGCGGCCTGAACAAGGCCGTCGCGGCCGTGAGCAGCGTGTCCGGACGGCTCCAGGACACGGCGAGCCAGACCGTGACCAGCCAGGTCGATCGGCTGACGGGCCTTGCCGGGGGGGCCAAGAGCATCTTCCGGGTCGGTCGCGACGCGACGCTGGCCGAGACCGAGAAGCAGGTCAGCCGGGAGCTCGGCAAGGACAAGGCCCGCACCGTGCACCACGCCCGGGAATCGCTGGGCGCGGTGACAGCCGCCGAGTTGCCGGTCAAAGGCTTTGACGGGCTGACCGCACAGGACGTGATTGCCAAGATCAACCGCTTCACGAGCGCGGACGACATCCAGGTCGTGCTCGCCTACGAGAAGGCCCACAAGCACCGCGCCGGCGTCGCGGCGGCTGGCGCCAAGCGGATCAGCCGGATCGCGAAGGACCTCGTCGACGCCTGAAGAACCCCCGCAGAGCAGGCCGATCGCAGAGCGCCATGTCGCTCCGCGGTCGGCCTTGCTCGTGCTTCCTACAGTTGGACGCCTCGGGTGAGCGCGCCATCGACGACGAGATTGGTGCCAGTGGTGAAGCTGGACAGTGGGCTCGCGAGGAAGACGACCGCGTGCGCCATCTCCTGCGGGGTTCCCATCCGGCCGGTGGGGTTGAGGGCGAGCGCTGCGGCGTACAACTCGGGGTTGCCAGTCTTGATCTGGTCCCAGACTCCACCGTCGAAGAACGTGTTGCCCGGCGAGATGGTGTTGGCCCGGATGCCCTGAGCGGCCAGTTGGTGGGCGACGCCCTGGATGTAATGCACCAGTGCGGCTTTCATCGTGCCGTACGGCCCGGCTGCGAAGTCGATCTCCCGACCTGAGACGCTCGAGATGGCCAGGATCACGGCGGCATCGCTGGTCAGCAGGTGCGGCATGGCCGCGGTGACCAGGCGCACCGCACCCATCAGGTCGACCTCGAAGGACGCCCGCCAGCTCTCCTCGCTGGCCGGGATGGCCAAGGCGCTGACGTTGGACACCACGATGTCCAGCCCGCCGAGCTGCGCAGCTGCGTCGGCGACCCAGCGGGCGAGCCCGGCGGCGTCTGCGACGTCGACGACCGACCCGGTCACGCTCCCCGGCCGACCGGTCAGAGCCTGCTCGGTGCTGGCGATCTCGGCGGCGTCGCGGGCACAGAACGCGACGGCCACGCCCTCGTCGGCGAGGGCCTCCAGCACAGCCCGGCCGATGCCGCGGGTCCCCCCGGTCAGCAGGGCGCGACGTCCGTTGAGTTGCAGATCCATGGCAACACCTTTCGTCGTGGTGGGTCAGCGCAGGGTGGCGGCCCGCGCCCGCAGTTCGCGGTGCAGCCCGTCGTACGCCTGCGCTGGCGGGAGCAGGGCCTTGCTGGCCTTGACGACCGAGCTGTAGTTGGCATCGACGACGTTTGCGATCGGCGCCTCGGTGATCTGCGACAGCAGCTGATAGGCATCCATCGGGTGCAGCCCGTAGAGCTCGCCGAACCACTGGACCAGCTCACCCTGAGCGATCCGCCAGGCATCTTCGAGCGGGCGGCTCGAGCCGACCGTCATCCAGTGCGTGTCGTTCTCGATCCGGGGCCAGGCAGGCGCTCGGCCCTTCACCAGCTCGACGATGACTGTGGTGGTCATTGCGCCCTCCACCGCGGTGCCGCACGCCTCGCCCTCACCCTGGCGATAATGGCCGTCGCCGAGGGAGAACAAGGCGCCTTCGACGTTGACGCCGAGGTAACAGGTCGCGCCGGCACGCATCTGCGGGGTGTCCATATTGCCGCCGAAGCGGTCCGGGACGAGCGAGCTGCGGACCTCACGCCCGGCCGGGGCGACGCCGACGGTCCCGAGCATCGGCTCCAGGGGCAGGTCCACCCGCAGTTCGCCGAAGTGCGCCGCGAAGGTGACCGTGGCGCGGGCCCGGTCGAGCTCGTAGATGTAGGTCAGATCGGGGAGCGGGTCCTGCAAGGTCACGACCCGGTCGGTGCCGGTCATCCCGCCGAAGAACGGGATGTGCGCCGAGGCACCCCAGTCCCGGGCGGGCTCCACGCTCACCAGGTGCAGCGCCAGGGTGTCGCCCGGCTCGGCGCCCTCGACGTAGAAGGGGCCGGTCTGCGGGTTGACGTGGCTCAGATCGACCTTCTCGCTGGACAGGTCGGTCGCGGCGCGGAGCGCCCCGCAGAACGCGTCGTCGGACCACAGCCGCATGGCCGTGCCCGGTCGGACGCGCATGATCGGCGCGACACCGCCGAAGGTGAAGGCATAGTGCTCGAACGATGGGGTGAACTCCACGACGTCCATCTGCGCAGCCAATCAGGAATCTGCTCCGGTGACTACTGCGACCGGTCGGGGGGCGTCGAGCACGAAGAGCAGGTCCCCGACCTCCACGTTGCTGCCGGCGCCGACGATGACCTCCGCGACCACGCCATCGGCCGGACAGGTGATCGTCGACTCCATCTTCATCGCCTCGACGACGGCCAGCGGCTGCCCCTTGGTGACGACGTCGCCGACTGCCACCTTGGGCAACACGACGCCCGGCAGCGCTGAGCCCACCTGCATGAGGTCCTTCGGATCGGCCCTGCGCGCCGTCCGGCGGGTCACCTCCACGGACCGGTCGCGGACCACGACCGGGCGTGGCTGGCCGTTGACCCGTAGGTGCAAGGTGCGCATGCCGCCTTCGCCCGCCTCGCCGAGGGTCTCGAGCTCGACGAGCACCTCGACACCGGCTTCGAGGTGGATGGTGACGACGCGGCCGGGTTGCAGCCCGTGGAAGAACGCTTCAGTCGGGATGACCGAGACGTCGCCGTGTGTGGCGAGGGAGGTCTCGAACTCCGCGTACGGGCCCGGGAACAGCAGCCGGGACAGCACCGCGCGGGAGTTCGGCCCGTCGAGCGCCCTGTCGTCGTCCAGGGCGAGGCCGACCCCGGCCACCGGCGGTCTGCCCTCGATCGCCCGGGAGCGGAACGGTTCCGGAAAGCCCGCCGGCGGTGTCCCGAGCTCCCCGGCGAGGTAGCCCAGCACGCTGGCCGGCAGGTCGAAGGCCTGTGGGTTCTTGCGTAACTGCTCCACGTCAACGCTGCCGCTGGCCAGGAACAGGGCGAGATCGCCGACCACCTTGCTCGTCGGGGTGACCTTGATCGGCTTGCCGAGCAACTCGTTGGCAACGGCATACAACTCCTGGACGAGCTCCCAACGGTCGCCGAGGCCGAGGCTGATCGCCTGCTGGCGGAGATTTGTGAGTTGCCCGCCGGGGATCTCGTGCCGGTAGACGGTGCCGGTCGGCGCCCGGAGCCCGGCCTCGAAGGGTGCGTACAGGTCCCGGACCGCCTCCCAGTGCGGCTCCAGGGCCGACAGCCCAGCCAGGTCGAGCCCCGTCGCCCGATCGGTGTGGTCGGTTGCCGCGACCAGCGCCGACATGTTCACCTGCGACGTGCCGCCGGACATCGGCGCCGCCGCGCAGTCGACCGCGTCCACCCCGGCTGCGCTGGCCGCCAGCAGCGTCGCGAGTTGACCGCCGGTCGTGTCGTGGGTGTGCAGATGCACCGGCTGGTCGGACCGCTCGCGCAGCGCGGCCACCAGCCGGGCCGCGGCCGGCGGCCGCAGCAGCCCGGCCATGTCCTTGATCGCCAGGACGTGCGCGCCGGCCTCGGTGAGGCCCTCCGCCAACCGCAGGTAGTAGTCGAGGGTGTAGAGGCGCTCGGCCGGGTCGGACAGGTCGCCGGTGTAGCAGAGCGTCCCTTCGGCGACCTTCCCCACCGCCTGCACCGCGTCGAGCGCCGGCCGCATCTGGTCGAGGTCGTTGAGCGCGTCGAAGACCCGGAAGACGTCGATCCCGGCCAGGGCGGCTTGTTCGACGAAGACCTGGACGACCCGATCCGGGTAGGGCGTGTAGCCGACCGCGTTACGCCCGCGCAGCAGCATCTGCAGGCACACCTCGGGAGCGACCGCACGCAGCGCGGCGAGCCGCTCCCACGGGTCCTCGTGCAGGAAGCGCAGTGCCACGTCGTACGTCGCGCCGCCCCAGCACTCCAGACTGAGCAACTGCGGCGACAGCCGGGCGAGCGCCGGCGCGGCCCGGACCGCGTCGTAGGTGCGCAGGCGCGTCGCCAACAGCGACTGATGGGCGTCGCGCAGCGTCGTGTCGGTCACCGCCAGCGGTTGCTGCTCACGGAGCCGGCGGGCCCATCCGGACGGACCGACTTCGTCGAGGAGCCGGCGGCTGCCAGTTGCCGGTGCAGCGGGCAGCGGCGGCAGTTTGCGAGCCGGATCGAGCAGCGGCCGGGGCGGTCGTGGCAACCCGTTGACGGTGGCGTCGGCCAGTGCGTTGAGCAGCCGCGTCGTGCGGTCGGTCTCGGTCGGCGCACCGGTGAGCTCCGGGTGCTCGGGCAGGAACGCCGTCGTCACGCCACCGGCCAGGAAGTCCGGGTCCGCCAGCAGCCGGCGGAGAAAGTCCACGTTGGTGCGCACACCCCGCACCCGGAACTCGTGCAACGCCCGCCGGGCCCGCCCGATGGCGCTCGCGAGGTCGGGTCCGCGGGTGGTGAGCTTCACCAGCAACGAGTCGAAGTACGGCGTGATCTCCGCCCCGGCGTAGACCGCGCCATCCAGCCGTACCCCCGGTCCGCCGGGCGACTGGTAGGCCGTGATCGTGCCGGTGTCGGGGCGGAAATCGTCGGCCGGGTCCTCGGTGGTGACGCGGCACTGGATCGCCACCCCTCGGACCGAGATCGCCTCCTGGGCCAGACCGAGCTCGGCGAGCGTCGTGCCGCCGGCGATCCGCAGCTGCGCTGCGACGAGGTCGACGCCGGTGACCTCCTCGGT
>JBKJOO010000053.1:0-3219 GCA_046595615.1 Mycobacteriales bacterium | reverse complement strand
CCGGTGCCCGGCATCGAGCAGGGCCGTGACGACCGCCACGCCGATGAAGCCGGCGCCGCCGGTGACGAGGACGTGCACGGGGGGCTCCAATAGGGTCTGGGAGGTGCAGGCGCTCACTATGCTCCCCGGCGGGGCGGTAGGCGGTAGCTCAGCTGTTCAGGGCAGGGGACTCATAATCTTAACGGGGCCGTTTTCACACGGTCACCTGCGGGCAGTTTTTAGGCTGAGAATGCCTGGGAGGTAAGGGAGGTGGCCTGGTAGGGCCTTGACCGTGATTGACCCCTCCAGACCCTGTCTCGCCGCGTTTCGGGGCACGTAGTGGGCACGGCCGAGTCCCACCCTGCAGGTCCTTCGTTCAGGCCGCGGTCGGGCCGCGCAGGACCGCCCGTTCGGTCACGATCACGTTGAGAGCGTCGGCGACGTCGCAGAGCCGCGCCATGCTGGCCGCGCGATAGCCGGTCGCTTCGTAGCGCTGCATCTGCTGCTCGGCGACACCGAGGGCGTCGGCGAGGTCGCGCTGGGTCCAGCCCCGGGCGATCCTGGCCTTGACGAGCAGGGTCGGCAGCTCGGCAAGGGAGCTGGCCTCGAAGGTGGAGACCGCCCCGGAGCGCAACAGCTCGTATTCAGCAACCTCTGCGCGCAAGTCCTCCGCCTGGGCGCGCACTGCTGCCAATTCGAGCCTCGCCAGCTTCGAGCCGGTACCGTCCTCGAGCCGGGCCGCGAGGTTGGTCGCGGCCGCCTCGAAGGTGGCCAGGTGCGCCTTGGTGGCGCGGCACTGCACTTCGTTCGTGATCATGCGGACCCTCCGATAGTCAGCATAACGATGCCTTTGCGGCCGGTGTCACGTTCGTTCTGGAAGAATTCCGAGAAGATCAAGCCCGACGGGGCCTCGGTCACGTTGGGGAACAGCTCACCACCGAAGCGGGCCTTCTGCGCCGATCTTCCGCTGGACAGGTCCAGCACCACGGCGTCCAGTAGGTCGAGATCGACGCCGTCGGGATCCCAGCACGCGTCGAAGTCGGCTGGCTCTTCCTTGGCGGTCACGAAGCTGCCGTTGAGGCATACCGTCCGGCACCCAGCTGATGCCAGGACCTCGATGGCGTCGGCGAGCCCGTCCAGCAGCTGTCGCCGCCGAGGGTTCCATCCAAAGCGCTCCGCGAGTTCCTGCCACGTCGCTGGGTGCACACCTTCCGGTAGGCGACCTGACTTATGATCGAACCCTGGGAGCACACCACAACATTATCATTGGGGTGGTAGTCGGCTGCCTCTGCGACTCGGACGCTCGAGGGCGCCGCCGATCATGCCTGCGACCAGCGTGGGGTCCCTCAGCCAGGCGTTGGCCCCACCGGGCCTTGTCGATGTGGACATGCTCGGCGACCAGGTCTTGCCGGTGCGGCTTCTGACCCTTGTCGGTGACCGCGACACGCTTGCCGGTCCGGCCGGCTGGGGCGCAGATCAGCAACGTCGTGTCACAGGACCACCCGAAACCGCACGGTCCCCAGGACGCCATGGGACCGACTTCTCGACCCGGGGCCGCGCCAGTGTCGGGCCGCAATACCGAGCTCTGGCGGCGTTCCGGGGCCGCCGAATGGCGCACCCTTGCCACACCTTGGTGCCGGGACCACCTTGGCGGGCACCGCCGTCACGTTCGACCCTGTCCAGAGGCCGGATCGGCTGCGCCTATCGCTTCAGCGGAGCGAACCGGATCAGCATGACCGCTCTTACCAAGGGTGGGGGCACACCGCGTGCCAGGACGACGACGAGATGACACACAACGTGACGAGGACACCGTCGTTGTTCACCGCGGCGCCCGCCCAGCGACTGCTGGCCCAGGTGGTCGCGGACTGCGGCGGGAACCTGGCCGAGGCGTCGATGGCGCTGCGGGTCGACCGGAGCACCCTGCACCGGATGCTGAGCTGGAACAGGCCGCGCTCGGACGGGGCGGACCGCATCGCCGTGGCCCTGGGCCGTCACACGAGCGAGCTATGGCCGGAGTGGTTCACCACCGTCCCGCGGTCAGTGGTGGGCTGGTTCTCCGAAACGCTCGCGAGCGGCTTGCTTGCTGACGCCTAGTACAGCCGCGATCTGGTTCCAGGTGCGACCGTGTTCGCGGGCGGCGGCGACCGTCTTGGCGAGTGTCAAGTCGACCGTCGCCACGGCGAGCAGTGCCTCGCCGATGGCCCGCAGGTCGGCTCCGTCGGAGTCCGGGGAAGCCAGGGCTGCAGGGTCCAGCGTGTCCAGCCATGCCTCCGTCTCGGCGACAGCGAGCTCAAGTTGTTCACGGGTTCGTGGCATCTGCATCACCTCAGGTAGGGAAGGAACTTCGGGCAGAGGGGCATCGCATGGATGATCACCGGCTCTTCGTCGGGGTCGTCGTCGAGGACAACGACCTCCAGAAGGCGACCGGCCCGATCGGGCCCGATGACCAGCGTGCGCCCGTCGCCGCCGATCAATCAGATTTCGGACTGCGTGGTTGATGTCCTCGTCGGGGATGCCGTGCTTGCGAGCGCTGTCCGCGATCTCCGCAAGACAAGGTAACCTTGTCGGGTATGCGCGTCAAGGTTGTCTTGTCCCAACCGACCGCCCGCGGCTGCAAATAACCGCACACATGCGGCTACCGTCGGTGCTGGGAGCGGCCAGTATCCGAGCCAGCCGGCTCACTGTGGCCGTGTGTGTCGGTCATGGGGTGACGAAGCGTCGAAGCCCTGCCAGCGCATCCTGCTGAGGCCGGGAGCCGTCCTGGGCCGATGCGGCGAGAGCGGCGAAGACGCTGGCGCAATTGATCATCTGTATCGGCGTCATCTGACCCGGATGGTGTGATCTTCTTCCTGCGAACCGATAGGAGTGGTTCGACCAGGCGGACGAGGAACGCGGAATCGACGGCGACGTTGCCCTTAGGCCGGACCGACCAGATCGCCTACCTCGACCTCGATGACAGGCTGAAGCGGACCTACAGCTACGCCAAGCAAGGCGTCGGGTCTAGCTACAACTGGGTGAAGGGCCTGAAGTGCAGTGCTTGTGACCGTCAGATATCTCCCCGGGCGTGCGGGGTTTTAGCTCGGTCGGCCACCGGATGGTGCTGGTGGCCGACCGAGCGGCGAGTGTTTAGTTGTTTGGGGTGCAGGTGCGGCCGTCGAGGGGGCGGATGGGGCAGTTGGGGTCGGACAGGGTGCGGATCAGGCCCCACATTCCGGCGTTGGTGAAGGGCCGACGTTGGTC
>JBKJOO010000259.1:0-4443 GCA_046595615.1 Mycobacteriales bacterium | reverse complement strand
CGCTGATCGGCGGCGACCTGGCGACCAGGTTGGCCCTGCTCACCGGCTCGCTCGGCGCCGCGGCCCGGCGTACGGCGCTGGAGCAGACAGCCTCCGGCGAGGCCGGCCTGGTCGTCGGCACGCATGCCCTGCTGAGCGAGGGGGTGGCCTTCGCCGACCTCGGTCTCGTCGTCGTCGACGAGCAGCACCGCTTCGGGGTCGAGCAGCGAGAAGCGCTGCGGGCTAAAGGAACAGCGCCGCATGTGCTCGTGATGACGGCCACGCCGATCCCACGGACGGTGGCGATGACGGTCTACGGCGATCTCGAGGTGTCGACGCTGACCGAGCTGCCCAAGGGGCGCGCGACGACCCGGACTGCCGTCGTGCCGGTCGCCGAGCAGCCGACCTGGCTCGATGCGGCGTGGAGCCGTCTCCGCGAGCAGGTCGGGCAGGGGCGGCAGGGGTTCGTCGTCTGCCCCAGGATCGGTGACGACGGGCCCGCGGACAGCGAGGAACAGGCCCCTGTCGAGGGCGACAAGCGACCCGCGATCGCCGTCGCCGAGTTGCATCCGCTGCTGGTGGCCGGACCGCTTCGCGGGCTGCGCGTCGAGTCGCTGCACGGGCGGCTGCCCACCGACGTCAAGGACGACGTGATGCGCCGTTTCGCCGCGGGAGACGTCGACGTGCTGGTCGCCACGACCGTCATCGAGGTCGGCGTCGACGTCCCCAACGCGACCGTCATGGTCGTGATGGACGCCGACCGGTTCGGGGTGTCGCAGCTGCATCAGCTGCGCGGCCGGATCGGCCGCGGTGCGCATGCCGGGCTGTGCCTGCTCGTGACCGAGACCGAGCTCGGCAACCCGGCCCGGGCCCGGCTCGACGCGGTCGCCGGCACCAACGACGGCTTCGTGCTGGCCCGCATCGACCTGGAGCAGCGCCGGGAGGGCGATGTGCTCGGCGCCAGCCAGTCCGGCAAGCGCTCGTCGCTGCGCATGCTGCAGTTGCTGCGCGACGAGGACGTCATCCGGGAAGCCCGGGTGGTCGCGGTGGCCCTCGTCGCGGCCGACCCCGCCCTGGAGCAGCACCCGGCGCTGCGCCAGGCTGTCGCGGACCTCGTCGACGCCGAACGGGCTGACTACCTGGAGAAGGCGTGACGCGCATCATCGCCGGCGAGGCCCGCGGCCGACGCCTGATCGTCCCCCGGGGCGAGCTGACCCGACCGACCGCGGACCGCGCGCGAGAAGGCCTGTTCTCCAGCCTGCAGTCGCTCGTCGACGTCGAGGGCGCCCGCGTCCTCGACCTGTACGCCGGGTCAGGGGCCATCGGGCTGGAGGCGCTCTCCCGCGGCGCGGCCGAGGTCACCCTCGTCGAGGATGATCCGGCTGCCTGCAAAGCGATCTCGGCCAACGTCGCGGCTGTCGGACTGCCGGGCGCCGAGCTCGTCCAGGACCGCGTCGAGGACGTCCTGCTCGGGCCTGCCTCGGCGTACGACGTGGTCGTCCTGGACCCGCCGTACGACCTCGACGTCGACCCCGTCCTGCTGGCCCTCGTACCCTGGCTGGCGATCGATGCCGTCGTCGCTGTGGAGCGACGCACCCGCGGGCCGGCGCCCGCCTGGCCGGAAGGACTCGTGGCGGTGCGGACACGCAGGTACGGCGAGGCGACGCTGCACTACGGCGTGGCCTCGTGAGACGGGCCGCCTGCCCCGGGTCGTTCGATCCGGTGACGCTCGGCCACCTCGACATCATCGGCCGGGCCAGCCTGCTCTACGACGAGGTCGTCGTGGCGGTCGGCATGAACCCGAGCAAGAACCGGCTGTTCGCGTTCGAGGAGCGCACCGAGATGCTGCGCGAGGTGACGGCCGGCTACGGCAATGTCGTCGTCGGCAGCTTCGACGGGCTGATCGTGGACTTCTGCAAGGCCCGCGAGGTGCAGGTCATCGTCAAGGGGCTGCGCGCGATCAGCGACTTCGACTACGAGCTGCAGATGGCCCAGATGAACCACGGTTTGGCCGGCGTCGAGACGATGTTCATGACCACCAACCCGCTCTACTCCTTCCTGTCCAGCAGCCTGGTCAAGGAAGTCGCGACGTACGGTGGTGACGTGTCCGGCCTCGTGCCGGACGCCGTGCACCGGCGTCTGCTGGAGCGGCTCGCCACCGACACGCCATAGCGAGGAGGAGATGCGTGGACGCGGTCCAGGCCAAGCTGGCTGAGCTCACGGCGATCGTCGAAGGGGCGCGGTCGATGCCGATGTCGGCGTCCTGTGTCGTCAACCGCGCCGAGGTCCTCGACCTGCTCGGAGAGCTGCGGGCGCTGCTCCCCAAGCAATTGCACGAAGCGCAGGCGGTGCTCGGCGACCGTCGGGAGGTGGTCGAAGCCGGCCACCGGGAAGCCGAGCGGATCATCGCCGACGCCACGGCCGAGCGCGAGCGGATGCTGGCCGAGACCGACGTGTACGCCGAGGGACGGCTCGAGGCGACGCGGTTGGTGGAGGAGGCCCGGATCCTCACCGACTCGATGCGGCTCGAGGTCGAGGACTACGTCGACGGCAAGCTGGCCAACTTCGAGATCGTGCTGACCAAGACCCTCGCAGCGGTCGTGCGTGGGCGACAGAAGCTGGCCGGCCGCTCCGAACTCGACGAGCTGCACGACGCCGAGGAGCACGACAGCTTCATCGACCAGCCCCAGCCCGGCTGAGGTCCGGCGCGAAGGTCGGCTAACCTTGGCCCTGGTCTCGTCCCGAGCCGACAGACTTCCGTGCCCGAGAACAGGAAACAGCAGCACCGCCTCGACCCCCGCGATCCCCTCGTGCTCGACACGCGCGAGCTGGGTCGTCGACCGGGGTCGATGCGGCGGATGCGGTTCCCTGCCCCCGCGCCCGAGGGTCTTGGGCTCGTCGACCTGATCGGTGTGCCCGTCGGTGCCGAGCTCGACCTGGATCTCAGGCTCGAGAGCGTCATGGAGGGCGTGCTGGTGAGCGGCACCCTGACGGGGCCGCTGACCGGGGAGTGCGGCCGGTGCCTCGAACCCATCCACGACCAACTGGTCGTGGCGGTGCAGGAGCTGTTCGTCTACCCCGAGGGCAGCACCGACCAGGACGAGGACGACGAGGTCGCGCGCATGGAGGGTGATCTGCTCGACCTCGTCCCCACGTTGCGCGACGCAGTGGTGCTCGCGTTGCCGCTGACCACGCTCTGCCGGCAGGACTGTCCGGGACTCTGCGCCACCTGCGGGGAGTTGCTGGACGACCTGCCACCGGACCACTCGCACGACACGACCGACGCACGCTGGGGCGCCCTCTCGGGGTTGCTCGGGCCGTCGACCACAGACCAGGAGAACTGACATGGCCGTCCCGAAGCGCAAGATGTCGCGCAGCAACACGCGCTCGCGCCGGTCCCAGTGGAAGACCGCCCTGCCGGTCCTGACGACCTGCGACCGCGGCCACACCACGCGTCCGCACACCGTCTGCCCCGAGTGCGGGCGCTACGACAAGCGCGTCGTCATCGCGGTCTGATCCACCCTTGGTGACCCGCGTCGCCCTCGACCTGCTCGGGGGCGACCACGCCCCCACCACGGTCGTCGAGGGCGCCCTACTCGCAGCCGACGAACTGGCCGGGCTCGAGGTGGTCCTGGTCGGACCGGTCAACATCGCCGAACGCCTGCTCGAGCAGCGCGGCGCCGCCGGCCGGTTCGCGCTCGTGCCCGCCAGCCAGGTCGTCGGCATGCACGAGGACCCCGCCCGTGCGATCCGCGCCAAACGGGATGCGACGGTCCGGGTCGCCAGCCGGCTGGTCCGGGACGGTCAGGCCGACGCCGTCGTATCGGTCGGCTCGACCGGCGCCGCGCTGGCTGCCGCGGTCTTCACGCTCGGCCGGTTGCGCGGGATGGGCCGACCTGCGCTCGCCGCCGTCGTACCCGCCAAAGCCGGACCGCTCGTCTTCCTCGACGCCGGCGCCACGACCGAGGCCACCCCCGAGTTGCTGGCCCAGTTCGCCCTCGCCGGCGTCGCCTTCGCGCAGGTCCGCCTTGGCATCGCCCGGCCGCGGGTCGGACTCCTGACCAACGGCGAAGAACCCGGCAAGGGCGATCCCTTGCGCAAGGAGGCGTACGACGCGTTGGCGGCCCTGCCGGTCGACTTCGTCGGCAACGTGGAGGGTCGGGACGTCCCGCACGGCGGCAGGGCCGATGTCGTCGTCACCGACGGCTTCACCGGCAACGTCCTGCTCAAGGGCCTCGAGGGCGCCGCGACGATGCTCACCGAGGTGCTGACGGCGGCCTTCAACGCCACTGCGGCGCGCCGGGCCGCTGCGCAGGAGCTGCTGCCGGCGCTGCTCGAAGCAATCGCGCCGATGTCTCCCGACGCCCTCGGTGGCGCGGTCCTGCTCGGCGTCAACGGGGTGTGTGTCGTCGGGCACGGCGCCTCGTCGCCGCGGGCCGTGGCCAGCTGCATCGGGGTTGCCGC
>JBKJOO010000020.1:0-3282 GCA_046595615.1 Mycobacteriales bacterium | reverse complement strand
GTAGCGGCACCTACCCTCACCAGGTGCCGCTACCCAAGATCATTCCGAGGCTGGCGAGGGTGCCGTAACCCGATCCCTGACCGGACGGCCGAGACCAGACCAGCGGTGCAGCTGGTGTCAGAGCACGCAGAACTCGTTGCCTTCGGGGTCGCTCATGACGACGTGGTCGCCGTGCCCGTCGAAGTCGACCTGCCTAGTGACGACTGCGCCCGCTGCCGTGAGCCGGTTGACCTCGGCGAGGACCAGCGGCCAGCGTCGCTCGGGCTCGACGTGCCGACCCCCACCGACTCTCAGGTCGAAGTGCAGGCGGTTCTTCAGCGTTTTCGGCTCGGGTACCGCGAGAAACGACAACGCGGGGCTGGCGCCGGTCGGGTCAACGAGGGCACCCCACGTTGTTCGCTCCTGCTCCGGAACGCCGAAGTGGTCGAACCACAGTTCCCAGGTTGCCCACCCGGTCGGAGCCGGTGCTGCCGCATAGCCCAGGGCCGTAGCCCAGAAGCGTCCGAGACGGTCAGGATCAGCACAGTCCACGGTGATCGCCCATGTGCTCACGCCGTCATCATCGATCAGACCAAGTTCGACGGCCGTTGCCTAACCACCTGCCCGCTCGTCGATCGGCTACCGAAGCTCGCCGGGCGGTCGGAGTGTCGGCAGGCGTTGCACCTACCGATCAGGCTGAGCGGCTGGTGCTCGCGCGGCTCAGGTGTGGTCCGGCGGCGGAGAAGGACAACAGCACGAAGCCTGCGGCGACCCCGGTCCAGCCGGCGGCGGTCGCGCTGTTGGTGGCCAGGGTGGGGACCGCCCCGACGAGGGCGACGACGAGCAGGCTCGCGGAGAGCCAGCGGAACACTGTTAGGTGGAAGGCGTTCGCGAAGGACAGGAAGTGGACGCCCACGACGAGGACCACCCAGACCAGCACCGCACTCGGCCTGTCGAGGACGTCGCTGAGCACGCGTGCGCCCACCGGGAGGGCCACGACCATGGCCACGACCGAGAATCCGTAGGTCCTCAGCGCCGCACGGCTGGGCGGTACCTGCTCCAGGTCCGGCCCCCGCAGGACGACGAACCAGATCACCGCTGCGAACGCGACGACGGCCAGGGTTCGCCAGAGGATCGGTGCGGGCACCGCGCCGGCGTTGACGAGCACGAACACCAACCCGGCTGTCGCACCGACGATGGAGCCGATGGGCCTGGTCCGCACCCAGTCGTTCTACCAGGCGGACGGCTCCGGCCGGCCAGTGGCGCGCCGCCCCAGGCGAGTCAGCGACAATCGATGAACACGCTCACCCGGCCAGACCTGCCCCCGCCACCGGCGGGCGAACCCGCCACAGCGAGCACGCGGGGCTGCAGCCGCGCCGGCGGCGCCGTCCCGGAGGGGATCGGGTTACGGCACCCTCGCCAGCCTCGGAATGATCTTGGGTAGCGGCACATAGCCGCTGGAAGTGGGCGTGCGTACCATCCGGCGCATGCCGGTTCGGACCGTCCTGGAACGTGGGCCCAAGGGAAAGAAGGCCGTGGCGTTCGCAGTCGACTGGCCGGGCTGGAGCCGGGGTGCGAAGAACCCCGAGATGGCGCTCGAGCTGCTCGAGTCGTATCGCGAGCGGTACCGGCAGGTCGCGGTCGCGGCGGGTATGGCCAAGGAGTTCGACGCCGCCGGGCGCCTCAAGGTCGTCGAGGACCGGGGCGGCACGGGCTCGACCGACTTCTGGGGCATCTCCTTCTCCCCGTCGGGTTGTGAGCAGGAGCCGATGAATGACACCGAGCTCGACCGCAAGATCGGACTGCTGCGGGCGTGTTGGGGGTTCTTCGACGCGGTGGCGGCGCGGGTGTCCGCTGAGATGCGCAAGGGCCCTCGTGGCGGTGGGCGTGACCGCGACCGGATCATCCGGCACACCGTGCGCACTGAGAGCGAGGACTTCGCCAAGAAGGTCGGGCTGCGGATCCCCGAGGAAGGCGCATTAGAGCCACAAGCATTGGCCGACTACCGCGAGGCCTACGTCGCCGCGATGCGCGCCTACAACACCAGTGAGGGCAAGCGAATGCGCTCGTGGAATCTGCCGTTCCTCATCCGGCACAGCGCGTTCCACACGATGGACCACGCCTGGGAAATGCAGGACAAGAACGTTACCGCGCCAGTCGAGTGATTCACGGCGACGGTCTTCCAGTCATGCGGATAATAGCCGGTTCTTTGCTCACCGGCACCCGAGTAAGGGCAGCCGGTTCTTTGCCGCTCAAAGGTGTCCCAGTAGCTGACCGGCTGCCGGACAGCCTGGGCGGCCAACGCCCTCCCCTGCGGGCCGTCCCAGTAGACGAACCACGACCGGACACTTTCGAAGCTGATGGTGGGCCGTCGTGATCCTGTCCGCAGACGAATGGTGAGCGGGCGGGGGCACGGCTGGAGATGATGAGGTCATGCCAGCGCCGCAGCCTTTCCCCGACGTCGCGGTGTCGGCGTCGGTGGTGGCGCTGAGCCTTGGTGGCTCGTTGCGGCTGGTGTGGCAGAACGAGGCTGGTGGCCTCACCTTCGAGCTCGACGGTCCGGTGGGACGTCGCTTCGTCAAGTGGACACCGCCGTCGAGCGGAATCGACCTGCACCAGGAAGTGGTCCGGCTCGGCTGGGCAGCCCGCTTTACCTCAGTTCCCCAGGTCTTACAGCAGGGCTGCGACCAAAGCGGTTCGTGGTTCGTCACGTCCGCCCTGTTCGGCGACAACGCCGTGACGGCGCGCTGGCGAGCTGATCCCGCTCGGGCTGTGCAGGCGATCGGCGCCGGCCTGCGAGCGCTGCACGACGCTCTGCCGGTAGCTGCGTGCCCGTTCAGCTGGTCGGCCGAGGACCGAATCCAGGATGCGGAGCGGCGGTTCAGGGACGGTCAGCTTCAGCCCGGGCTGTGGCATGACATCCACCGTGGCCTGTCGAGCAGCGCCGCGCTGCGCGTCGCAGCCAGCCCACCGCCGGTCGACGAGCTCGTTGTCTGCCACGGCGACGCGTGCGCGCCCAACACGCTGCTGGACCAGGACGGCAGCTGGACCGGCCACGTCGACCTCGGACGGCTTGGCGTGGCCGACCGATGGGCCGACCTCGCGATCGCCACTTGGAGCACCGAGTGGAACTACGGCCCGGGCTGGGAAAGCGCCCTGCTCAACGCCTATGGACTCCAAGCAGACCCGGAACGCACCGCGTACTACCGGTTGCTTTGGGACCTCGGCGCATGAGCGCGCCGTCGGGCCCACGTCACTGCGAGAACCGCTACCGGTGAGTCGCATGATTTCGGACGCAGGAGT
>JBKJOO010000347.1:0-16978 GCA_046595615.1 Mycobacteriales bacterium | reverse complement strand
GTCGCGCCCGGCAAGCCCGGCCCGGCGACCACGACGACAGGGGCTGCGAGTGGCGGCCCGGGACGCGTCGTGGCCTGGTGCCACAGCGTCGCCGACGGGCTCACCGTCACCGGCCGGCCGGCGCAGGACGGCAGGATCGACCACGGGAGCGACTGCAACCCCCCGGTCGGTACGACGACGAGCGGCCGGTCCTGCAGGGCGCCGCGCAGCGGAGCCATCAGCATCGCGTCCAGGGCCGCCGCCGCCCGCTGCAGCATCGCCGCGGCAGCAGCCCGGCTGGCCGAGCCGGTCCGGGGGTGACCAAGCCGGCGCAGCGCGAACGGCACGTAGCCAAGCGATTCCTGAATGCCGGCCAGTTGCCCGAGCTCGTGCAGCCGGACCTTCCCGCCGGCGACGGTGACTGCGCGGAGCATGCCGTCGAGCTCGAGGTACTCAACGAGCGCCGCATCCCCGAGCGGTGCGATCAGCTCGGTCACCGGCTGGGCGCGGCCGTGTCGGTCCCGACTGCCGCCGCCGAGGGTGCGGCACCGGTCCCTGATGCGGCGTTCGAGCCGGACCTGCCGCTGGACGAGGGTCGCGCCGAGCTGTCCGGCGTCGCGGGTCTGCTCGAGCTCGGCCATCGTCGCCCGCAGGTCGGCGAGATCCGCCGCGAGCGTCAGGTCGGCCGGCGGTTGGGCCGGCCGTTGCAACAGCGCGGTGGCCCGGTTGCGCTCGGCCCACCACAGGGCGCGCCGCGCGTTGCCGTCCTCGACGGCCATCTCGAGCCCGGATCGGGCCAGCTCCCCCCGGTGCACGCTGACGTGCGCCCGCAGTTCGGTGGCGCCGAGGGTGGCCTGGTAGTCCTCCACGACCCGCAGCCCGGCGCAGAGCGCGGCAAGCGCCCCGCTGCGGCGGCTGTCCGCCCGGCGCAGCAGCGCCTCGGCCAGCCAGGCCCGCGCGCGGGCATCGGCCGGGCCGGCCAGTCGGGCCCGGCTCGCCAGCGCCAGATGCCGGCGCGCCGCTGACCGGTTGCCGCGGGCGAGGGCGAGCCGGCCGGCCAGGACCCGCGCCTCCAGGGCGGGTACGACCCAACCGGCCGCTGCCAGCTCGTCGGCGGCCCGGGCCGCCAGCGCCGGGGTGACACCGCCGGGGCTGGCCACCACCCGGGCCTGCAGCTGGGCGTAACGGGCGAGCGTGAGCGACCGGGTCCGCCCCAGCCGGCGGAACTCGCGCACCGCAGCTTCGGCCGCCGCCAGCGCGCTTGCGTTGTCACCCTGCACCAGTGCCACCGTGGAAAGCAGCAGTTGCGCCTCGGGCAGATGCGCCCCCCGCAGCTGGAGTTGACATGCCGAGACGGCTTCCTGGGCGGTCGAACGTGCCTCGTCCAGCAGGCGAACGGACAGCAGCACCTCGGCCCGGTCCAGCAGCAGCGTGTCCTCTACCAACCCCAGACGCAGGTATCGCCGCTCCGCGGCGTCGAAGTGCCGAAGCGCGGCCGGAACATCCCCGTACTGCACCCGGACCCACCCGAGGTTCTGCTCGGCATAGGCAGCAGGCAGCTCGAGGTTGTGCTCCACGCATAGCCCGGCCGCCTCGCGCAGGTCACCCTCGGCGGCGGCGAACGACCGGCGCGCGACATGGATCAAGCTCCGGTTCGACAGCGCACGGGCCGCCCATTCCACGTCCCCGGCCCGGCGCAGCACCGGGAGGGCCCTACGTAGCCCCGCGAGGGCCTCGTCGTCCCGGCCCAGCTCCTGCAGGATCGCGGCCCGCTGGACGCCGGCCCGCGCGCCGGAGACGCCGTCGAGCTCGCCGATCGCCACCTCGATCTCCCGCCGCGCCTGCGCCGGACGGCCCCGAAGCACGAGCGCCGACGCCAGACTCATCCGGGCCTCACCCGCGCAGCGCCGCGAACCCGCCCGCCGGCCAGCCCGGACCGCTGCGCGCAGGTGCCGGACCGCTGGGTCCAGCTCACGCAGGCTCATCGCTGCCACGCCGAGCGCCCGCTCCGCGGTGCTGACGACATCCCATCGCCCGGCGAGCCGGACCTCGTCGAGGACGCTCTGGCTCAGCAGCCGCGAGGCGGCGGGGTCGAGGGCGGCCAACCGAAGCGCCTCGGCGGCAACCGCCTCCAGCGCTGCGCCGGGCTCCATGCCGGTCCGGGCGATCGCAGGGCTGGCCACCGGGCCACGGTCCCGCCGAGGTCGGCGCGCGTCAACGACCGCGTCTTGGCGCTGGTCTTTGCAGCGGGCGCCCGATGGTGGATGATCGCCCCTCGGCGAGGATCGAGGGGGCCGTCTTGCGCCTGGACCAGCGCCCTGGTGCGCGCAACGCCTTCTACACCGCCGATCTGATCGTGGCCCTTGAGCACGTTGACGAGGTCGCTCGGACCCTGCACCGATTCGGCGTCGGCGTTACCGATTCCGAAACAAGCGAGGGACTCGGTCTTGCCCGGCTCGAGCTTCGGGACGACCGGGTCGCTGCGGCCACGCTGGGCGACGCCGTGCTCGGCGAGTTTCAGGCGCAGGGACGACCCACCCCCGACTGGACCGCGACAACGGACATGGACCGGGTCCTGGCCGCGCTGCGCAGCCATTTCGCCGAGCAGTACGCCGGCTGGACCCCGACGCTCGGCAAGAACCGGCTGGTCGGCCACGTCGTCGGCGGCGGCGGGGTCATCTCGCACGGAGGCGGACCCGGTCTGCGCGCCACGGAGGTTCGTCCCGAGCCCAGAAGGCAATCGCCCGGGCACGGCGTGAAGGTCGGCGTCCTGGACAGCTCCATCTCGGCGCATCCGTGGCTGGCCGGCGGTTGGGTCAGCCCCTTCCACGACGTCCTCGGCGAGGCGGACGGGACCCATGCCGTCGCCGGACACGCGACGTTCGTCACCGGCCTCGTCCTGAGCCAGGCCCCGGCCAGCACCGTCGACGTACGCGGTGTGCTCTCCGACGACAGTGGCGAGTCGGACTCCTGGACGGTGGCCAAGGAGATCGTCGCGCTCGGTCGCGATCACGTGGACGTCCTCAACCTGTCGTTCGTCTGCTACACCGAGGACGGGCAACCGCCGCTCGTGCTGGCCACAGCCATCGACCGGCTCGACGCGCGCACGGTCGTCGTCGCGGCCGCGGGCAACCACGGTGACCCGGCAACCGCGGCAACGCCGGACGACTGCCGCAAGCCGGGCTGGCCGGCCGCGCTGGACGACGTCATCGCGGTCGGTGCGGCCCATCCCGGGGGCGCGGCTGCGGTGTTCACGCCGGCCGACGCCGCCTGGATCGACGTGCTGGCGCCGGGCGTCGAGGTGGTCAGCACCTACCTGAGCGGCCGGGTGGATACGCGTCATGAGGTCGCGGCGCCGACCTTCGAGCAGTTCGACGGCTTTGCCGTGTGGAGCGGGACCTCCTTCGCCTCGGCGCTGGTGAGCGGCGCGATCGCGGCCAGGACCCGCCCGGGCGTGAGCTCACGCGAGGCGTGGGCGGAGCTGCGTGGACCCCGCGGCGGGACGAACGGGCCGCCCTTTCTCGATCTGCGCGGGGTGCTGTACGACGCGCAGGCGCGGTCCTAGCGGTCAACTGCTTGCGTCCTTCGGGGGGTCGCGGCCACGATCCCGGCCACCTCCGGCCGGGTCCTAGCGCGCCTCCCGGTCGGATGCCCGGATTGTCCGCTCACGGCAGGGCACGACCCGCAGGCGAGCTTCTAGCGCCGCAGCCACTCCGTCACGAGCCGGCCCGAGGACGTCTCGCACAGCAGCCGGATCGGTCCACGGGCGGGGGCCGCCAAGGTGAAGCTGCCGAGCTCGTCGGCGCGGGTCCGGCCGAGCTCGCCGGCGATGCCCAGGAGCACGACCTCACCGGCGGTCGGTGGGACGAGCTGCCCGACCAGCGCGTCGACGTTGAGCTCGACGTCCACCGACATGGTTGAGCCCTGGAACACGAGCGAACGCGAGATCGGCGCGCTGCCGCGCAGCAGCACTTCCCGGTCGAGCAGCGAGTCGTAACTCAACGTGGCCAACTCGGCATCGACCGTTCGCCAGGCGTAGGCAGCGTCGGCACCTGCGAACACGGTTTCGGCGGCCGGCCCGGACGCCCGCAACGCGGCGCCGAGATCCTCGAACAGCCGGTCGTCGTCGTCCCAGCGGTGCGTGCCCATGGCCAATCCTCTGCTCCTTCATCGATCCTGCCGAACCAGTGCCTGAAGGTGCATACACACGTCCCCGGCGTACGGAGGCTCGTGCCCACTGTTTGATACATCGCCGTTGCCACTGCGAATTTCGGGGCCAGAATACCCACCATTGGGCCCGCACATGCGTACGAGACGGGTGCGGCGCTGTGCGATGCTCGCGGCAGCGGCCGTGACAGGAGGCAGGTGCCGACGACCAGCACGGACTGCGCAGTCCACGGCCTCCTGCTCGAGGCAGAGGCCGTCTATCAGGGTGTGCTGATCGACGCCCAGGCCCACCTCGACCTAGCGGCCGGCGTGGTCGCGAAGGCCCGGGCCATCGGCGCCAGCGAGGCGCTCGTCGTCGGCCTGCGGGCGTTGGCCTGGGCCGAGCACGTCCGCCTCAACAACGACCGGGCCAAGCGCCTGCTCGACCAGGCCGTCCGGCTCGCCACGAGCAAGGGTCTGGACCGCCGGCTCGGCGAGGTCCTGGTCAGTCGCGCCGCGGTCTCGCACGAGCTGGGACGGCTCGGCGCCGCGCAGGACGACCTCGACCGGGCTGCGCCGCTCGTCGGGACCGACCGCGCCGCCGAGGTGGTCCTGCAGCAGGCCGCCCTGCACCAGAACATCGGGCGCCTCACCGACGCCGCCGCGCTCTACCGCGACGTACTCGGGCGGCCCGGGTGCCCGCTGGACGTGCTGGTGAAAGCGAACAACAACCTGGCCCTGGTCGAGGTGCAGCTCGGCCACTGGCAGGTCGCGCTCGTCCACATCGACCGGGCGGTGGCGTTGGCGACCGGGCTCGGGCCGACCCTCGTGGCGATGGTTGCGCAGAGCCGGGCCTGGGTCAGCATGCAGGTCGGCCGGCTTGCCGAGAGCCTGCGCCAGTTCGAAGAGGCCGGCCTGCTGTATGAGAAGGCAGGCTTGCCGCTCGCTGAGCACTACACGGAATACGCCGACGCGTTGATCGATCTGCGCCTGCTGCCCGAGGCTCGGGTCGCTGCCGGCCAGGCCGCCGCGGAGCTCGGCCATCATCACTGCCGGCTGATGGCGGCCGAGGCCGAGCTGCGGACCGCGCGGCTCGCCCTGGCCGCCGGCCTGGCCGACGAGGCGCTCGCGGCGGCGCGGGCGGCGGCCCGGGGCCTTCGCCGGCAGGGCCGGCTGGCCTGGGTCGCCCGGGCCGACGTCGCGGTCGTCGAGGCGCTGGCCCTGCGCGGGCCCGTGCCGCTGTCCGCCCTGCGCCGGGTCCAGGACGCGGCGGCCACCCTGGAGCGCCTCGGGATGTGTTCGGACGCCGTCGAGGGACACCTCGCGGCCGGCCGGTTGGCGCTGACCCAGGACCGCACGGCCGAGGCCCGGCAGAGCCTCGCCACGGCCGAGCGGTTGGCCCATCGGGCGACGGTGCTCGTCCGGCTGCGGGGCCGGGTCGCGGCCGCGCTCGCCGCGCAGGCGGCCGGCGACACCGCAGCCGTCCTGCGGCACAGCCGCGCCGGACTTGCCGACCTCGGCCGGCACCGGGCGGCGCTCCCCTCGATGGAGCTGCGCGCGCTCGCGTCCGGACACGGGGCCGAGCTCGGGCGGTTGGGCCTGCGGGCCGTCCTGCCGACCGGGTCGCCGGCCCGGGTGCTGGACTGGATGGACCGCACCCGCTCGGCTGCGCTGGTCACGGTCGATGCCCTCTCCACCGGCGCGATGACGGCCGAGATGGCGGCGCTGCGGTCGACCCACGCCGAGCTCGAACAGGTACGCCGGGACACCGGGCAGGAGCCGGCCGAGTTGGTGGCCCGGGTCGCAGCTGCCGAGCACCGCATCCGCCGGGTGTCCTGGACCGGCGAGCTGTCGGAATGCACGACCGGCGGCCGGTCGCGGCCGGCGCAGTTGCGGGCCGCACTCGGCAACCAGGTCCTCGTCATGTTCGGCTCGCTGGATGGTCGGCTGACCGCCGTCGTTGTCGAACAACGACGCACCCGACTGGTGTCCCTGGGTGACACCGCCGGGGTGCGGACGCAGTCGGAGGAGCTGCTGTTCGCCCTGCGCCGGCTGACCAGGCCGCGGTCGGTCGGCGCCGCCGTGGCGGCCCGGGTCAGCGCCGTGACGTCGCTGGCCCGGCTGACCGAGCTGGTGATCCGCCCGCTCGGCCTCGGTCCAGACGTCCCGCTGGTCGTCATCCCGAGCGCCGAGCTGCCCCATCTGCCATGGTCGGCAATGCACACCGCCCCGACCACCGTGGCGCCGTCCGCGGATCTGTGGGCGCGCACGGCTCGCCGCGAGCCGCCGAGCGCCTCGGTGGCATTGCTGGCGGGCCCTGGGCTGCCAGGCGCTGTGCAGGAGGTCGAGGCGTTGGCCGAGCTGCACCCCGCGGCGCACGTGCTGCTGCCGCCGGACAGCACCGTGGCGGCGGTGACCGGCGTCCTGCATGGCGCTGGTCTGGCGCATTTGGCCTGCCACGGACAGTTGCGCGCAGACAACCCGATGTTCTCTGCGCTCGTGCTGTGCGACGGCCCGCTCACCGTCCACGAGCTGGCCGCCCGCGGCATCGCACCGCACCGCATCGTGCTGGCGGCCTGCAACTCCGGCGTCGAGGTCGGCTACGAAGGCAACGAGATGCTCGGCTTCGTCAGCGCGTTGTTTGCCGGCGGCACAGCCGGTCTGGTCGCCAGCACCCTGGTCGTGCCGGACCTCGACACCGTCCCGCTGATGCGCGCCCTGCACGAGCACGTTCGCACCGGCGCGACCCTGGCAGCCGCGCTGTACGCCGCGCGCGAGACCCTTGACCGGGACGAGCCGGGCGGCTTGGTCAACTGGTGCGGGTGGAACGCCTTCGGTGCCGCCTGAGCGCTCAGGTGCCAGCCAGGATGGGCAGCACCCAGCCGTAATCAGGCAGGACGCGACGACCGGCGTAGAGCGTGCGGAGGGCCTCGCGCGGTGTGCACGCGTCCTCCTGGGCGATCCGCGCCACCGCCGCCGCGACCTGCGGTGCGACGAAGGAGGTGCCGCTCCACACCGCCCACGCATCGGCGCCGAAGGTGTCCGGTGACGGATCGAGCTCCGGTGACTCCACACCCTTGACGTAGGTCGACACGATGCCCTCGCCGACCGCCGAGCAGTCGACCCAGAACCCCCGGTTGGACCACGGCGCCGGGCTCAGATCAGCCGCGAGCGCGGCGACGGCCACGACGCGCTTGGACGCAGCCGGCCAGCACGGACGGGTCGAGCCGTCGTTGCCGGCGGCCGCGAAGACGAGCACCTCCGGGTCCAGCTCCTCGATCAGATCGAGGGCCACCTCGATCGCGACAAGTGGCTGGCCGTCAACCGGCTCGACCCCGAGCGACAGGTTGATGATCTTTGCACCCTCCTCGACGGCACGCACCATCGCGCACGCCACCGCGGCCTCGCTGCCGACCCCGTCGCTGTCCATCGCGCGGTACATCACCAGGTCGGCGTCGGGGGCGACCTGCGCGACGATCCCGGCCGCGAAGGTCCCGTGGCCCGCGCCGAAGTCGAGAAACCCGTTCGGTGTCGGGAGGTCGTCCAGCGGATCGATGTTCTCGGGGGTGGCAAGACCCCGCAACCAACCGTCGGTGCGCTGCTCGGCCGTGACGCCCGTGTCGATGATGGCGACGCGGACCGACTCACCAGCCGCTTTCCCGGCGTACGACGGGGGGTAAGCCGGCTTGGCCGAGGTGTTCTCCGGGCCGCCGCGACCTTTGATGACCGGGCCGAGCGGGGTGATGTGGTTGACCGACGCCTGGTGCCCACCGGACCGGATGAGCCGCGCGATGTCGGTCAGGCGCTCGACCGGCAACGCCGGATTCGACAGCCGGACCACCCGGCCACTGAGCTCCGGGATCGGCGTGATCTCGAAGCCGTACGGCGCAAGCGATCTCATCAGCTCGGCATCGTCCTGGGTATCCGCGCGGACCAGCAGTTCGCCGCTGACAACAGCCACCTGCCGGCCGGCAGGACCTCTCGTGAGGTGAAAGGTCAGCCGGTCGGGACGGTCCGCCCGCCGGACCTGGACCGCGGCCAGCAGCTCGCGTCGGTAGGCGTCCTGCGCCGCCGTCTCGCCCAGGCTGACGGCCTGTCGGCGGACACCGTCCCGGTCCGCCAGCCGTTGACCGGCGTCACGCGGGTCGTCGTAGTCGTTGCTGAACCGGACCGGCGCGGCCCCGTTTGCGTCGTCGCCCATCATGTCCTTGATTCCTTCCGGAGGGACGCCGCTGCGTCGCTCACGATGCTGGCTGAGCCGGCGAGGTGCGCCGGGCGTGGCTGATCAGGAGCCGGACGCGATCGTCGCGGAGCGCCAAGAGCCGCAGGTTGGCCGAAGCCAACCGTTGCCTGGCGTCCTCGATCAGCCGCTCCAGCTCGAGCCGTCGCTGCAAATACTCCTGCTCGGTCATCTCGGTGCTGCCTTCTCCCTGTCTCTGACCAGGAGCAGCGCATCGACGCCGAGATACCGGGGCCCGTCGTCTAGATCTGCACCCAGCCGGTCACGAGCGTTCCGGTTGGTGTTTCGCAGCGCAACCGGATCAGGCCCGGCGGTGGGGGAGGCAGCCGGAATCTCCCCAGCTCATCCACCACCGCGCGCCCGGCCTCCCCCTCGGCGGTGATGACGACCACCTGGCCGAGGACCGGCGGGAGGAGTTGCCCGAGCAGTGTTTCGGCAGTGATCTCGATATCCACCGAGAGCGACCGACCCTCGAAGACGAGCGATCGGGTGGGCATCCCGGCACCGACGGCACCGCCGCGCGTGAGCAGCTCCCGGTCCAGTTGGGAGTCGTAGCTCAACGCGGCCAACTCGGCATCGACCGTACGCCAGGCGTACGCGGCGTCGCCGGCTGCGAGCATCGCCCCGGAAGCCGGAGCCACGCCCCGCAACGCTGCGCCGAGATCCTCGAGCAGGCTGTCGTCGTCATCCCAGCGGTGCGGGCCCATGGCCAATCCCCTGCTCCTCGTCGGTGTGCTGTGCGTCCTGTCCCCACGCTGCTGAGCACCGCGACCCCGGGTTGATACAGACGCGTCGTCCGATACGTGGTCAAACCTACCCAGCGCCATCCGGTCGCCTTCGTCGGCGTGTTGGCGACAACACCGTCAAGATCGGCCAGCCTCTCCCGGGCCCCGACCCGCGATCTTGACGCCATCCAACGGGGCCTGGCATCGCCTGGTGCACGGACGTACGCGCACCAGGCGATGCCGGCCGGCCGGGACCGTTATTCGAGGCAGAGTCCCCGCTCGATGAAGACCGTGCGGCCGAAGCCGGCGCTGCTCACGACAGCCCGATCGGTGACTCCCAGCCGGATCACGTAGCCGCACGGATCCAGCTTGGACAGATCGATCGTGAAGGGCTCGCCGCCCAGTGCGGTCTGGGTGCCGCTGGCAATGCCGACGGTCAGGGGCGTCGGTGGAATGGGCGTGCCAGGCCCACCGGCGACCCCGATCGACCAGGACAGGAAATGGGTGTCCCGAGCCACGAACGTCCCGGTGAGCGGCCCGCGCGGCACCCGGCAGGCGCCGAGGGTGTTCAGGTGCAGGTCGGCGGCGTTGGCGGCGTCCCCAACGACGATCGAGGCGTTGAGGGTGTTGTCCATCTGGACCCGTCGTACGTCGACGATGCCGAGGCCCAACACCTCCAGCTGGACCTCCCACAGGTCGTCACCGGCCGGCGTGAAGTGCCCGAGCTTGCCGGTCGTGTTGCCGACCCAGCTCGGCCACGGCGTCCAGCCGCCGGCCCCCGGTGTCGTCCACGAACCGATACCGAGCCAGTTGACGACAAAGAAGTCATCGGTCAGGTCGCTGGGACTCCCGCCCGTTGTGACATTGCGGACGCGGACCCGGTAGAGCTGGCCGGCGAGGGCGGGATCGAGCGGGCCGTGCAGCGTCACCACACCGGCGAACGGGCAGTCATCAGGCAGCGGATAACCATTCTCGGCGATCGCTGCCCCTGGCAACGTCAGGCCCGAGGCGAGGTCGACCGAGGCGGATCCGACCCCACCGACGATGGTGAACCGCGCGGTCCCGTCGTACGGCCGGCCGGGGCGCAGCTGCACGTGGACGTCGAGGCGGTTGCCCCAGTGCGGGACGGCATCCGGGTCGGTGGTCGACGGCGGCGCGCCCCAGGACAGCACGGCGCGGACCCGGCCGATGACGGGCGAGTCGCAATCGCGCCGGAACGCCCCGAGGTCGACGGGCAACGGCGCCGCATAGCACAGGCCGCCGGCCGGGACCTGGTCGTAATCGTGGGTGTTGACCTGCACGGTGCCGAGGTAGGAGTAGGTGCAGCTGTCGCCGAAATCGGCCCAGTAGGCGACGAACTCGGTGCTTCCGGCCGTGCACGGCCCACCGGAGAACCCGTTGGGCCGCTTGACCCGGAAGGTACCGACGAGTTGGTCGGTGTTGTTGTCGAGGCCGACGCACTCGAGCTCTTCGAACGACGTGTCCCCACTGGTCTTGTCGAGCTGCTTCAGCACCGCCGACAGGTCGATCTTGACCGCCTGCGCGGTCTGTGCCGGCACGACGTAGGACAGCATCGTCTGCGCGCCCGACGCCTGTGCAACCGACAGGTGCGGCAGCACGAAGCGGTGCTCGGGAACCTGCTCCGCCTTCCGCGGCTGCGAATACAGCGTGACCAGCTCGGCCAATGGCAGCGGGGTGAGCGGACCCGGGTCCGGGATGGGCGACGGGATCTCCTGCAGCACGTACGGCGGCAGCTTCAGGTCGAAGTCCGCGGGCAACTGCGCCACCAGATCACCGAGGCTGAACCGGCGCGGTCGCAGCTGAATGTGACACTCGTGGACATCCCCCCAGATCGGCGCCTGGTCAGGCTGTCCCGGGTCCGGGACAAGCTCCCAGGACAGGATGGCCCGCACCAGGGGCAGGACGGGAACGCCGCACCAATTGCGCCGGGGCTGCAGGTCGACCCCGCAGACGTAGGAGATCGGCGGCCACGTCGAGCCGTCGCAGCTCTTGCCGGCGGCGATGTCATGGACGTTCACACTGGCCAGACCGACGTCGACCCAGCTGCTGCCCTCGTCGTAGCTCAGATAGAAGCGGACGTGCTCATGCGATCCCGGCGAGCACAGGTTGCCGGAATAGCCGAAGGGACGGCGGATTTCAAGCGTCGCCTCCAGCCGGTCGCGCTCCGGGCTGAACGAGACGCAGGTCAGCGCCTCGAAGGTCGTGTCGCCCTGCTTGGCCAAACTGACCGGGAAGCCGACCTCGGGCAAGGTGCCGAAGTAGTTGGGATTGCTGGCCAACAAGGCATGGAAGTTGCTGCGTTCGTGCGCGACCTCGAAGGTGGCCGACGACTGTTTCGTCTTGGTAGGCATGTTGCTCCCCTGGTTGGCGCGCGGGCTCGTGGCCTCGACGCGCAGCGATGCACCTGCGACGAGGAGGCGAAACGAGGGCGGCTGATACCGGCGAGCACCTGGTCAGCTGACGGCGGCGAGCGCTTCCGGCAGGGTGAATGCCCCGGCGTACAACGCTTTCCCGACGATTGCGCCCTCGACACCGGGCACGGTCGCGAGCTCACGCAGGTCGTCGAGGGTGCTGACTCCACCGCTCGCCACGACCGGTCTGGTCGTCGCCGCGCAGACCAGCCGCAACAGCTCGACATTGGGGCCGGTCAGGGTCCCGTCGCGCCGGACATCGGTCACGACGTAGCGAGCGCAGCCGTCCCGGTCGAGCCGTTCGAGCACCTCGAACAACTCGCCGCCGTCCTGCGTCCAGCCGCGGGCCGACAACGTCGTACCCCGAACGTCGAGCCCCACCGCGATCCGGTCGCCGTGCCGGGCGATCGCCGACCGCACCCAGTCGGGCGACTCGAGTGCGGCGGTACCGAGATTGACCCGTGCACAGCCGGTCGCGAGGGCCAGCTCCAGCGACGCGTCGTCCCGGATGCCGCCGCTGAGCTCGACCTTGACGTCGAGCCGGCCGACGACCTGGGCCAACAACTCGCGGTTCGAGCCGCGACCAAATGCCGCGTCGAGGTCGACCAGATGCACCCACGCAGCGCCGTCGTGCTGCCACTGCAGCGCCGCCTCGAGCGGATCGCCGTACGACGTCTCCGAACCGGCCTCGCCCTGGACGAGCCGCACAGCCTGGCCGGCGGCGACATCGACAGCGGGCAGGAGTTCCAGGGTCATCGCAAACTCGGTGTCATCGGGGCGGGCTCCTTCGGTGGGTGCGCTTGCGGGTGGCGGCGAGAACGAGCAGGACCGATCCGGTGAGGACGGCCACCGACCCCCGGACGCCGAGGCCGTGGACGAATTGCCAGGCGAGGGCCTGGACGGCGACGAAGACGGCGACCAACTGCAGCCGGGCGCGCAGCGGAAGGGCACCGTAGCGGGTCGGGCGGGTGCGCAGGGTCGGTCGCAGACGACGCAGCCACGCTCGCCTGGTGCGCCGACGGGCCGCCGCCTCGACCCTCGCCAGCTGGGCGACCTGCCTTGCTGCGCGGGCCTTTTGGCGCTCCCGGCTCACAAGCCGCCGACCCAGTTGGCGAGGAGCACCGCGCCTGCATCACCACTTTTCTCCGGGTGGAACTGCGTCGCGGACAGCACCCCCCGCTCGACCGCGGCGGCGAAGGGGCCCCCGTGGTCGGCGGTGCTCACCAGGGCGTCGGGCACGTCGTGGGCGGCGTAGGAGTGCACGAAGTAGAATCGCTCCCCTTCGACGCCGGCAAACAACCGGGAACCCTCGGCGACCTGCACGGTGTTCCAGCCCATATGCGGGACGACCGGCGCTTCAAGGCGGGTCACGTCACCGGCCAGGATGCCGAGACCGGTGCTCGCTTCGCCGTGTTCGAGGCCGCGCTCGAACAGCACCTGCATGCCGACGCAGATGCCGAGCACCGGACGCTGCTTGCGCAGGCGGTCCCAGATGACGGTGCCCCCGCGCACGGCGTTGAGGCTGCGCATGCACGCGCCGAAGGCACCGACGCCGGGCACGACCAGACCGTCGGCGTTGCTGGCCGCGTCGAGGTCCCTGGTCACCGTGACCTCGGCGCCGGCCCGCACCAGGGCCCGCTCGGCGGACCGCAGATTGCCTGAGCCGTAGTCAAAGACGACGACCTTGCTCACGCGCGGCTCATCAGAGCGAGCCCTTGGTGCTCGGCACCCCGGTGACGCGCGGGTCGAGCTCGACGGCGGTGCGCAGCGCCCGGGCCACCGCCTTGAACTGCGCCTCGACGAGGTGGTGGGCGTTGCGGCCGGCGAGCACCCGGACGTGCAGCGCGATGCCGGAGGTCGCCACGAACGACTCCCAGATGAGCCGGGTCAGGGTCGTGTCGTAGGAACCGGTCAGCTCGACCATCGGGGGTTCGTCGGGCACGACGTACGGCCGGCCGGACAGGTCCACGGCGGCCTGTACCAGACACTCGTCGAGGGGGACGAGCGCGTCGCCGAACCGACGGATCCCGGTCTTGTCGCCGAGCGCCTCCTTGAGCGCCTGGCCGAGGGCGAGGCTGGTGTCCTCGACGGTGTGGTGCGCGTCGACCTCGAGGTCACCCCTGGTCACCACGGTCAGGTCGAACCCGCCGTGCCGCCCCAGCTGGCCCACCATGTGGTCGAAGAACGGCACCCCCGTATCGGAGCTGCCCTGCCCCGTCCCGTCCAGATCGAGCTCGACCCGGACGTCGGATTCCTTGGTGGTGCGCTCGACAAGCGCGGTACGCGACATGCCCAACAGGCTATCGGCGCCACCGAGGGGGATCGCTGACCCAGTCAACGGGACGTACCCCGCCGTACCCAGGTGATCTTTGCGCAGTCGGCGAGCCTGCGGGCGCCCCCAGCCGCGCAAAGATCAACTCGGTCGGTCGGGGCACCGCTCCCCCTACGCTGCTCGGGTGCTCAGGACCGTGACGGCGACCCGCTACGTCGCACCCCTGCGCGAGGGTGGCTCGCTGCCCGGGCTGATGGAGGCCGACGACCTCGGGATGTACGTCGTGAAGTACGTCGGCGCCGGTCAGGGCCGCAAGGCACTCATCGCCGAGATCGTCTGCGGTGAGCTGGCCCGGCGGCTGGGCCTGCCCGTCCCCGAGCTGGTGCTCGTCAACCTCGACCCGCTGCTCGGCCGGTCCGAGCCCGATGAGGAGGTGCAGGACCTGCTGCGGGCAAGCGGGGGGCTGAACCTGGGGATGGACTTCCTGCCCGGGTCGCTCGGCTTCGATCCGGTCGCGCACACCGTCGATCCGCTGCTCGCGAGCAAGGTGCTGTGGTTCGACGCCCTCGTCAGCAACGTCGACCGCAGCTGGCGCAACCCCAACCTGCTGATGTGGCACCGGGAGCTCTACCTGATCGACCACGGCGCCTGCCTGGTGTTCCACCACGCCTGGGCCCGCGCCGACGGCTCGGTCACCAGGGCTGACGATGCGGCCGGGCACGTTCTGGCCGACCAGGCCACCGCACGGGCGAGGGCCGACGAGTTGCTGGCCCCGCAGGTCACCGAAGCGCTGCTCGGCGAGGTGCTGAGGCTGGTGCCGGACGTCTGGCTCGACGGTGAGCCGGGCTTCGAGCGGGCCGACGCCGTCCGGGCCGCCTACGTCGACCACCTGACGCGGCGGGTCTCGGGCCGCGAGTGGTGGCCCCGATGAGCCTGTTCGAGTACGCCGCGCTGCGGGCCGTGCCACGCGTCGAGCGCGGCGAGTTCGTCAATGTCGGCGTCGTGCTCTACTGCCGGGAGCTCGACTTCCTGGCCGCGTCGATGCATCTGGACGAACGCCGGTTGCTCGCCCTCGACCCGGCGGCGGACGTCCCGGCGGTCCGGGCGGCGTTGGACGCGGTCTGCCGCACCTGCGAAGGCACCGGCCCGGCCGGCCGCACGCCGCTGCGGCAGCGGTTCGGCTGGCTGACCGCGCCGCGCAGCACGGTCCTGCAGGCCGGGCCGGTCCACCTGGGGCTGACCGACGATCCGCGCGCGGAGCTCGATCGGCTGCTCGACAAGCTGGTCCGCTGAGCCGCGCCAGGGCGATCGCGGCGGCACCCGCGATCTTCGTCCTGCTCTGGAGCACCGGTTTCGTCGGAGCGAAATACGGCCTGCCGTACGCCGATCCGTTCACCTTCCTGGCGCTCCGGCTGGCCATCGCGGGCGCGCTGCTGGCCGTCGCCGCCGCGCTCACCCACACCGCGATCGACCGCGGGCAGGCCGGTCGCGCCGCGGTATCCGGGCTGCTGCTGCATACGACGTACCTGGGCGGGGTCTTCTTCGCCATCTCGCGCGGTACCCCGGCGGGGGTGTCGGCGGTGATCGTGAGCCTGCAGCCGGTACTCGTCGCGGCGCTCGCCACCCGGCTGCTCGGCGAGCACCTCGTGCGTCGGCAATGGCTCGGGCTCACCCTCGGCGTCGCGGGGGTGGCGATCGTGCTGGCCCCCGGGCTCTCCGCGCACCGGGCGGCGCTGCCGGTCGACGGCATCCTCGCCTGCCTGGTGGCGCTCGGCGGCGGCACGGCCGGCACGCTGTGGCAGAAACGTCACGGCGACGGGATCCCCCTGCTGTGGGGCACCGCCGTGCAGTACGCCGGGGCAGCGGCGGTCCTGCTCGGCCTGGCCGTCACCACCGAGCCGATGCGGATCGACTGGACCCCGGACTTCGTCGGCGCGCTGGTCTGGCTCGTCGTCGTCCTGTCGATCGGCGCCGTGCTGCTGCTGCTCGTGCTGCTGCGGCGGGGCAGCGCGGCGGGGGTGTCGAGCCTGTTCTATCTGGTGCCGCCGGCGACCGCCGTCGAGTCCTACCTGGTGTTCGGCGAGCGACTTGCGGCGTTGTCGATCGGCGGCATCGTGGTCGCTGCGGTCGGTGTCGCCCTGGTCGTCCGACCGGTCACGACCGACGTCGGCATCCCCGACGCCTGAGAGCTGGCCACCAGGTCATCTCGGCGGCATAGTGTCTGGACGGTCGGCGAAGCGTGTCGGCGGCCGAGGGGCGAACGGCCAGCGGTGGCCACCAAGGAATGTCGCCATGCGGATCAATCGTGCTGTCACGGCCCTCGGCGTGTCCAGTCTGGCCAGTGTCTTTCTCATCATCAGTCCGACGCCGAGCGGCGCGTCCGCCGGAAAGTCCGTGCGAATGTTCGACGACTGTGACGTCAGTTCGTTCAATGCGGCCGTCGGGCCGGGCGCCTGCGTCGGCGATGGGGAAACGACATTCGCCGACTTCATCGCTGAGCTGCAACGCACCCAGCAGGCCGAGCAGTGGCGGTTCACGCCCGAGATGTTGAAGGTGAGAAGCGGCCGGCCGGTCATCGTGGAGAACCGCGGCGGCGAGACACACACCTTCACCCAGGTCGCCGCATTCGGTGGCGGCTTCGTTCCCGCGCTGAACAACCTGTCCGGAAACACCACGGTGGCGCCGGAGTGCGCCGCTCCGCCGAGCGTCGCTCCGATCAATCTGTTCGTGTCCGCCGGCAGCAAGGCCGCCTTCCAGACCGCCGGTCTGCTCCCGGGGACCTACCAGTTCCAGTGCTGCATCCACCCGTGGATGAGGATCACCTTGACGGTGAAGTAGCTGGCTGCACGACGTCGGTCACCGCGTCGAGGAACGCGGAGGTCTCGGACTCGGTGCCGGCGTTGACCCGGAGCCAGCCGGCCAACGCCGGTCCGGTCGACACGTCGCGGACGAGCACGCCGCGGTCCAGCAGTTGCTGCCACACGGCGCTGGGTTCGGCGAACGGCCCGAAGAGCAGGAAGTTGGCTGCCGTCGGCACGACCTGCAGGCCCAGCCCCAGCAGCGCGTCGACCATCCGGTCACGTTGGGCCTTGACCAGCTCGACCGTGCCGAGCAACTCGGTGGTGTGCGCCAACGCGACCCGGGCCGCGGCCTGGGTCAGCGCCGACAGGTGGTAAGGCAGCCG
>JBKJOO010000320.1:0-3997 GCA_046595615.1 Mycobacteriales bacterium | reverse complement strand
CGCATGCGCAGCCGCTGGGCCTCCAGCAGCTTGCCCTGCTGCTCCATGACATGCAGCCGGTCCGCCAGCTCGAGCTCGATGCCCTTGGTGGCCCGCTCCATCCGCTCGGGACCCGCGACGTAGTGGGTGGCCGGGAAGACGAAGACCTCCTCGTGCTCCTCGACGACCTCGCCGGTCAGCGGGTGCAGGGTCATCACGCGCTCGATCTCGTCGCCGAACATCTCGATCCGGACGGCCAGCTCCTCGTAGACCGGGAAGACCTCGACGGTGTCGCCGCGCACCCGGAACGTGCCGCGGGTGAAGGCCAGGTCGTTACGGGTGTACTGCACGTCCACCAGCCGGCGCAGCAGCTTGTCGCGCTCGATCGTGTCGCCGACCCGGAGCCGGACCATCCGGTCGACGTACTCCTGCGGCGTGCCGAGGCCGTAGATGCAGGACACGCTCGCCACGACGATGACGTCACGGCGGGTCAGCAGGCTCATCGTCGCGGAGTGCCGGAGCCGCTCGACCTCCTCGTTGATCGAGGAGTCCTTCTCGATGTAGGTGTCGGTCTGCGGGACGTAGGCCTCCGGCTGGTAGTAGTCGTAGTAGCTGACGAAGTACTCCACCGCATTGTGCGGGAGCAATTCCCGAAACTCATTCGCCAGCTGGGCGGCGAGGGTCTTGTTAGGCGCCATCACCAGGGTCGGCCGCTGGACCTGCTCGACCAGCCAGGCCGTGGTCGCGCTCTTGCCGGTGCCGGTCGCGCCGAGCAGCACGACGTCGGGTTCGTCCGCCTCCAGCCGCCTGGTGAGGTCGGCGATCGCGGTCGGCTGGTCACCGGCCGGCTGGAAGTCCGAGACGACCTCGAAGCGCCGCGTCGAGCGTTTGAGGTCGGTCGCCAGCCTCGGCACGATGGGCCGGGCGGCGTGCGCGAGGGGTGTTGTGGTCACGGCTCCACGGTACGTCGACCCTCCGACAGAACGCGGTCGAGCGCGTGCCCTCGGGCTTGCCCCCTCCCCGCCGACCCGCGCCGATCTTGACGCTCTGGTCGGCGACACGCCGACCGGGGCGACCACATCGTCAAGATCGCGCCGAGGTTGCGGTCGCCGGGCAAGCTGTGGACGGCGCGGGCGCCTGTGGACGACGACGGCCGCCGGGGTGGCGGTGAGGGCACGGTGGTGGCATGACGATCCACACGTGGACCTGGCAGGAGCTCCGCGCCCAGGCCGGCAGCCCTCGGCGCGCGCGGACGATGCTCCAGGACGGTGGCCTCAGGCGCGTGCTGCACGGCGTGTACGCCGGATCCGAGCACCCCGACGGCCCCGCCGTACGGCTCGCGGCGGTGCAGCGGATCCTCCCGCGGCACGCGGTGCTTTCCGGTCGGGCGGCTCTGTGGATCCTCGGCATCGACGTGCTCCCGGCGGACGAGGTCCTCGACATCTGCCTGCCCCGCGGCGTCAATGTCCGGCCGAAACCGGGGCTGCGTCACCACAGCGCCCTCGTGCCGGACGGGGAGCTGCACGAGGTCGGCGACCTGCTCGTCGTGACCGCCGCGCGGGTGGTCGTGGACGCCCTGCGCACCGAGTCGCTGGTCGAGGCGGTCGCCCTGGGCGATGCCGCCCTCCGGCACGGCGCGACCAGTCTGCAGTTGGTCGCCGCATCGCTGGATGCCGCGGGCCAGCTGCGCGGCGTGGTGGCTGCGCGGGCAGCGCTCGTCCACCTCGAGCCGCGCAGCGAGTCGCTGATGGAGAGCCGACTGCGCATGACATGCGTCCTCGGCGACGTGCCTCGTCCTGAGGCGCAGGTCGATTTCTATGACGCGGACGGCGTGCACCTGGGCCGCGCCGATCTCCACCTCGATGGCGTCGTGCTGGAGTACGACGGGCGGCTCGAGCACCAGGACAGCGAGGTGTTCGGCCACGACCGACGGCGGCACAACGGACTGAGCGACGGCGGGCTCGACGTGCGGCGCTTCTCGGCGCAGGACTACTACGGCCGGCCGAGGTCGCTCATCGTCTCCGCCGTCCGCCGGGCCCTGTCCGTCGTACGGCGGGAGGGCATCGCGGCTCGGCGGGGGCCGGACACCCTGCGGCCCGGCTGGCTGACTCCACCAACGTCGTGTGCCGAACCTCGCGCTGCCGACGAGGCAGCGTGACAGCCCCAGCAGCGGCGATCTTGACGAAATGGTCGCAGACACGCCGACAAGGCCGACCACATCGTCAAGATCGGCGCGGGAGTGGGAGCGGCAGCGCGGGATCGGCAGAGGGCGAGCAGGCAGGGCCCAGCTACTGCAGGCGCAGTTGGGCCCACAAGGCCTGGACCTGGGCCTCGAGGGCCTCGGGGGGGCCGTCGTTGTGCAGCACCCGGGTGGCGACCGCGAGCCGCTGTTCATCGCTGGCCTGCGCAGCCATCCGGGCGCGGGCGTCGTCCACGGTGAGGCCGCGCAGGCCCACCAGCCGGGTCAGTTGGGCCGCTGGGCCGGCCACGACGACCACGACCTCGTCGTACGAACCGGCGAGACCGTTCTCGACCAGCAGCGCGACATCGTGGATGACCACGCTCGCCCCGGCCGCCGCCGCCGCCGCGAAACGTTCCGCGGTGAGCTGCGCGATCAGCGGGTGGACGATCGCGTTGAGCCGGGCCAACTGGGCCGGGTCGCCGAACACGATGGCGCCGAGCGCCGGCCGGTCAAGCCCGCCATCGGGACCGAGGACAGCCGGCCCGAATGCCGCAAGGACAGCGCCGAGCCCGGGCGTGCCCGGCGCGACGACCTCCCGCGCGAGCACATCCGCGTCGACCACCACCGCGCCGTACGACGCGAGCAACGCGCTGACCGTCGACTTGCCCGATCCGATGCCACCTGTGAGCCCGACCGTCAGCACGCCCTGACGCTAGACGAGCCCCCCACCCCGAGGGGCGGAGGGCTCGTCGGAGCTGGGGCCTACGCGCCGCCGCCCGAGAGCTTCTCGCGCAGTGCCTGCAGGGCCTCGTCGCTGGCGAGCGTGCCAGCGCTGGCCGCCGGGGTCGGCCGCGGCGCCGGGGCGGCACCCTCCTCGGCGGGCTCGCCCTCGGGCGCCTCGCCCTCCTCGCCGGTGACCGAGGAGTAGGTCGTCGGTACGGCGGCTTCGGCGTCCGCCGCGGCCATCCGCTTGACCTGCTCCTGGTGGGCCTCGAAGCGCTTCTGTGCGTCGGCGTACTGCTTCTCCCACATGTCGCGGGCGGCCTCGAAGCCGGGCAGCCAGTCACCGGTCTCGGCGTCGAACCCGTCCGGGTAGAGGTAGTTGCCGGAGTCGTCGTACGTCGCAGCCATGCCGTACTGCGCCGGGTCGAACGTCTCGGTGCCGCCGACGCCCTCGTTCGCCTGCTTGAGCGACAGGCTGATCCGCCGCCGCTCGAGGTCGATGTCGATCACCTTGACGAGCAGCTCGTCCCCGACGTTGACGACCTGCTCGGGGATCTCGACGTGCCGCTCGGCCAGCTCGGAGATGTGCACCAGACCCTCGATGCCCTCGTCGACGCGGACGAACGCACCGAACGGGACGAGTTTGGTGACCTTGCCGGGCACGACCTGGTTGATCTGGTGGGTCCGGGCGAACTGCTGCCACGGGTCCTCCTGGGTCGCCTTCAGCGACAGGGAAACGCGCTCGCGGTCCAGGTCGACGTCGAGCACCTCGACGGTGACTTCCTGGCCGACCTCGACGACCTCGGACGGGTGGTCGATGTGCTTCCAGGACAGCTCCGAGACGTGCACCAGGCCGTCGACGCCACCGAGGTCCACGAAGGCCCCGAAGTTGACGATCGAGGAGACCTGGCCGCTGCGGACCTGGCCCTTCTGCAGCTGGCCGAGGAAGGAGCTGCGGACCTCGCTCTGGGTCTCCTCGAGCCACTGGCGGCGGGAGAGGACGACGTTGTTGCGGTTCTTGTCGAGCTCGATGATCTTCGCCTCGAGCTTCTTACCGACATAGGGCTGTAGGTCGCGCACGCGGCGCATCTCGACCAGCGAAGCCGGGAGGAA
>JBKJOO010000210.1:0-17133 GCA_046595615.1 Mycobacteriales bacterium | reverse complement strand
CGGCATCTGGGGCAGCAGTTACTCCGGTGGCCATGTGCTGGTCGTCGCCGCTGTGGACCGTCGGGTCAAGGCCGTGGTGAGCCAGGTCCCGATGGTCAGCGGCCACGACAACGTCCGTGCACTGGTGCGCGCCGACTTCATCGCCGGGTTCCGGGAGATGTTCGACGCGGACCGGCTCGCCCGCTTTCAGGGCCAGCCACCAGCGATGGTCCCTGTGGTCGCGGAAGACCCGCTGGCCCCGTCGGCGCTGCCTACGGCGGACTCGTGGCAGTGGTTCACCGAAACTGGTCAGAGCCGCGCACCGTCCTGGAAGAATGAATGCACGCTGCGCAGCGTGGAGATGTTCACCGAATACGAACCGATCACCTATCTGCCGTACATCAGTCCCACGCCCCTGCTGATGCTTCCCGCCATCGGCGACCACCTGACGCCGTCCGAGCTCGCCATCGCCGCGTTCGAGACGGCCCACGAGCCCAAGAAGCTGCAGATCCTGCCCGGCGGCCACTTCGACGCCTACGTCAAAGGCGCCAGTATTTCGCAGGGCGCGGCTCGCGACTGGTTCGTCCAGCACCTCGCCCCCTGACGGAGCTCGCCACGTGCCCCGGTCCCTCGTTCGGTCGACCCATTGCCCGATCGTCAGGTGCCACTGCCGTAACGCTGATGGCCTGCTGCGCGCCCGGCACTTCCTGTTATCGTCGGGCGAGCAGGTTCAGCGTCAAACCAGGACGAGGCCGGGCACCTCGGGCTGGCGGCCGGACGCTGCGTCAGTGCTCCGTGCTGGTCGTGCCGGCTTGCTCGAAGTGGATATCGAAGGCCTTATTGGTGATGAATAATAAGGTCACGTCGTTGTCGTCGGTGGCGCCGTGGTACATCAGCTCCCCTTCGGGAAACCAGACGAAGCTGCCTGGGCCATAGGCGCCCGTGTGTGTCATCAGGACGCCATCGAGTACGTACATCCCGTGCGCGCAGTGGTGCCGATGCCAGGTGTTGGTGAACCCCGCCTCGTAGACGATCTTCATGACCGTCATGGCGGTGTCGGGGTCATCGATGAGCAGTTTGACGGGCAAATCGTGCTGCAACTCCTCGATGCGGAGGGTGCCCCAGGGCATCGTGTTGGTATCCAAGCTCTCGACCGTGGTCTGCGTCGGCTGGTCCGGCATCGCGTCTCCAGGAGTCTGGGAGCCGACGGTTCGTGGCCGACTCGGTGTGCGTGCTGCCGTGCCGAGCGCGGCACAGCCACCTGACAACTGGACCACCACCGGGCTTGCGCGGCAAGCGTCATCTTCCCTGAGGCGGCCGAACGTCCAACGACGCCGGCCGCAAGACGGCACGCCGACACCACGGGAAGGTGGCGGGCGGTCCGAACTCAACCCCGCTCGCGTTGTTGACGACGATGTCGATCCCGCCGAACCGGTCGACCGCCGCGCCTACGGCCCGTGCGGCGGCGTCGTCGTCGTTGCGGACGTCCCCGACGACGGCCAGCGCCTGGCCGCCGGCCGACTCGATCTGAGCCGCCGCGGTGTGGACCGTTCCATCGAGCTTGGGCTGAGGCTCCGCAGTCTTGGCCAGCAGGACGAGGTTGGCGTCGTCCTGCGCAGCTCGGGTCGCAATCGCCAGACCGATGCCGCGGCTGCCGCCCGACATCAGCTGGGTCAGCCCAGCCAACGTGGTGCTCACAGCGCGGGCCACCCGGGTGAGCGGACGGTTGTACGGCCGAGCTCGGCCTTGGTGATCGCCCGCAGGTGCACCTCGTCCGGGCCGTCGAACAGCCGCATCGCGCGGTGCCAGCCGTACATGGCGGCCAACGGGGTGACGTCGGTGACACCAGCGCCTCCGTGCACCTGGATGGCCCGGTCGATCACCGCGGTCGCGGCCCGGGGGACGGCGACCTTCGCCATGGCGACCAGATCGCGGGCGGCCTTGTTGCCTGCCGTGTCGATGACGTGGCTGGCGCGGTGGCACAGCAGCCGCGCCTGCTCGATCTCGAGCCGCGACTGGGCGATCTGCTGCCGTAAAGGCCGGGGCGAGGACCTTCACGGCAACGGCCGGGAAGGTTGTGGCATCGGTGAGCCCGTGGACGCGGCCGAGAGGATGGGCTCCACCGGGCAAGCGCCCGGCCGGCAGCGGCGACACCGCCAGCCGACTGCCTGGTGCCCGCTGATGACACCCCCGACCGACCTGGCCGCACAAACGCGCCGTACGTTCGGACGCATCGTTCGCGAGTTGCGGGCGAGCCGGGGATTCACCGGGCGTCACCTCGCGGCGCTGCTCCACGTCAGCCCGGCGACCGTCAGCGCCATCGAGAACGGCAAGACAGGCCTGTCGGCAGCGCGGACTGGCGCGACTTCCCACCGCTCAGCCTGGACCCGGCACTGAGCGGCGCGCTGTCCTCATTCGGCTCGAGTTCGGCTACCACGAAGCCATGATGCGAACCATCGCCGAGCGGGCGCACCTGTCCGTGGCCGGGCTCTACCACCACGACGCGAGCAAGCAAGAGCTGCTGGTCGCGATGCTTGACCTCACCATGACGGACCTGCACACGCGTTCCCTCGCCGCCCGTGACGAGGGACGAGACCCGTCGAACGCTTTGCGTTGCTCGTCGAGTGTCTCGCGCTGGTGCACGCGCATCGGCGCGAACTGGGCTTCGTCGGCGCCAGCGAAATGCGGAGCCTCGCGCCCGGGGCGCGGCGCCGAGTGGCCGCTGCTCGTCGAGCAGGAGCGCATGGTGGACCGGGAGGTCGAGCAGGCTGTCCGCTCCGGAACATTCCAGACGACCCGACCCCGTGAAGCCGCGCGCGCCATCGTCACGATGTGCACGGCGCTGCCCCAGTGGTTCCACGACAGCGGTCCCGCGAGCGCCGAACAGGTCGCGGCGCAGTACGTCGAGTTCGCGCTCGACCTCGTTCGCTGCGTCGCCGAGCGGCCCCACAGCCAAGGCTGAAAGCGTCTGGACGCACGCGCTTGCTGGCCCTCGCCCAGCACCTCACCCCGGCTGGGAGACCTGCAAAGACTGCGGCCGCGACGAAGGTCACAGGCCGTTGATGCCGAGATGACTCCTTCTGGTTACCTTGCACCCTGACGATAGACCCATGGTTGTCACCCCAGCACCCGCAAGCACGAACCCGTTTGCGCCCCCGGAGCAGCGGCGGCTCGTCGGCACCTTCTCCCGCGCGGTGGCCTGGCGATGGCTGGTGACGACGTCGTCTGGCGGTCGTCGACAGTCGGGGCGCTCGGGACGCTTCCCGGGGTTGCGCACTGCCAAGACGACATTGGCGGCGGTGCTGGCGTTCCTGGTCGCCGACAAGCTCGGTGCGAGCCCGCAGCCGGTGCTCGCACCGCTGACGGCGTTGCTCGTGGCGCAGTTGACGACCTACCAGACCGTGGCCAGTGGGCTCGAGCGGGTCGCGAGCGTGCTGGCCGGCGTCCTGCTGGCCGTCGGGGTGGCCTCTCTCGTCGGGCTGACCTGGTGGAGTCTGGGCGCCGTCGTCGCGCTGTCGCTGATCCTGGGGCGGCTGCTCAGACTCGGCCCGAACCTGTTGGAGGTGCCGATCAGCGCGATGATCGTGCTGGCGGTCGGTGGCGATCCCCGGCAGGCAGAGGGTCGTGTGTACGAGACGCTCATCGGGGCGGCGGTGGGGGTGGCGGTGAACCTGGTGGTGGCGCCTCCGCTCCAAGTCCGGCCTGCCGCTGCAGCGCTTGCCGAGCTCGCCGAGCGGTTGGCCGAGGTCCTGCGCGGGCTCGCTGATGATCTGCGCGGTGAGTGGTCGCGGACCCACGCCGACCGCTGGCTGGAACGCGCCCGCGCTGTCGGTGCCGAGGTTGGCCGCGCCGACCGCGCTCTGGTCCAGGCCGAGCAGAGCTCACGACTCAATCCGCGGGGCGCGGTCGTCCGGCACGCCCAGCCGCGTCTACGGACCGGCCTCAGCGGGCTGGAGCACGGGTACGTCGCCCTGCGCAGCCTGTGCCGGGCGCTGCTGGACCGGACGTACTACGTCCCGATGCCCAACCAGGCATACAGCCCGCTGGCGCGCGAAACCCTGGCGGACGTGCTCGAGGAGGCCGCCGAAGCCTTCTGTGCCGTCGGTGCGTACGCCTCGTCCAGGTCAGGGGACGCCGCCGCCGAACCAGGACTCGATGAGCGGCGCGAAGCGTTGCGGCAGCACCGGGACCGGCTGAGCGCGCTGCTGCTCGTCGACCCCTTCCACGACGAAGCTGCCTGGCAACAGCACGGTGCGCTGCTCGCGAGCATCGACCGGCTACGGGTGGAGATCGACGCCGTCGCGGCGCCGACGGACCAACCCTGGCGCCCGCCCCCTGTGCCGCTCCTGCCACGCGGCATCCGCCGCCGCTGAGCATGCGAGGCAAACTCCGCGCCACCCGCTTGGTGAGCGGGTAGCCCTGCATCATCGACATTCACCCCGTAGCGCGGGGCGTCTCCAGGGCGATGGACCGGATGGACAAGGCCAGCGTGGCCCGCTCGACGACCAGCATCTGCCCATTCGCGAGGTCCCGCCAGTCGCGCCCCCAGCCACTGGACGCCACGACGACCCCCTGCGGCACGATCCGGTAGCGGAGCCGGTAGTACTCCGGTTCCTCCTCCTGCAGCTCCTCCGCCACGTCGTACCGGCAGACGGCGAACAGGTGCGTCGGGGTGACCAGCATGCTGTTCAGACTGCTGTGCGCGAGACCGGAGGCAATGGCCGTGACGGCCTGCGCGTAGGCACTGGCCACGGCGTCGCTGTCTTCGACGGGCCCTGCCAGCCGCGACAGGACGGCCAGGAAGAAGCGCTCGCTGTCGGTGTCGCCCCGCAGCAGCGGAGCCACGTCCTTCGCGAGGAGGTCCTCCAGGGCAGCGGGCGGTCGGATCGAGCCGTTGTGTGCGAAGGCGATCCGGCCGTCGGTGAACGGGTGGGCGTTCCGCGAAACGACCGGGAGCCCGAGCGTCGCCCAACGCAGGTGCACCATGGCCAGGTCAGCGGGGTCCTCGTGCGCGATCCGGGCGAACGAGCCGCTGGCGTGAGCAGCTTCCGGCGCCTTGTGGACCTCGACGGTTCCGGCGCCAGCCCGGGCGAACCCCCACCCGTCGCCGTGCTTGCGCGACAGCTCGATGAATGCGGCGAGGTCCCGCTCGCCCAACAGACCGACCAGTGTCGTTGGGGTGCGGGTGACGTAGCCCAACAGTCGGCACATCGCGTCGAACTCCTGTCTCAGAGGTAGTGAGCGGAGATGCCGCCGTCGAGAACGATGACCTGGCCGGTCAGCCAACTCGCATCGTCGGAGGCCAGGAAGCACGCCAGCTCGGCTGCGTCCGACGGTGTTCCGAAACGACCCAGAGGGATCCGGGCGAGCCGAACCCGACGCGCCTCGGGATCGGGAAAGAACCGCTCGACGTGGGCCGTGGCGATCGGGCCGGGCGCCAAGGCATTGACGCGGATCCCGTCCCTGCCGAGTTGCACAGCCATCGAGATGGTCAGCGAAGAGATCGCTCCTTTGCTGGCTGCGTAGCCGTCCTGCGGGTAGGTGCAGCCCGTCCCGGCCAGGAAGGAACTCATGTTGACGACCGCGCCCCCGCCGGCTGCCACCAGGTGCGGCACGGCGTACTTGCTGCACAGGACGGTGCCATGCAGGTTGGTCGCTGAGATGAGCCGCCACAGGTCGAGGTCGGCATCGAGGAACGAGCCGTCCTGGTGCGGCATGATCCCGGCGTTGTTGAACAGGGTGTCGAGCCCGCCCAACGCCTCGACGGCCTGCGCAACCGCCCCCGCGGCTGGCACCTCCTTGCTGACATCGGCCACGATAGCCACGGCTGTCCCGCCGGACTCGGCCACTAAGCGCGCGGTCTCCTGCGCGGCGTCGGCAACCACGTCGACCACTGCGACGGCGGCTCCTTCGCGGGCGAAGGCCAGCGCGCTGGCCCGCCCGAGGGCGCCCCCACCACCGGTGACGAAGGCGCGCTTGCCGCGCATCCGGCTCACGACAGGGCGCCGGTCAGACCGTAGAGATCCCAGGCGGTCGCGCCGAGGATCCGATGGGCGATGTCCTCGGCCTCCCGCGGGTCGAGGTCACCATCGGCGACGAGTTCGCCCAGCACCGCTCCCAGGACCCGGCGACCGGCGCGGGCGCCGAGCCAGTGCAACTCGGGAACGCGGGCACCGTCTGAGCTATACATCAGTTTGGAGAAGGGCGCGGCACCGAGCGCCGCCCGCGTCATCGACGTCATCTCGGCGATCGACAGGAACGGGATGCCGTAGGACAGATCGAGGTAGGCGTTCTGGTAGGCCGCAGCGAGAAACGCTCCTTCGCGGAAATACGGCCAGCACCCGTGCAGCAGGACGATCGGGACGCCCCGGTAGGCCGGCTCCTCCAGGACGGCGCGCAGTTCGAGGGGTGAGGCCTTGCGCAGGTCGGCGTCGGGATCGCCGTAGCCGACGTGGAACTGGACAGGCAGTTCCTGCTCGGCCGCGATACTCAGGGCGATGTGCAGCAGCGTGTCGAGCAGCGGCTTGTGGCCGAGCCGGACCGTCCCGCTCGTTTCGATGTCGGTGCGCGCCCGCGCGTGGGCGACTGCAACCGCGTCGGCATCCCACCGCTCGATGCCGAGGCCGGTGCGGTAGCCGGCGATGCTCTTCAGGCCGGCGAAGCCGCTGGCGCGGACGTCGCGCAGCTCAGCGCGCACCGCGTCCTCGACGCCTCCCAACGTCGTGTGCCGGACCAGCAGCTCCTGGAAGAGCAGCTCCAGCCGCAGCAGGTCCACCTGTTGCACCCCGGTGGCGGCGACCAGGGTCGCCCTGTCCAGCGCTTGGTCGGGCGCCGGGTAGCCGGTGTCGACGACCAGTCCGACAACGCCGGCGTGCCCGAGCAGGTCGGCAGCGAGTTCCGGTGTCGAGCGCGCAGCGCGGGCAGCCAGGACTGCGACTTCGGCGTCCTCATCGTCTGGCACGCCGTAGAACGCGGCCATGGCGTGCACAAGCCGCCGGTAGAAGGCGGTGTCGGCGGCGTCGACGGCGCGCATCCTCTGGTGCGGAGATTCGGTGAAGTGGGACCGCCAGCGTGCGACATCGGCTTGGGGCTGCTCGCGCTCCAGGGCATGACAGTGGTTGTCGACGACCGGGATGCCGGTGAGGTCGAGTGCGGCAGCCATTTCAGAACCGGTAGAAGTGGTTGCGGATCTCGAACTGCTCGTCCTGCTCGGCAAAAGCCGCTTCCTCCGACCGTCGTACGGCGAGGTAGCACCGTGCCAGCAGATCACCCAGCCCGTCGGTGAGCACCGTGTCCTTCTCGAGCTCGTCCAAGGCAGCCGCCATGGTCCTCGGAAGCGGCCGGACCTTGCTGCGCTCGAGTGCTGGGGGGGACATCCGGGCGGGATCGTGCTCGCAGGGCTCGCCGGGTTCGAGGCCCCGCTCCACCCCATCCAGGCCGGCGGCGATCAACGCGCCGAGCGACAGGTACGGGTTGGCGCTGCCGTCGGACGGCTTGAACTCGATGTTGTAGCTGGCCTCCTCACGCTGATAGAAGGGCGAGGCGACCCGCAGTGCCGCCTCTTTGTTGTCAAAACCCCACGCTGTCGTGTTCGACGCCCAGGCGCTCGGCTGCAGCCGGCGGTAGGAGTTGTAGCTCGGCGCGGTCAGGGCGACCAGGGCCGGCAGGTGCTCAGCCACCCCGGCGATGAACTGCCTGCCGGTCTGGGACAGGCACCGATCAGCCTGCTTGTCGTAGAGCACGCTTCGACCGCCGTCGTCCCACAGGCTGAAGTGCACGTGGGCGCCGCTGCCGATCTGCTCGGGAAAGGGTTTGGCGGCGAACGAGGCGTAGAGGCCGCGAGACAGGGCGACGCCACGCACCGTGTCCCGGAACTTCATCTGGTTGTCGGCAGCACCGAGTGCGTCGGTGTGCCGGATCGAGATCTCCTGCTGGCCGGGGCCGAACTCGTTGATGGCCTGTTCGGGGGTCATCCCTTGCGACTCCAGCGCGGTCACCATCTCCACCATGATTGCCGCGTTGAGGTCATGCCCGATGGCGCTGTACACCGGGGTGTGGTCCGGGGTGTCGAACGGGACGTAGCGGCCGTCGATCTCGCGGGCCAGGTAGTACTCGTTCTCGAACGTCGCCTGGACGTGGATGCCGTGCGCTGCAGCCCGCTCCAGAACCCGCTTGAGGTAGGACCGCGGGCACGCACCCCAATCCTTGCGGTCGTGGCCCCACTGATCACACAGCACGCTGGCGCTGCCCGGCGCCCACGGCAGCACGCTGAACGTGCTGGGGTCGGGCACGAGCCGGACCTCACCGACTGGTTCCATCCCGTCCACGTGCACCAGCCGCTCGAGCAGGTTGATGGCCATCTGGGCCCGAGTGAGACTGACCCCCTCGAGCAGCTTGTGCTCCAACTGCCCGATGTGGATCGCCTTGGCGCGCGCGACCCCGCTGACGTCGCAGTATTCGAAGCGGATGAGCTTCACCCCGGCCGCTCGGGCCGCGGCGACGATCTGGCGGTGCTGCATGGTCCATCCTTCCGCGCCAGCCCGTAGGGCTAGAGCATCACGTCTCCGCCGTTGGGGCCGAGGGTCTGGCCGACGTAGTACGAGCCGTCGTCGGAGGCGAGCAGTACTGCGGTCGGGGTCACTTCCGAGACTTCGCCGAAGCGCCCGATGGGGAGCTCGGCGAGCTTGGCACGACGCCACTGTTCGGTCTCGCCGTCCAGCAGTGGCGTGCGGATCGGGCCGGGAGCGATCGCGTTGACCAGGACGCCGCGGCCGGACACCTCGCGGGCGAGCGACTTCGTGAAGCCGATCACCGCGGCTTTGCTGGCGGCGTAGTGGGCCACCTCGGCGCCCCCGATCTGGCCAAGTTGGGAGGCGATGTTGATGATCCGACCGGATCCGCGTTCGAGCATCTGCCCGAGCAGGACGCGGGTGCACAGGAAGGTCCCTCGTAGGTTGACAGACAGCACGCGATCCCAGTCCTGGACGGGCATGTCCTCGACGAGGTGCTGGGTGAAGATGCCGGCGTTGTTGACAAGCACGTCGACCCGGCCAAACTGCGCCAGCACGGTGTCGGCCATCTCCCGGACGGCTGGTTCGTCGCTGACGTCGGCGCGGACGAACAACGCACGCCGCCCACACTGCCGGATCGCGGCCAGGACCGGCAACGCCGCCGCCTCGTCCACCAGGTCCACGACCGCGACGTCGGCGCCCTCGCGGGCGAACGCCACGGCGATTCCGGCACCGATGCCGGAGGCGGCACCGGTGATCACTGCTGTTCGCCCGCTGAGCCGATGGCCTCCGGCTACGCCGTCCGTCATGAGCCCAACCTCTGGTACGACGGGCTCCGCGTCGAGCGGCGCCTGCTCAGGCACGACCTCGAACGAGACATCCACAGCTCGGGCCCCCAGGTCAGCCTTGGTTCACCGATCGCGTGAGCCGGAGGTATATCACCGACCGGCTGGCCTCCACCACCGATCGCTGTGATATCAAGCGGCCTCGCAGGTGTCCCAGTCGAGCCATCGGCGGCCGGCCAACAACGGCCCGCAGCCGGGGAGGCGAGCAGCATGGACGTCGAGGCACCCTCGCGCGCGAGTGAGGTCGCCCATGCCCTGCTGCGCGACCGGATCGTCGATCTCACCTACCCGCCCGGCGCCCTGGTCAACGAGCTGCAGCTCTCGCGCGACGTCGGCCTGGGACGCATGCCGATTCGGGAGGCCGTTGCCCGACTGGCCCGCGAGGGGTTCCTGTCCGTGGTGCCGCGCCGCGGCATGGTCGTCGCCAGCATGAGCCTCAGCGACGTCGTCAGCATGCTCGAGGCCCGCGAAGTGCTCGAAATCGGGCTCGTCCGCGAGGTATGCACCAAGGCGTCGGACGACGATCTCGCCGAACTCGCCCAGTTGTTCGGCGACGTCGACGCGGCGGGGGAGTCGGGGGATTACCTGAGGTTTCTGGAGGTCGACTACCGGGCGCACGCGCGACTGGCCGAGCTGGTTCGCAATCCCTACCTGTTCCCCCTGGCCGAAACGATGCTGCTGCACAACCTTCGGTTTTGGCGCTACTGCCACCGCAATCGCGTGGTGGTCGACGGTCACGTGCAGCCGCACGCATGCCTGGTGGACGCGGTCCGGCGTCGCGACCCGGACGCCGCCGAGGCCGCGGTGGCCCAGCTCGTCACCCGGGCCCGCGGAGGACTCCAGGAACTGTTCTGAGGCACTGCTCGACCACCTCGGCGACCGCCAGCAACCAGTCGTCGTCGCCGGTGCGCCCGGCGAGCTGCAGCCCGACCGGCAGCCCGTCGGCCCCTGCCCCGCAGGGCAGCGAGAGGGCCGGCTGGCCAGTCACGTCGTACGGCCCGGTGAACAGGCCCTCGAGATCCCCGGCGGCGGTGTCGAATGGCGGCGTGGTGGGTGGTGCGACGAACGGCACGCAGGGGCCCACGAGGGCGTCGAGCCCGTCGAGGAGCCGGCTGGCGACCGGCAACAGGGCGCCGCGCCGGGCCAAGGCTTGTTGATATTCGGCAACCCCGACGGTCGACGCCTGCTCGAGCAGTCGCCGGGTCTCGGGCCCGTAGCTGCCGGGATCGGCCGCGAAGCGGTCCCGGTGCGCCAGCCAGGCCTCGTGCAGCACGATCGGCCCGAGGAGCGCGCCGAGCTCGTCAAGAACGCGCCCGTCGACCTCGACGATGTTGTGGCCTTCGACCCGCACCAGGTCCAGAGCTGTCCGTACGGCGGCGGCGACGTCCGGCTGGACAGCTGGATGGTCGAGCTGGCGTCGGAGCAACCCGAGGCGCAACCGACCGCCCAGCGGCGGCCCCGGTGCGGTCCCGGTGAGGGCCGCGAGGGCCCGGCGCAGCATCACCGAGTCGCTGGCCAGCAGACCGACGTGGTCGCAGGTGGGAGCAAGCGGCTCCACACCGTCGACGGGCAGCAAACCGGAGGTCGGTTTCAGCCCGACCACCCCGCAGTAGGCGGCTGGGATGCGCACCGAACCGCCGGTGTCGGTGCCGACCGCGAGTGGGCAGACCCCGGCACCGACAAGGGCGCCCGACCCGCCGCTGGATCCGCCGGCGGTCCGGCGCGGGTCGACCGGGTTGCGGGCTTCGCCGAGGTCTGGATGCTGGGCCCCGGCTGCGTACTCGAGCAGGCTGCTGAGCGCGAACACGTCCGCGCCAGCCGCCCGAAGCCGGGCCACGACGGGCGCGTCCACAGGGCGCGGCGGTCCGTCCATCGAGGTCGGGTTGCCGTTGCCGCGCGGCTGCCCGGCGACGTCGATCATGTCCTTGACGGCGACCGCCACGCCGAGGAGCGGGCCGGCCGTCGCCCGCGCCGGAGCGGGCAGCAGCGACACGACGGCGTCGAGCGGCCGGCCCAGCCGTTCGGCCGCCTCGTAGGCCGCCAGCAGATCCAGCCCGGCCCGTTCGCAGCGCCGCTCGCCGCGCTCGATCGCCTTGATGAGCAGGCCGACGTGCGTGGTCAGCGGGCCGGTGAGATCGCCCAGCAGGCTGTCCACCTCGGTAGGTCGGCGCCGCACCGTGAGGTCGCGGTAGATGCCCGTGTGCGTCTTGGTGCTGGCCCGGTTGAAGACGACCAGCCGGTCGATGGAGCCCTCGAGGTCCGCGGGGTCGAACCCGTCGAAGGCGATCGGCGGCACGGGGGATTGAGCCAGCACCTCGCGGGCCAGCGCCGTGAACAGCGGCCGGTACGCCGGGTCGGCAAGCGCGTCGGCGATGGGCAGGTCCGACACCGCGGTGGCGAACAACATCGCGCCGTACGCCTGCTTGGCCCACAGGTAGCCCAGGATGCTGTCGCTGGCCTCGGCCCACGGGAGCGCCTCGACGAGATCCCGGACGCGCTGGCTCACCGGCCCGGAGGGCTCGCCCACGCGGAACGTCGCGACGTTGCCCTGCTTGACCCGACCGGGACCGACGAGGTCCGCGCCGAAGTTGACGAAGCCGACGACCACCCGGTCGGCGCCGACCGCCTCGGCCACGATCCCGGTGGTCAGGCCGTTCTGCAAGGTGAGGACGTACCCCTGCGGGCCGAGCCGGCCGGCGACGGACGCGATCGCTTCCCGGGTGTGGTGGGACTTCACGCAGAGCAGTACGACGCCGAGCTCGTCGGGCAGGTCGTCGGGCAGGACCGCCCGGGCGGGCACGGTGAACGTCTCGGTCGGGCCGTCAAGTCGCAGGCCGTCGCGGGCCATCGCCCGCACATGGGCCACGTCGGTGTCGCAAAAGAGCACCTCGTGGCCGGACCGCACCAGGTGCGCCCCGACGGTGCCGCCGATGGCGCCGCTGCCGATGACCGTGAAGCGCACGGGCCTCCCGTCTTGTTACATCCAGGTCAACTGATTGACAGCTGAGATGTCAGTCGGGAAGGTACGGGCTACGAGACCCAGCGCACCACTGCCACGGAGGACCTCATGCGTCGTGCCATCGGAACCGCTCTCGCTCTCTGCCTCGGCCTGTCGGCCTGCGGTGGGTCGTCCTCGACGGGCAAGACGTCGTCGGCCCCGTCCACCAAAGGGGGCGACCTGGTCATCGTCAAGGCCCTGGACGCAAAATCCATGGACAACACCACGACGTTCGACAACGACTCCATCTGGATCTTCGAGCAGATGATGGAGCCGCTCTACACCGTCACCGAGGACGGCAAGAGCGTGAAGCCGTGGCTGGCCACGAGCTACACCCTGTCAACCGACAAGCTGTCCTGGACCTTCAAGCTCCGCCCCGGCGTGAAGTTCCACAATGGCAAGCCGATGACGTCCGCGGATGTGAAGTTCTCCCTCGACAAGGCGTCCGGCACCAAGGGCGGCTGGGAGTTCATCAACACCGCCATCAAGTCGGTGACCGCACCCGATCCGGCGACGGTCGTCGTGACGACGAAGTACCCGTGGGCCCCCCTGCTGGCGGACCTGTCCAACTTCAACAATGGCATCGTGCCGAAGGACTACGGCGGCATGACGGCCGCCCAGTTCTATGAGCACCCGGTCGGCACCGGACCGTTCAAGTGGGATCATTGGACCAAGGCCTCCGAGCTCAAGCTCGTCAAGAACCCGGACTACTGGCAGACCGGAAAGCCCAGCCTGGACAGCGTCACCTGGAAGCCGGTGCCGGATGACAACACCCGCACGCTTCAACTGCAAGGCGGTCAGGCGCAGCTCGACGAGTTCCCGCCATTCTCCTCGCTGAACCAGTTCAAAAACAGCGCCAGCACACAGGCGACGCTGTTCAACTCGACCAAAACCGACTACCTGCTCATGAATCACACGACCGCGCCCTTCAACGACGTGCACGCCCGGCGGGCGATCTCGTTGGCGATCGACCGGCAAGCGCTCATCAAGGCTGTGCTGTTCGGCAACGGCAAGCCGGCCAACTCCTTCATGCCGCCGCAGGTCCCCTACTACGACGCCACGACCCCAGGGCTGCAGTACGACCTCAGCGCGGCAAAAGCTGAGCTGGCCAAGTCCTCGACGCCCGGTGGCTTCACGGCGACGTACCTGGCCGGGGCGGGTGACACCCAGGACGCCTCGATCGCCCAGGTCCTGCAGAGCGCCGTCAAGCCGCTCGGCATCACCATCAAGATCGAGAACGTCGACCCGGCGACGGCCCGGACCCGGCAGAGCAAGCAGGACTACCAGATCACCCATTCGAGCTGGACCATGGATATCGCCGACCCCGATGAGCTGGTGAGCTTCGCCGTCGACCCGACAACGGGCGCCAAGTCCTTCTACACCGGCTACAACAACAAGGCCGTCATCGCCGCCACACACGACGCCCAAAAGGCGTTCGACCCGGCGGTCCGGCAGGCGAAATACGCGTTCATCCAGAAGACCGCGGCGGAAGACGCCTTCATGGTCTTTCTGTACTACTCGCCCTACCAGTGGGCGTACTCCAAGAAGGTGCACGGTTTCCTGCCGTACCCGACCGGCAACTACCACCTCGAGGACGTGACGCTCAGCAAGTAGCAGACCCAGGGATCCCGGACCGACGGCAGGAGGAAGCAGTGGCCCACCTTGCGTTCATCGGCAAGCGGTTGTGGCAGCTCCTCCCCGTCCTGTTCGGGATCACCCTGGTGGTCTTCTTCATGATCCACCTCATTCCGGGCGACCCGGCGGCCACGCTGCTCGGCAACCGGTCAACACCGCAGGCCGTGGCCGCGCTGCGCCAGCAATTCGGTTTGGACGAGCCGCTGTACCGGCAGTACCTGGATTTCCTGGGCCGGATCGCCCACGGCGACCTGGGTTCATCCTTCGTCTACAAAAGCCCCGTCCGCGGCCTGGTCGAAGGCCGGATCTCCTCGACGCTGTGGCTGCTCGCCGCCGGGGCGCTGTTCTCCTTGCTGCTGAGCGTCCCGCTCGCGGTGCTGGCCGCCAGCCGCAAGGACGCGGTGCGCGACCAGGCGGTCCGGATCGTTCCGCTCATCGGCCTTGGTATGCCGGCGGTCTGGGTCGGGCTCATGCTGCAACTGTTCTTCGCCCTCAAGCTCGGGCTGTTCCCGGTCAGCGGCTTCGGCCGCACCGTTGTCGAGCACGCGCAGTCCATCGTCCTGCCGGCGACCACCGTCGCGGTCGCCCTCGCCCCGATTCTGGTGCGGAGCCTGCGCACCAGTCTGCTCGACGTCCTGGACAGCGACTACGTGCTGACCGCCCGGGCCAAGGGGATCAGCCGCAGCCGGCTCCTGCTGCACCACGCCCTGCGCAATGCCGCGGTCTCCTCGGTGACGGTGCTCGGCGTCAACATTGCCTACCTGGTCGGGGCAACCGTCATCGTCGAGCGGGTCTTCGCCCTGCCGGGGCTCGGCACCCTGATGCTCGACTCGATCTACAGCCGGGACTTCCCGGTCGTGCAAGGGGTCGTGATCGTCATCGCCGTGCTCGTCGTCCTGGTCAACCTGGCCACCGACCTGGCCCACGCCTCGCTCGACCCGCGGGTTGGAGTCGAGCGATGACCGCCGTCGTCGACCGGCCGGCCCTCGAGCCGGCCGACCCAGCCATCGTCGCGGTGGCCCCGCGCCGCAAGCGCCTGAACCCCACCCTCATCGCCGGCCTGACGCTGCTCGGCCTGCTGGTGCTGGCCGCTGTCTGCGCCCCGCTGCTGACCTCCTACGACCCCACCGCCCAGGACCTCGGCGGGTCCCTGGCCAGTCCCGGCGGCAAGCACCTGCTCGGCACCGATCAGCTCGGTCGTGACGTGCTGAGCAGGCTGCTGTACGGCGCGCGCACCGACCTGCGGGTCGGGCTGCTCGCCGTACTGTTTCCGTTCGTCATCGGATCGACGCTCGGGCTGATCGTCGGCTTCCGGGGTGGCTGGCTGGACACCATTGTGATGCGGCTCGTCGACATGGTCATCGCGTTCCCGTTCTACGTCCTGATCATCGCGCTGGTCTTCGTGCTCGGCCCCGGCACCCGCAACATCTACATCGCCATCACGGCGGTGGGCTGGGTTGCCTACTGCCGGATCGTCCGCGGTGAGGTCCTGGTCGCCAAGCAGCAGGAGTACATGCTGGCCGCCCGCGCGGCGGGTGTCCCGACCTGGCGGTTGCTGCTCCGGCACCTGCTGCCCAACGTGATCATGCAGGCGATCGTGTTCTCGATGAGCGACATCGTGCTGTCGATCCTGGCCATCGTGACACTTGGGTACCTCGGCCTGGGCGTCCCGCCGCCGTCACCCGACTGGGGGGCGATGATCGCCGACGGCCAGCAGTTCCTGCTGGACAAATGGTGGCTGACGACCATCCCCGGCCTGGCCGTGGTGGTGACCGGCTTGGGTCTGTCGCTGTTGGGCGACGGCATCGTCGAGCGGGTGAAGCAGACATGACCGTGCCGGTGTTGGAGGTCCGCGACCTGCAGGTGGACGTCCCCACCCGCCGAGGCCTGCTGCACGCCGTACGCGGGGTCTCATTCACGGTGTCGCCCGGTGAAGCCCTCGGGCTGGTCGGCGAGAGCGGCTGTGGCAAGAGCCTGTCGCTGCGGGCTGTCCTCGACCTGCTGCCGCACCCCGCCGAGATCGTCGGCGGGCACGTGCTCGTGGACGGGGTCGACGTCACGCAACTCGATCGCGGCGCCCGCCGCAAAGCGATCAGCTCGGCCGTCAGCATGGTGTTCCAGGACCCCATGACAGCGCTCAATCCAATGATGCGGATCGGCAACCAGATCGCCGAAGCACCCCAAGTGTGTCTGGGGTTCTCCCGCCCGGCCGCCCGCGAGCGCGCCCTGGAGTTGATGCGACAGGTAGGCATCCCTGACCCGGAGCGGCGCGCTCGCGCCTACCCGCACGAGCTGTCCGGTGGCCTGCGTCAGCGCGTGGTCATCGCCATCGCGCTGTCCTGCGCTCCCAAGTTGCTGCTCTGTGACGAGCCGACGACCGCCTTGGACGTCACGATCCAGGCCCAGGTGCTGGAGCTGTTGCGGGGCCTGCGACGACACAGCGACCTGGCGATGCTGCTGGTCACCCACGACCTGGCGGTCGTCAGCGAGACCTGCGACCGGCTGGCCGTGATGTACGCCGGCCGCATCGTCGAGGACGGCCCGATCGGTCAGCTCGTCCTGGACCCCCAGCACCCGTACACCTTCTCGCTGCTGCGCTCGGTGCCGGACCCAGAGCTGGTCCGGCAGCGGCTCCTCACGATCGCCGGCTCCCCACCGGATCTGGTCGAACCCGTGTCGGGCTGCCCCTTCGCGGCGCGCTGCCCCTTTGTCGAGGACGACTGCGCGGCCGGCGAGCCAGCGCTGATGGATCGTTCGACGGGACGACACAGCGCATGCCGGCACGTGCGTTCGACGGCGGCCTGGTCGGCCCAGGTGGAGGTTCACGCATGAGCGAGCCGGTCCTCACCGTACGTCGGTTGTCCCAGCACTTTCCCCTTGAATACCGCACCCTTGACCGGCTGCGGCGGCGGCCCCGGCCAGTGCTTCGTGCTGTCGACGGCGTCGACCTGGTCGTCGGGCGCTCACAGACCGTCGGCCTGGTCGGTGAGTCCGGCCGCGGGAAGTCGACCCTCGGTCGAGCCATCGTCGGGCTCTACGAGCCGACGGCCGGGGAGGTGCTGTTCGGGACCGAGGTGCTCGCCGCGAAACGGACCCGCGAGCAACGGCGGCACGTCCAGATGGTCTTCCAGGACCCCTTCAGTTCGCTCAACCCGCGGATGACCGT
>JBKJOO010000070.1:0-8355 GCA_046595615.1 Mycobacteriales bacterium | reverse complement strand
TCTTTGCGCGGCAGCGGCAGCTGCGGCGGCGACGGCGGCTTGCGCAGCAGCAGCGGCAGCGGCGGCGGCGGGGTCAGCTGCGGACCGACCGGACGTCGCGGGCTGGCAGGCGCAGGGCCACGATGGTGCGCGGCTGGCCCATCACGATCGCAGTGCGGCGAAAGACGTGCCAGCAGCCCTCGATCCGGTGCTCGTCGGCCTCGACGTCGAGGGTGTGGTCGAGCAGGTGGACGGTGAAGCGCATGAGGGCCCTCTCCCAGCGGTGGCTCGACCCTCCGCGGGCAGTCTGCCCCGGCGCTGTGACAGCCTCGGCGGATGGCAGTCGATGCGGTGGTCATCGGCGGCGGACACAACGGTCTGGTCGCGGCGACGCTGCTGGCCCGGGCCGGCTGGTCGGTCGAGGTGCTGGAGCAGGCCGAGGTGGCCGGTGGCGCGGTCGGCAGCCTGACGACGTCGCGCGGCTACCTGCACGACTGGGGTGCGGCGTTCTTCGGGGTACTGCAGGACTCGCCGGTGTTCGACGACCTCGGTTTGGCCGACCGGGTGCACTGGGCCAGCACGGGGCTCCCGGTGGCGATGCTGCACGGCCCGGCCGAGCCGGCGTTGCTGTGGGCCGATCCCGGCAGGACTGCTGACGGTCTCGGGGTCGACGGCCCAGCCTGGCTCGCGCTGCACGCCTGGTGGGAGCGGACCGGGGCGCGGCTGTTCCGGGCCGGGTTGGGGCCGATCCCGTCGGTGCCGCTGGTCCGGGCCGCCGTCAGCCTGGGCGTGCGCGGCGGGTTGCAGCAGTTGCAGGCGCTGCTCGAACCGGTGGAGGCCTGGTCGGCTGCGGGCTTCGAGCAGGCCGCCGCTCGGATGCTCGTGACCGGCCACGCCACGCATGGCGACGTCGCCGTCGACGCGGCCGGGTCGACGCCGCCGGCCCTGTTGCTGGCGATGGTCGCCCAGAGCCGCGGCATGCCGGTGCCGGTCGGGGGTGCGGCCACGCTGGCGGCGGCCTTCGTGCAGGCCGCCCAGACGGCTGGCGTTGTCGTCCGCACCGGCGTCTGCGTCACGCAGGTGGTCGTCCGTGCCGGCCGGGCGGTCGGCGTCCGATGCGCCGACGGCACCGGCATCGGCGTACGACGGGCAGTGGTCGCCGATGTCGCGCCCGAGCTGCTGGCGCGCGAGCTTGTCGGCGAGCAGCACCTGCCCCATGCCTGGCTCGCCCAGCTGCGGCGACACCGCTACGCCAGCGGCATGTTCCGGCTCGACGTCGACCTTTCGGCGCCCGCGCCGTGGACGGCCAGCAGGCTCACCGAGGCGATGGTCGTGCACGTCACCGGCGACGTCCACGAGGTCGCGACCGCGCAGGCGCAGGTGTCACGCGGCCTGCTGCCGGCCGACCCGCAGCTCATCGTCGGCCAACAGGACCGGGCCGACCCGTCCCGGGTGCCGGCGGGTGCGGCAGGGCTCTGGGTGGAGTGCCGCTGCCCGGCCGTCCCGACGGGTGACGCGGCCGACGAACTTGCGGCCGATTGGGCGCCTGGGTTCGCCGACCGCCTGCTGGACCGGCTCCATTTACACGCGCCCGGGCTCCGCGATCTCCTGGTCGACACCACGGTCACCACCCCGCTCGATCTGCAGGGGCGTGACCCCAACTTGGTCGGGGGTGATGTGGCGGGCGGTTCGGCCGCCCCCGACCAGTTGCTGGTGTTACGGCCGGTCGCCGGCTGGTCGCCCTACGCCGTACCGCTGCGCGGTCTGTATCTGTGCGGCGCCGCAACGCATCCGGGCGGTGGCGTCCACGGGATGCCTGGCCGCAATGCCGCGGCAAAGATCCTGCGTGATGCGCGCTACAGGCTGCTCGCCTGACAACCCGCCAGCTCAGACGGCTGTTGCGTGCCAGGTCTCGCGACCGGCGATGATGTCCTCACGTTCGTGCTCGGACAAACCGCCCCACACGCCGTACGGCTCCCGAGCCGACAGCGCATGCGCGCGGCAGGACGCGATGACCGGGCAGGTGGCGCAGACGGCCTTCGCGGCGGCCTCGCGGTTGCTCCGGGACGGCCCTCGCTCACCTTCGGGGTGGAAGAACTGCTCGGTGTCCTCGCCGCGGCAGGCGCCGTGCAGTTGCCAGTCCCACTTGTCCACCTGCGGGCCGGGGAGGCGCGAGATATCTGTCATGGCGGGAGTCCTGTCCTCGTAGTCGCCGCAGGGGCAAGGCGGTTGAGATGAACCTACAACCGCTTCATAAGTTGTTCAAGTCTTCTGGTTGAACAACTTTGAATCGGGCCGAGTGGCCGGAGCTGGCTGTCGCCTCCATCCTTCTGGGGTGACCACGGCAGAGGACGGCGACGTGGTCGACGTGCCCGGTGCGCGGCTCACCGTCTCGACGGTGGCCCACCGGCTCGGCATCGCGCCGTCCACCCTTCGCACCTGGGACCGCCGCTACGGCGTCGGGCCGAGCGCGCACACCGCCGGGGCGCACCGGCGCTACACCCCGGACGACCTGGCCCGGCTGCAGACGATGCGGCGGCTGACCCTGGAGGGGGTTGGTCCGGGTGAGGCCGCTCGCGTCGCGCTCGGCGCCCCCCGGGAGGTGACGGCCGTCCGTTCGTTCGCCGCCCCGCCCCCGGACCGCACCGGTCGGGTCCGCGGCGGCCCCGGCGGCCGGGTGCTGGCGCTGCCAGGCGCGAGCGACGTCGTCCGCGGACTGGGCCGCGCGGCGATGGCGCTCGACAGCGCAGCGATGACCCGGATCGTGACCGAGGAATTGGACAGCCAGGGCGTCGTCCGTACCTGGGAGCAGGTGCTCGCGCCCGTCCTGGTCGCCGCCGGTGCGCGCTGGGCCAGCACCGGGGAGGGCGTCGAGGTCGAGCACCTGCTCTCCGATTGCGTTGCAGCGGCCCTGCGTCAGCACGCTCGGGGCGCCGCCGAGCCGGCCGGCGGCCGGCCGGTGCTGCTCGCCTGCGCGCCCGACGATCAGCACGCCCTTCCCCTGCACGCCCTCTCGGCGGGCCTTGCCGAACGGGGCACGGCCAGCCGCGTGCTCGGCGCGGCGATGCCCACCGAGGCGCTGCACGCCGCCGTACGCCGTACCGGGCCCGCGGTGCTGTTCGTGTGGTCCCAGCTCCGGGCGACCGCCGATGTGGCCGCGCTGACGACGTTGCCGCTGACCCGGCCGCCGACGGCGTTGCTCGTCGGCGGCCCCGGCTGGGACGTGCAGCAGCTGCCCGACCGGGTGACGGCGGCCGGCGGACTGGCCCATGCCGTCGAGCTGGTGGGCCAGGCCCTCGGCGCCTGACCGCTACCGTCGGTCAGGTGACCGGACCCGATCTTCCGTCGCTGCTCGCGAGCGGCGAGCGCGCGACGTTCCACGGCAACCCGGCCGCTGCCGTGGGTGCCCTCGAGCAGGCGGTCGAGCTGGCCCAGTCGACTGCACTGTTCGCCGAAGCCGCCGCCGCCGGCTGGTTGCTGGGGGTCGCGCTCGGGGCGGCCGGTCGCTATGGGCAGGCGCTGACCGTGCTGGCGCCGCTCACCGACGCCGGTTCGGCCGAGGCTGCCGCCGCGGAGCAGCGCTTGTTCGGTTCATTGGCGGGGTCAACCATCGCCAGTATCCAACGACAGCTCGGCCGGCATGCGGTGGCCCGCGAGGCCGACCTGGCCGCGCTGTCCCTCACCGCGGGGTCGGGGGAGGCGGCCTTCGACGCGCTGCTGGGCCTGGCCTCGGATGCGATCGGCCTGGATGAGGACGACGAGGCCGCCGCCCGGCTCCAGCAGGCCGAACGCGCGCTGCCCGGTCGGGGTGACGAATGGTGGCGCCAGCTGGTGCGACTGGACTGGACCAGGGCCGAGCTGGCTCTGCTCGAGGGGAGCCCCGAGGACGCCGCGGTACACGCAGCCGCAGCTGTCAAGCGGGCTGAGAACGGCCGCGCGCCACGCCATGTCGCGAAGGGTCTGCTGCTGCTCGGCATCGCCCAGGTCAGCGGCGGCCTGCCTGAGGCGGCCACCACCCTGCGACGGTCGGCGACGTTCGCCGAGTCGCTCGGCGTCCTGCCACTCGTCTGGCCGGCTCGCGCCCTGCTCGGGGCGCTGGTGGCCGACCACGACCGGGTGGAGAGCGACCGCAGCCTGGCTGCCGCCCGATCGGCGGTCCTGGCGATCGCCGGCGACCTCCCGCCCGGTGTCCGCGCCGACTGGCTCGGCCGCCCCGACATCGCCGCCCTGCTGGAGGGTTGAGCGACCAACGACCCTGCGCAGCTGACCGCCGGCCCGCGCTCACGTCTTCGGCCCGACCTGCCGATGGGTCAGGCATCGGAGCAGGCGACGGTTGGAGGTGGCAGATGACGGCGGACGCGGACGTCGGTCTCGTCGAGCCCGTTGCTCCCCGCGTCAGGGTCGACGACGCCTGGGTGATCGTCGGGCGCTTCGCCGTCGGGCTGAGCGCTGACGGCGCGTTTGCGGCTGCGCTGCAGGGCCTCGTCGACGACCTGAGGTTGCGCTCGGCGGTCGTGCGCGACCCTCGCGGTGAGCTGCTGGCGGACGCCTTCGGGCAGGCAGTTCCGCAGCTGGGACCCGCCGGGACCTGCCTTGCCACCATCGAGTTGCCGGTGCCAGGTCCGGGCGACCGTCCGGTGGCCTGGCTGAGCGTCCTCGGGGCCGGCTCGTGCCAACTCCCGGCATTGCGCACCGCCGCGGCGATGCTTGGGCTCGCGATCGGCGCGCGCTCCGGCGAGGCGCTCGTGGAGCAGGCCGAGGCGGTGCTCGACGAGGTGGCCGACGCCCTCCACGACGGCCCGATGCAGACCCTCGTCGCCGCCCGCTATGCCGCCGACGCCGCCGTCCGCGGCGGCGACCCGGCGCTCACCCGCGACGCCGTCCAGGCGGCGCTGCTGGCCCTGCGCCGCACCCTCTGGCACCTGCGGCCGCGCGGCGGCCAAGGTCTGGGTCCCGCGCTGACGGCGCTGTCCGGTCGCCTCGAGGAAGCCGGTGATCGACCCCTGCAGACGCACTGCGATGAGGGCGTCGCGCTCTCCACAGCGGCCGCGAAGACGGCGTACCGGCTGGTCCAGTCGGTCGCGATGCCCTCAACGGCGCCCGTGCGCGTCGACGTACGACGGGACGCCGGCCGCGTCGTGGTGGACGTCGATGGTGGCGCGCCGCTGGCCGAACTCGAGCGCTGGTCCCGGCGCGTCCAAGCGGTCGGCGGCGACCTGCTCTGCACCCCGGGTCGGCTCCAGCTGTCCCTGCCCGAGAGCCTGCACCCTCCCTACCTAAAGGCGAATTCGTGACGACCGTACTGATCTGCGACGACCACCGGATCGTGCGGGAGGGGCTGCGCCAGTTCGTGTCGGGGGTGCCCGGCGTGGACAAGGTGGACACCGCGGCGAGCGGCGAGGAGGTGCTGGCGCGCTACCCGCACGAACATCCCGACCTCGTGCTGATGGATGTACGGATGCCCGGGCTCGGCGGCTTGGAGGCGACCCGCCGGCTCGTCCAGCAGCATCCGACGGCAAAGGTCATCATGCTGACGGCGGCTGACGACCGGGACCAGGTTGCGGCAGCGGTCAGCCACGGAGCCCGCGGCTACCTGCTCAAAGACGTCAGCCACGAGGAGCTCTGCGCCGCGGTGGCGCACGCCCTCGACGGCATGGACCTCGTCGAACCGTCCCTGCGCCGGGCGCTCACCACCCGCGAGGCGAACGGTGTGCCGGCGGTCCAGCTGACCGAGCGCGAGCTGCAGGTGCTCACCGGGATGAGCCAGGGCAAGAGCAACAGCGCGATCGGGCGGGAGTTGTATTTGTCCGAGGACACCGTGAAAACCCACGCCCGCCGGCTGTTTCGCAAGCTCGAGGTCAACGACCGCGCGCAAGCGGTGGCCCGCGGTTTCCGCCGCGGGTTGGTCACCTGACCCCCCGCCGGTAACACCCGGGTCTGCCAGCACGATGCACACCATGACGGACGAGCTCGCCTCCTACGTCGAGCGAGCCCGCCAAGGCGACCGCTCGGCGGTGGAGGCCTTGCTGTCGGAGTTGCGACCCGGTGTGTTGCGCTATTGCCGGGCCAAACTCGGACGCCTGCACGGCTCGTACGGCTCAGCCGACGACGTGACGCAGGAGGTGTGCATGGCTGTCGTGACAGCACTGCCGCGGTGGGTCGACCAGGGACGTCCATTTACCTCCTTCGTCTACGGCATCGCCGCACACAAGGTGGCCGATGCTCAGCGCCACAACATGCGGGACCGCAGCGACGCCGTGCCCTTCCTGCCCGAATCCGCCGATGCCGGCGCCGGTCCCGAGGAGCTCGCTGTCGGCGCCGACGAGGCCGTCCGGGCGCTCGCGCTGCTCGACCGGCTGCCGGCCCCCCAGCGCGAGGTGCTCCTGCTGCGCGTCGTCGCCGGATTGTCTGCGGAGGAGACCGCCGCGGCGATCGGCAGCACCGCCGGCGCCGTCCGGGTGGCCCAGCACCGGGCCTTGGCCCGGCTCCGTGCGTTGGCGATCGAACCGTGAGCGACGCCGTGCAGCCAGCGCCTGAGCAGCCCGATGCCATGCAGCGCGACGAGGACGCCATCGAGCGCCTTCGTCATGCCGTCACGACCGGCGCTGTGGTCTGGGGCGATGACGAACCCGAGGATGACCCGGCGATCGCTGCGCTGCTGGCGGTGCTGCGAGATGTCACGGCCGCGCCGCCGGTCGAGGTCGCCCCGCTGGCCACCGTCCTGCCCCTGCCCCTGCGCCGTCGACCGGTGCTCGTCCGGGGCAGCGCGGTCGCCGCCTGCGCGTTGGGTTTGCTGTCCATCGGCGGGGTCGCCGCAGCGAGCCCCGGTTCGCCGCTCTACGCCGTCCGCACCGCCGTCAGTGTCGCAGTGAGCTCGGTCTTCGATGCGGTGCGCCCGTCCGGTCCCGGGGTAGCGGCGAGCCAGCCCCTGCCGTCGACGCAGTTCCGCCCTTCGCCGACCCCGACGGCGACGGACCCGCCGACGCTCCCAGCCGTGACAGCGCCGCCGCGGACCGCCGCCCCGCCGCCGGCCCGCACGGTCGAGGCCGCCCGGCTCGTCGCAGCGCTGCTCGACCGGGCGCAGGCGCATCTCACCGCCGGGCGGTTCGTCCCCGCCGGTCAACTGCTCGACCTGGCCGAGCGGCGACTGCCCGAGGTAGCGCTCCAGGACGGCCGGGCCGGGCTGGCCGCGAGGCTTGCCGCCCTACGGGCGATCGCTGACGCAGGTGCGGTCGGCCGACCCGGCCCGCCGAAGGTCCAGGTCACCGGACCGCCGGCCACGCCCGGTGCGAAGCAGAGCCGGGCGCCGGCCACCAAGCACCCCAGGCCCTCGCCGCACGGCACCCCGGCGCCCGGGCAACCAGGCGGCCCGGCCACCGCCCGCCCCAAGCCGCATCCGGCCAGCCGTCCCTGAGCTTCCTGGCGATCGGGTCCCCCCGCCCCGTCGTACGCCGGGATGCGGCTACCCGCCCAGGTAGGCTGCAGCCTTCCCCCGATGCCCGACAGGGAAGGTGCGTTCGTGGCCGCGTCAGAGAAGTTCGCCGGGCTGGGGCTGACGTTCGACGACGTGCTGCTGCTGCCCGGTGAGAGCGACGTCATCCCGAGCGAGGCCGACACCTCGACCCGGCTGTCCAAGCGCATCACCCTGCGGATCCCGCTGTTGTCGAGCGCGATGGACACCGTGACCGAGGCCCGGATGGCGATCGCGATGGCGCGCCAGGGTGGCGTCGGGGTGCTCCACCGCAATCTGTCGATCGACGACCAGGCCGGCCAGGTCGACCTCGTCAAACGGTCCGAGGCAGGCATGGTCACCCACCCGGTGACCTGCTCGCCGGAGGACAACCTCGGCGATGTCGACCGGCTGTGCGGGCGCTACCACATCTCCGGGCTGCCGGTCGTCGACGCCGCAGGGGTGCTGCTCGGCATCGTGACCAACCGCGACACCCGGTTCGAGACCGACCAGGCCCGGCTGGTGCGGGACGTGATGACGCCGATGCCGCTCGTCACGGCGCGTGAGGGCGTCAGGGACGACGAGGCGCTCCGGCTGCTGCAGGCCAACAAGATCGAGAAGCTGCCGATCGTCGACGGGGCCGGTCGGCTGCGTGGGCTCATCACCGTCAAGGACTTCGTCAAGAAGGGCCAGTACCCCCTCGCCACCAAGGACGCCAACGGCCGGTTGGTGGTCGGCGCCGCCGTGGGGTTCTTCGACGACGCGTGGAAACGGGCGATGGCGCTGGTCGACGCCGGCGTCGACGTGCTCGTGGTCGACACCGCGCACGGGCACTCGCGCGGGTTGCTCGAGATGGTCCGCCGGCTCAAGGCCGAGCCGGCTGCAGCGCACGTCGACGTCATCGGCGGCAACGTCGCGACCCGGGC
>JBKJOO010000013.1:0-3333 GCA_046595615.1 Mycobacteriales bacterium | reverse complement strand
AGTTTTCCAAGACCAGCATGCACATCCACCACGTGCAGTTCGACGTGCAGGGCTCGGACGGCGTGAGCGCCGGCTTCGCCTACGAGCACTCCGTCCGGCCGTACAAGGTGAGCGATCCCACGCTGCTCGCCGACGTCCGCCGCGGCGACACCGTGTTGCGCCTGTCCGACGTGACGAAGTTCATCGGCACCGATGCCAACGGCAAGCCGACCCGACCCTGGCTCGCCGTCGGCGAGGGGCTCGAGTCGATCGACATCCAGCAGGTCCTGTCGGTCGATCCGGTCGCCAAGACCGTGACCCTCGTCAAGGGGCTCGACAAGGACCACTCGATCGGTGAGTTCGCCGGCACCGAGTTCATCCAGTACCGCTGGTATCCCGATGCAACGCTCGACAACGTGTTCTGGCACGACCATGTCGATGGGATCCATGGCTGGGGTCACGGACTGGTCGGTCAGCTCATCGTCGAACCCGCCGGCTCGACCTATCACGATCCGACGACCGGCAACCAGGTCGACTCCGGGACGCTCGTGGACGTCCACACCTCGACGGCGCTCTCACCGGGGCTGGTGAACGGCAGTTTCCGGGAGCTGGCCCTGTGGACCATCAACGACAACGACGCGTCCGCGTACTCGACGCTCAACCTCAAGGCCAATCCGTTGTCCGCGCGGCTGGACAAGGCCCACCAGTTCAGCTCCTACACCTACGGCGATCCGGTCACCCCGCTGCCCCGGCTCTATGGCGACGACCCACTGGTCGTTCGCACGATCAACGTGTCGCCGACCGTCGACACCCTGCACCTGCAAGGCGGTCGAACGGTCCTCGAACCGCGCTACACCCACGCCGACGGTTCTGGGGCGGTGACGTCAGGCGGGACGCTGGTCGACGCGATCCACTACGGCGTCAGCGAGAAGTTCACGCTGATCTTCAACGGCGCCCAGGCCGACATGAAGATGCGACCGGGGGACTACCTGTACGCCAACGGGAACGAACTGCGGACCCAGCAGGGCGCCTGGGGGATCGTCCGCATCCTGCCGGGACACGTCGACGGCCTGCAGCCGCTGCCGGGTGTGCCGACCCCGAGTGATCCCTACGTCCTGCCGACGATGACCGGCGGAGCACCGCCGGCGGCAAGCTCAGCGGGCAATCCGTGTCCGGCCGGCGCGCCGACGAGGCAGTTCGACGTCAGTGCGATGGACCGATCCGGCGGCTTCAACGGGGGGCGCACGGCGTACGTGCCGAATGCCGACGTGGCGGCGATCAAGGCCAGAACCAAGACGGCCGTGCCGCTGGTCCTGCACGTCGTGGCCGGCGAGTGCGTCACCGTCAACGTGACGAACCTGCTCACCACGCCGGTGGGTTTCTCGGTCGGCAAACTCGACCGGACCGAAGGCTCGGGGGGCGTCGACATCGGCTTCGCACCGGAGCAGAACGTCGCCCCGAACGCCACCCGTGCCTACGTCTACTCGGCGCCGACCGACCGCGTCGGCACCGCCGTCATCGCCGATCTGGCGGGTATCGAAACGCTCAAGACCGGCCTCTACGGGGCGGTTGTGGTCGCACCGGCGTCCAAGGTCACCGGGCTGCGGACGGAATTCAGCGACCCGGTCACCGGGGACGCGCGTGACATCGGCGCACAGGTGCTGGTGCACGTGCCCGGCGCGACGATGCAGGACTACCGCGACTTCACCGTCACCATGGCTGATGACGACGCGGCGATCGGACAGGACTTCATGCCCTATCCGACCAGCGCCGTCGTCGGGCGATCGCTGATCAACTACCAGGCCGCCCCTGCCGGCGACGGGCCTACGGCATTTCGCGATCCCGGCAAGGTGCCGTGGCTGACGTCCTACGCCGGCGACCCGATGCTGGTCCATGTGCTGACCACACCTGGCAGCGAGAGCACCCATGTCTTCGGTCTCGGCGGTCTGCGCTGGGATCAGGATCCCCTGCTCGAAGGCTCCAACTCGGTGTCGGCACAGGGAATGGGTCCGTGGGAGAGCTTCAATGCGCTCATCACCGGAGGCGCCGGTGGGACGCAGCAGGCGCCGGGTGACTACTTCTACGGCGACCTACGGCGGCCCTTCACCGCGGTCGGGTTGTGGGGTCTGCAACGGGTGCTGCCCGCCGACGCCACCGTCTGCCCGGTCCTGCGCGTGGACGGGAGTCTTTGCTGACCGCGTCAGCAGGACCGGCGGTAGGCGTCGAGCGACTCATGCTTGGCCAGGGAGCTGAAGCCCAGTTGCCTGGTCACGGCGCAGAACCGTGACGGCGACACGGCGTACTCCACGTGCAGGACCGGCTTGTCGGCGCGAATGAACGGCAGCAGCCGGTCGCACTCGTCGAATTCGAAACACTGCTCGTTGAGGGCGAGATCGAAGGCGGGTGCGAGGGTGGGGATCTGGCCGAGGTCGTTCTTCAAGGCGACTGCCAAGCCGCGGGCATGCGCCAGGTCGGCGATGGCGCGGTTGAAGCGGAGCTGATCGGCGCCGGTCAGGTCGAAGCCGGTGGGGTTTGCAAAGCCGTCGACGTTGTCGGGTTCGACCCCGTCGAACCCCTTGGCCTTGCAGACGTCCATCCGCCGGGCCATCAGCGGCAGCAGGACGTCGGTGCGGCGTACGTCGAGCCAGCGCTCGTCCTCGAAGCCGATGAGCGGCCGGCCCCGGACCTGGCTTGGGAAGGCCGCGCTGTCGGGCCGGCCGGGCTCCCAGCTGCCGGCGTCGAGGTAGCACAGCACCTTGGTCCGCTTGAGGTGCAGGGCGCGCACCGTGCTGGCGGGAGTGGTGAACAGGTCGACGTCGAAGACCTGGGCCGGCACACCGGTGTCCACGGTCCCGGAGAGCTGCCACTGCCAGGTGACGCCCTTGTGCGGGCGCCACCAGCTCTGGGCCGGGCGCACCGAGGCAGCGGCTTGTCCGGTCGGCGCTGTCGGTGCCGCCGCCGTCGAGCCCTGCTGCGTGCACGACGTCAGCAGCGCGGCCAGCAATCCCGCCCTCACGACGGTCCCAACCGTCCACGCCATGACGACAGTTTGCGGTGCCGGGGTCCAGGAGTCGCGCCGGAGGGTCGGGACGACCACGATGGAGCGGTGCCCGTGCTGCCCCGCCCCCCGTCCGGTACCGACGCCGTCGGTTGGGTCGCCGAGCAGCTCGGCCACCTCGCCAGCGATGTCCCGCATGCCTCGGCCATCCGGGGCGGCCAGGCGGCCGCGGACGCGGCGCTCGCGGCGCTCGACCTCACCGGCTACGCCCGCCGCCGCAATCAGGTGCTCCCCGTCTCGGCGCGAGGGGCCTCCCGGCTGTCGCCGTACATCAGACACGGGTTGCTGACCCTGCC
>JBKJOO010000314.1:0-2961 GCA_046595615.1 Mycobacteriales bacterium | reverse complement strand
CCCGGACGACGTTTGCTTCGACGCACAGCCCGAGCGCGACCGAGGAGAGGTACAGCAAGCGCGATCAGAATGTGCGGATCGCCTGCGTTCTGAGGGCCGATTGGAAGCCTTAGAGGATGGCGCGTGACCGGTGCGATCAGCATGTTGTCGGGGTGGTGGCTCGGTTCGCCGTGGGGCGGGGACATAGGACGGGCTGTGTCCCCGCCCGACGGTGAGGGTTAGTCCTAGCTGTTGTGGCCGGCGTCTTCGTTGTCCTGGTTGTCGTCCACCGAGCCGTTGTCGGCTTGGTTGAAGTCGAAGACCAGGCTGGCGGTGATGCTGTCCGGGGTGGCCCCGGGGATCCCGACGGTCAGGACCTGATCGCCGACGGCAGGGAACGCGGCCGGCGGCGCGATGGTGCCGGCGGGGGATGCGGCCGCTGGGGTGGCACCGTTGATGACGATGTCGGCGTTGCTGGCGTCGACCGTGATGGAGGGGTTGGAGCCATCTTGGTTGTCCTGCTCCTCCTGGCCGTCGTGCTCGCTACCCTGGGCGTCCACGGTGAGGGTCTTGGCGGTGGAGTCGGCGGTCGTGACTTGTCCGGCGGCAAGGGTCGGCGCGGTCGTGAAGGTGTAGATCTTCGCGGCGGCCATGTCGTGATGGTCGGCTTCACCCAACACCACGACGTACGCACCGGCGGCGACAGCTGGGCCGGTCACGGGCGCGCCCAGCGCGGCGACGAGCACCCCGTCGTTGTTGTCGTGCTCAGCGTGGTCACCGTCGACCTGGTCGTGGCTCGCGACCACGAACGACCCGTCTGCGTTCACGCTGCTGATCGTGCCGACGAGGGCCTCGGCGGGTAGGACGGTGGTTGTCTCGCTGGTGGTCACCAGCGTGCCGTTGCCGGAGACCGTCCCGGTCGCGACGATGTCGGTCCCCGGAGTCAACATCGGCGTTGTGGAGGTGGGGGCTGCGGCGGTGCTGCCGCCGGCCATCAGCGATGCGTGCGCGGCTCCGGGCCGGATGCGGGCTCGGGCCGTCTGCTTCGTCCTGGGTGTGAGCGTCAACGTGATGACCTTGTTTCGCGCGGTCTTCTTCCCGACCTTCGCGACGCTGCTGAGGACCTTGACCTGGTTGCCATGGGTGGCGACGACGATGCCGTGGACGTTGAAGTGCACGGCAGCGGCGGGTTTGTGCCTTGCCGAGGAACGGTGCTGCGTCGCGGCGAGCGCGGGGGCAGCGGACGCCAGCACCATCGCGGCGGACGTGGCCGCTCCGATAGCGCACCGGCGGACAGACGAGGTCATGAGGGCTCCAGAGCTGTGGGCGTTCGCCCTGGAGGCATCCAGGGCGCTCGGGTCAGTCATCGATGACCTGCCACCGACAGTTACAACTCGACACGCGACAAGGCCGACTTCACCCGCACGGGTGAACGCTTCGACGGACCGCGAAGCTGACCGGGGTCGCGCCCGCGCCCGTGTTGCGTTCAGCCACACCAGCCAACAGCGGGGGCGGGGGAGGGGAGGGTTGCGGCTCGGGTGGTCCACGTGCTGGATCGGGTGCATGGTGGCCTGTCGGCAGCTCGTCTGGCTGACCGGGTTGCACCCGCGCATCATCGACCGGGACCTGATCCGGTTGCAGCCCGCCGGCCTGGTGAAAGCTTCCGGTGTCGAGGCCCGTGCCGCGTGCGCAGCCTGAGTGCCGGGGACACTCGCTGGCTGGCAACTGCATTGGATGACGCAGCGGCGTCGCTGGCAGCACCGGGGTAACCGGCGGCGGCAGCGCGATGCCGCGCAACGCCAGGCGTTCGTTCCTAGAGGCACGAGCGATCCGTGCTGTCGGGGTCCACCGCCGCACGCTGCGCTGGCAGCTGCTCGCGTTGGCGAAGGTCCCGCCGGAGATGCACCATTCCCTGGGTCACCGCACACTCTTCCCAAATGCACCTGCAGAACCGGCGCCGTCTTGGCCACATCTCGCCTTACCTCTCGGTGAGCTGGGCGGGGCCTATCACGCGGGCTCGCTGGCGCCCGACGCCATCAGGTTCGTGGCTGAGCTGCTTGAGCAGGCGGCCAGCGGGGCCAGCGAGCACGGGAGCTCCGCCAGCTATAGCGCCGCGGGGGACCTCACCGTCGGGTCATGCTGATGGCCTTGCCAGCGGCGCCGGGGCCCAACAGTGACCACACAGGTAGCGCCGCTGACGCCTGCTCGGTGGTTGACGGGATGGTCACCGAACGTGCCCGCCCTGGCGCTAGCGGTCCTGGCGGCCGCGGCATACGTCTTGGCGGTCCGGCGGGTGCGGGCCCGCGGCGGGCATTGGGATCGGGCATCGACCTGCTGGTTCGCCGGTGGTGGTGTCGGTTCGCTGCTGCTGGTGACGTGCTCATTCTTGGGTACGTATTCCCGGGTGCTGTTCTGGCCCCTGGCGGTGCAGGACGTGCTGCTGATGACGCTCGTCCCGGTCGGGCTGACGTTGGGCCGACCGGTAGCCCTCTGGCGGTCAGTGCGCCCAACACCAGGCAGGGTCGCTTCCCGCCCACGACGTGCGCTGGGCCGGCTCCTGGGTTTCCCCCTCACCGGGTCGGTCCTGGCCGTCACGCTGCTGCTGCTCATCTATACGACGGGTTGGGACCAGGCCCGGCTTGAACACCCAACGCTGCTGGAACTCACCCGGCTGGCGCTTCTGACCGTGGGCTGCGGGTTCCTGTTCCCGCTGCTCGGCGTCGACGAAGGCACCGGACAGACGTCCTACCCGGTCCGGGCCCTGATCGCGTTTCTCGACGGGTTGCTAGATGTCTTACCCGGCCTGGATGTCCCCGGAACTGGGCATGTCATCGCAGCGGGCTACTACGCCCACCTCGCACGCTTTTGGGGCCCGTCGCCCGCCAGGGCGCAGCAGATCGGCGGCACCGCAATGATCGCGCTGAGTGAGCTGGTCGGGCTCCCCGCGCTGCTGGTGCTCCTGTTGGCGTGGGTACGCAGCGA
>JBKJOO010000094.1:0-7081 GCA_046595615.1 Mycobacteriales bacterium | reverse complement strand
CTTCGCCTCGATCCTGGCCAGCATCGCCACCTGGCGCACCGCCAAGGGCTCCGGCGACGCCGCACACGCCGAGCGGTTCGGCATCTTCGTCGGGCTGTGGGCGCCGACCTTCTTCGTCCTCGCCGACCAGCTCGTCAACGTCGAGTCGGCGGAAAAGAACGCCTGACCCCCTGCCCTTGTTCGCCGATCATGGAGTATGAGCTGGTCCGCTGAGCGTGCGGCGGCAGCACATGTCCCATGATCGGCGCACCGGGCTGGTTCCGGCTCGCGCGCACCCTCGAATTTGCCGATCTTGACGGTCTGGTCGCCCCCACCGGCGTGTCGCAGACAACGTCGTCAAGATCGGCCAGCGTCCCGCGGCTCTGGTGCGCGATCTTGACGAACGTGTCGCCCCACCCGGCGTGTTGCCGACCAGATCGTCAAGATCGGCAGGTCCCAGGGGGGCCGAGGGGCTGGGGGTGGGCTGCGCGCGGGACCGGGTCAGGGCGTCGGGCGGCCCTTGGCGCGCGAGGGCTGGACCCGCAGCGGCTCCCCTTCCATCTTCGGGAACTGCGGCGGGTAGGGCGCCTCACCCTCGTCCTGGCGGGCATACAGCTCGAGCAGCGGCGTGAGGTCGTGCGCCACCTCGTCGATCGCAGCGTGCACATCGCCGAGCCGGCCGAACCGGTCCCGCATCGTCCAGATATCGAAGTCGGCGATCTCGCAGGCCGGCACCTCGTCCCAGGTCAGCGGCGCGCTCACGGTCGCCTGTGGACGGGCCCGGACGCTGTACGCCGAGGCAATGGTCTGGTCCCGGGCCATCCGGTTGAAGTCGAGGAACACCCGCTCGCCGCGCTCCTCCTTCCACCATTTCGCGGTCGCCAGCTCGGGTCTGCGGCGCTCGACCTCACGGGCGACGGCCAGCGCGCAGTGCCGCACCTCGGTAAAGGTCCAGTCCGGCCGGATCCGCAGGTAGACGTGGATCCCTTTGCTCCCAGAGGTCTTCGGGAAGCTGACCATCCCCATCCCGGCGAGGACGTCGCGGACCTCCAAGGCCACCTCCTGCACGTCGGCCCAGCCCGTGCCAGGCATCGGGTCAAGGTCGATCCGGAGCTCGTCCGGTCGTTCGACATCGCTGCGGCGCGAGGGCCACGGATGGAAGTCGAGCGTCGACATCTGCGCGGCCCACGCCACGTGGGCGACGTCGACCGGGCACAGCTCGGTGGCCGACCGGCCGGACGGGAAGTGCACGGTGACCGTCTCGATCCACGGCGGCCGGCTCTGTGGCACCCGCTTGGTGTAGATCGCCTCGCCCTCGGCGCCCTCCGGATGGCGTTTCAGGACCGTCGGGCGCTCCCGCAGCCCCCGCACGACACCGTCTGCCACCGCCAGGTAGTACTCCACCAGGTCGAGCTTGCGGCCGCGGCCCTCGGGCAGCCCGGAAAAGTAGGTCCGCTCCGGATTGGTCACCTTGACGACCCGCTCGCCGGTCGGCGTCGGTACGACGAGCTCGACGAAGGGACTAGCCACGAACGGACGGTACCCGCCGCCGCTGGTCAAGGACGCGTCCCGGGAGGACGCTGGTCGGGTGGGTCCACCGCACCCGCAACCGCGGGTCCTGCTTCATCCGGGGCGCTCCGTCGACGCCCCGGCGGACCTGCTCGTCGGAGGCCGGCAGCCAGCCGGCCGGTGGGTCCCGGCCGCCGTCCTGGGCCTGCTCCTGGTCGGCACCGCGCTGGTCCGGTCGGGGACGCCGGCCACCCGTGGCATCGTCTTCCGGCCGGATGCGTCGGTCATCGTCCACGACGTCGAGTGGTCCGGTCGGCAGGTCGACGTGCAGCTTCATGTGGAGCTCCGCAACGACGGGCCGGGACGGCTCGAGGTGCTGGGCGCGCGGCTGGCCCCCCCGACGTGGCAGGTCACGATCGTCGACCGGCCGACTGTGGTTTCGGGCGAGGCGATCTCGTTGCAACTCGCGCGTCGCACGCGCTGCGACCTGCCACCGGGCCGGGCCCCGGACGCGTTGTTGGTGACCGTGCGGCCCGAAGGGGGCCGCCCCCGGACCGATCGGCTGTCCCTGCGGGCCGGGGAGCGCGGTCCGGCACTGGCCGGCGCGTTGCTCGGCGTACCGGCTCAGGCTTGTCAGACGTCGTCACCGACTCGTCAGCTGTGGCTGGAACACCTGGCCGTCGTTGCACGCTGAGCATGACATGACCACCTACCCCGTGCAGAAGACCGATGAGCAGTGGCGGGCCGAGCTGACCCCCGAGCAGTACGCCGTGCTGCGGCAAGCCGGCACCGAGCGGCCCGGGACCGGCGAATACAACGACACCAAGACCGAAGGCGTCTACTCGTGCCGGGCCTGCGACGCCGAACTGTTCCGCTCCGACACCAAATTCGACTCGCACTGTGGTTGGCCGAGTTTCTACGCCCCCAGTGAGAGCGACAACGTCATCCTGCGCGAGGACCTGTCGATGGGGAGCAAGCGGGTCGAGGTGCTCTGCGCGAGCTGCGGCAGCCACCTCGGGCACGTCTTCGACGACGCACCGCAGACCCCGACCGGCGACCGCTACTGCATGAACAGCGTCTCGCTCAAGCTGGCCCCGACCAGCTAGGGCAGCGCGGCGACGACCTCGGCGATCGGCTTGCGAATGCCGGTGTAGAAGGGCGTCTCGAGCTTGGTGTGCAACCGGGCCCGGGACGTCCGCAGCGCCCGGAGACAGTCCACGATGCGGTGCAACTCGTCGGCTTCGAAGGCCAGCAGCCACTCGTAGTCACCGAGGCCGAACGCCGCCACGGTGTTGGCGCGCACGTCCTCGAACTCCCGGCCCATGATCCCGTGCTCGGACAGCATGCCCTTGCGCTCGTAGTCCGGCAGCAGATACCACTCCAGCGAGCGGTTGAACGGGTAGACGCAGGTGTATTTCTTGGGGTCTTCGCGCCGGACGTACGCCGGGATGTGGTTGCGGTTGAACTCCGCCGGCCGGTGCAGGCCGACGCTCGACCAGACCGGCAGCAGGTGGGCGCCGAGCGTGCTCTGCCGAAAGCGCGTGTAGGTCTCCTGCAGCACGTCGATGTCGGGGCACGTCCACCAGATCATCACGTCGGCATCGGCCTTGAAACCGGCGATGTCATAGACCCCGCGGGTGTAGACGTCCTTCTCCAGCGCCGCGTCGAGGAAGGCCTGCGCCTGTTCGGCGATCGCCGTCCGGTCCTCGGGCAGCGGCGTGGCCGCCTCGAAGACGGCGTACATGCAGTAGAGGAACTGGTCGTTGAGCTCGCGGGCCTTCGGCGCCTCGGGGCGGTCCTGGTCGGTCATGGCTCCAGTGTGAACCCTGCCAGCACGGCCCGCGCGGCGTCCTGCCCGCTTTTGGCCACCGCGGGCACGCCCACCCCGTCGTACGCCGCGCCGGCGACGGCCAGCCTCGTCGGGAGCGCCGCCCGCAGGCGGGCGACCAGATCGAGATGGCCGACGGCGTACTGCGGCAGGCCGCCGCCCCAGCGGGTGATGCGGCTGTCGAGCAGCCGGGGCAGCGGGCCGACCGCGAGGGCCAGCTCGTCGAGCACGGTGGCGACGAGGTCAGCGTCATCACGCTGCAGGTCGCGGGTCTCGCCAAAACGGCCGACGCTGGCACGAACGACCGCCGGCCCGGGGCGCCCCCACTTGCGGCTGGTGAACGTCACCGCTTTGGTCGTGCGGCCCTCGACCGCCGGCACGAGATAGCCACTGCCGACCCCTGGCGACGGGCCGTCGAGCACGAGGGTGACGATCGCAACGCTCGCGTAGTCGACGCTGCCGAGCTCCTCGACCGGCGCGTACCCGTGCAGCAACCGGGCCGCGGGCGCCGCGGGGACGGCCAGCACGACGGCGTCCGCCACGAGGTACGACGGGTCCGCGGCCGAGCCGGTCCCGAGGCGCCACCCGGTCGGGGTCAGCTCGAGGGCCCGGACGGTCGTGCCCAGCCGGACGTCGAGCTGCGCGGCCAGGGCGGCCGGCAGCACACCGAGACCGCCTGGCACGCCGGCAAAGACCGGCCCGGGGGACGGCACCCCCCTGGCCGCCCGAGCCGCAACGATCACACTGCGGTGCCGTGCGGCGGCCGCCGCCAGCGCCGGCAAGGTGGCCTGCAGGGAGAGCAGATCGGCGTGGCCGGCGTAGACACCGCCGAGCAGCGGGTCGACGAGCCGCTCGACGACCTCCCGACCGAGTCGGCGGGCGATCAGCTCGCCGACCGAGATGTCCTGCTGTTGTGGGCTTCCCGGCAGCGCGAGGTCCATCGGCACCCGCGCGAGGCCGCCGGCCGACAGCACCTCGCTGCGGGCCAGGCTGGCCAGGTCGGCTGGCACGCCCATGACCGTCCCGGTCGGCAGTGGCCGCAGTCGGCCGCGGGTCCACAGCGACGCCCCGCCGGCAGTCGGAAAGACCAGCGGCAGGCCGGCCGCAGCGGCCAGGTCGGTGCCCCACGGCACCCGGCGCAGCATCGAGTCGGCGCCCTCGTCGACGTGCAGCCCACCGACGTCGCTCGCGCGCACCTTGCCGCCGACCCGGTCCGATGCCTCCAGCACGATCACCCGGGCGCCCGCGCGGGTCACCTCGAGTGCCGCGGCGAGCCCGGCGATCCCCGCGCCGACGACGGCGATGACGGGAGCGGGCACCGACCCAGCCTAGGGAGCGCCTCGAGCCCGCGCGCTGCGTAGGGTCGGCCGGTGCGACGCGCCCCCCTGGTCCTCGCCGCGACGTCGCTCGCCGCCTTCACCGCGACGCTCGACAACACCGTGGTCACGGTGGCCCTGCGCGACGTGCAGGCCGACCTCGGCGCCGGGGTGACCGGCCTGCAGGGCGTGGTGACCGGCTACACCGTCGCCCTCGCGGCCCTGCTGCTCACCGGCGGGGCGCTGGCCGACGTCCTCGGGCGACGCCGGGTCCTGCTCACCGGCCTGGCCATGTTCGCCGGGGCGTCGGCCGGTTGCGCGCTGGCCGCCTCGGTGCGGGCGCTGATCGTTTGGCGGGTGGCGCAGGGGGCCGGCGCCGCACTTGTGCTGCCCGGCAGCCTGGCCCTGCTCGCCTCGGCGTACGACGAGCCGGGCCGCCGCGCCCGGGCGGTCGGCGTCTGGGCGGCCAGCGGGGGCCTCGCCCTGGTCGCGGGACCGGTCGCAGGTGGGTTGCTCGTCGCGGCGTACAGCTGGCGGGCGGTGTTCTGGATCAACCTCCCGCTGGCTGCGGTCATCGCCGCGGTGGCGCTGACCTGCCCGGGCGGCGGACGCGAGCGCGGCCGGCGGCTCGACCTGCCCGGTTCGGTGCTGACCGCGGTGGTGCTCGGCTTCGCGACGTACGCCGTGGTGCTGGCCGGCCGGGACGGCCTCGGCGGGGCGGTCGTCGGCTGCCTCGTGGTGGCCGTCGCCGCCGCCGCCGTGCTGGCCCGGGTGGAGCGGCGCAGCGGCGCGCCGTTGCTGCCGCTGACGCTGCTGCGGGACCGGGCGTTCACCGGGTCCTTCGCGGGCGCCTTCGCGGCGTCGCTGGCGGTGTTCGTCCTGCTGGTGTTCCTGAGCCTGTTCCTGCAGCTGGTGCAGGGCCGCGACGCGCTTCCCGCCGGACTGCTGCTGCTGCCGCTGACGGTCGCGCTCGTGCTGACCGCCCCGCTGGCCGGGCGCTGGGCCGGCCGCCGCGGTCCCCGCACGCCGGTGGTCGTCGGCCTCGCGCTGAGCGGGCTCGCCCTGCTCGGGCTCGGCGCGTTGCTGACCGTCCACGCCTCCGGCACGCTGCTGGGGTTCGCGCTGGCCGTCGCCGGCGTGGGCGTGGGGCTCACCACCGCCCCGGTCGTCACGGCGTCGCTCGACGCGGTCGCGATGAGCCGCAGCGGACTGGCCTCGGCGACGGTGAGCGTGGCCCGCGAGCTCGGCGGGGTGGTCGCGGTCGCCGGGTTGGGGGCGCTCGCCGTCACCCGACTCGGCGCCGGGCTGACCCGATCGCTCGTCGGGCTCGGGGTCGCGCCGGGCCGGACAAGGCCAGTGGTCGATGCGCTGCTCGAGGTGCGTACCGCCGACGTCGCCCGGTTGCTGCTGCGCGACCTCGGGCTGGACGGCGCGCTGAAGGCCCGACTGCCGCTGCAGCGCGCGGCCGAGGCGTCGTTCACCGCGTCGACCAGGGTGGTGCTGTCCGGCGCCGGCCTGGTCCTGCTGGCGACGGCGGCGGTCTGCGCGCTGCTGCTCCGGCCCGGTGCGGCCCGTCCAATCGGCGACCCAGGGGCACCGTGACCCGCCGCGCGCAACCACAACAGCAGCAAAGGGGACCGCCGATCAGGCCAAAACGCACCCGCTGAGCGCGGCAATGCAGCGCGCGGCGTCCGCTTCCCTGCTGTTGTGGTCGCTCGGCGAGCCCCCGGGACACGGGGCCACCCTCGGGCCGCGGCCGCGGTCACCCGACCCGTCCCGCCGCGGGACCCCACCGGCGTACCTCCCACGCCGCGGCCACCGTCGCCCGCCTCCCCACGTCATGATCCACAGAAGCCGGGGCACCCGGCTGATCGTTGCGGAGGTGCCCAAGCTTCCGTGGATCACCCGGTCACGCACCGTCCCACCGCGGGACCGTCCCACCGCGGGACCTCACCGGCGTACGGCTCAGCGGGCGCTGACCTCGTGGACGTGCTCGACGACCCGTGCGAGCACGTCGGGGTCGGTCTCCGGCAGCACCCCGTGGCCGAGGTTGAACACGTGCCCCTCGGCGTCGCGCCCTTCGGCCAGGATCCGCTCGGTCTCGCGGCGGACCACCTCGGTCGGCGCGAAGACCAGCGTCGGGTCGAGGTTGCCCTGGACCGCCTTGCCGGGGCCGACCCGGCGTACGGCCTCATCGAGCGGCACCCGCCAGTCGACACCCACGACGTCCGCGCCGGCCTGCCCCATGTCATGCAGCAGCTCGCCCGTGCCGACCCCGAAGTGGATCCTCGGCACGTCCGCCACGCCCGCGAAGATCCGCGCCGAATGCGGCTGGACGTAGCGCCGGTAATCCTGCGCCGGTAGCGCGCCAACCCAGGAGTCGAACAGTTGCACGGCCGACGCACCAGAAACGATCTGCACCCGCAAGAAGGCCAGGGTGATGTCGGCG
>JBKJOO010000087.1:0-3685 GCA_046595615.1 Mycobacteriales bacterium | reverse complement strand
GCGCGCAGAAGCACCGCCTGCTCGTCAAACCCTCGTGGCCTTGCCATGACCCGAGGGTAGACGTATAGAGAACGATCAGTCAAGAACAAGCAGTCAACAACGGCACTCGTGCAGGTTCGCCCGCAGTCAGGCTGTTGTGCGGTCAAATCATCTGTTCTGCGCGACTGGGTTCTTCGACTTGGCCAGCGCGAATCCGCCGTGGGCCATCCGCGCGACATGCGGCTAGAAGCGGACGTTCCCGGAGCATCAGGGGAGCCTTTGGCGATGCTCCCGAGCCGACATTCGTAACCGTGGGGTAAGTGGGTCGGCGCTGCGTGCTGTCGAAGGGCCGTCGGCGAAAGGCACAATGGCGACTCAAGATTGCGGCACTCGGCCCGACCGGCGGGAGCGTTTGGCGGCGTACATCGCCTGGTCCGCCTCGGCGAGAGCCGCTGGCAGCCCGCGCAGGATGGTGATCGGCGCCCAGCCCAAGGACGACGCCACCCCGACGTCTTCCATCGCAAGATAGAGGTCGTCGATCCGGCCTTGCGCCGACGACTCGTCGCAGTTCCTGAGCAGCAACCCGAACTCGTCACCCCCGAGCCGGGCCACAACGTCGCCCGGCCGCACCGAGCTCGCCCGGGCCGTGGCGGCCCGCCGGATGTAGTCGTCGCCGGCTGCGTGGCCCTGCTCGTCGTTGACCGTCTTGAGGAAATCCAGGTCGGTCATCGCGATGACCGTCGGGTCGCCAAGTTGGGTGAAGCGGACCAGTTCCTCTTCGAGTAGCCGCTCCCAGGCCCGCCTGTTGTACAACCCCGTCAGCACGTCGGTCTCGGCGACGAGCCCTTGTTCGGTCGCTCGCGCCGCGGCTTGCTGCCGGGCCCGATTGGCCACCAGCACCATCGACAGCAGCTGGCCCAGCAGCAGGAGCAGCGGTCCGGCGTCACGCAGCCTGGGGTCCTCGCTGACTTCTGGGTTGATCCCGCAGATCGCTCCGAACAGCGTGCCGTCCGCCTCCACAATGGGCGAGCCTGCGTAGGCACCGATCTTGGCCGCTGCATTGACACCGGCTGCGGCGTACTGCGGGATGAGGCTGGCATCGGGCGCTATGGGCGGTGCTGTGCCCGCGACCATGTGGATGCAGAAGCTGGCCTCCCACGGGTGGGAGCCACCCTCGACTAGCCCGTAGGCGTTGTCGTCGAGAAACAGGTAGCTTTGCCGACCGTTTTCCACCCGGGTGACCGCCCACAGGCCCATGGGTACCTGCTCGGTCAGGTGGACCAGCACGGCTCGGGCGGCGTCTTCGAACGTCATCATCGGACTGAACGCAGGCAGCTGCATGGGTCCCCCTCGTGACGCGCTATCGCTTCACAGCTGTTCTCGGCGCGCACCCGTCACCTCTGGAGCCCAGCTGACCAATCGTGGATGCCGGGTTGCGTACGACAGGAGGCGCGCCACCAGCGCCGTCAGCGGTATGAGCGGATGTTGCGGAGCTACGGTGCACGGGGGCTACGTCTACAGACCGCATGCCCGCAGCACAAGCATGCTCCAGCCGTTCCGACCAGGACGCCCAAGTGGTGCCGGGAGCCGCTAACGCGGTGGCCAGCGGCAAGGCTGCGTCGGCTTGGTGTGTACTCACCGACCCGCGCCCAGCGAGCTACCTCACGCTCAACAGCCGTCCGCGGCTGTCCGGCGGTTGGGATCGGCACCGATCCCTGGAACACCCCGCAGCCTTCCCACCACCATCCTCCCGCCATCACCGACAGGGCATGTCAGCCAAGCTTGCAGTTCGACCGCATCCCCACTCTCGGCAAGGCATGTCGTCGGTAGTGACGACTCGCCACGCCGGTCTTATGTTGATCGGGTGCCCAGGTACACGGTTCGAGCTCTCGACGAGTCGACCTGGCCCGCTTTCGCCGAGTTAGTTACGGCGAATGGCGGGATTCTTGGCGGGTGTTGGTGCATGGGGATGCATCCGTCTCGGGAGCCGGGCGAGGAGCGAGACAACCGTGACCGCAAGCTCGAACGTGTTCGTGCGGGCACCGCTCACGCGGCATTGCTATTCGACGGTGACCAGCGCCTTGGTTGGGCTCAGTTCGGCTCGCTGGAGAAGATTCCGCGTATCAAGAACCGAGGCGCGTACGAAAAGTCGGTGACGTCGGTTCCAACGTGGCGCATCGGATGCTGCTACGTCGGGAAGGGGCATCGTCGTCAAGGTGTGTCAGCCGCCGCACTGGCAGGCGCACTCGAGCTGATCGCAGGCTTCGGCGCTGGGACGGTCGAGGGATACCCCGAGCCTGTTGGCGATGTGCCGGCAGGGTTCGCCTATCACGGTGATCTGTCGACCTTCGAAAAGTGTGACTAGTCAGGTGGGTTGGGGTAGCCAGGCGTTGCCTTCGGCGAGTTGAACGAGGGCCTGGTAGATGTTGATCTTGTTTTTCTCGGCGGTGGCGGTGTAGGAGCGGATCGCGGCGAAGTGTTTGGCGCCGGTGAGGGTGCGTAGGCAGCCGGAGATTTTCTGCCGGATTTTGACCATGCGGATATCGCGTTCGGCGAGGTTGTTATCGAACGGGATGGTCGGGTCGGTAGTGAACGCGAGGTAGTCAGTTTCCCGGTCCCGGATCCGGCGGGCCAGGGCCCGGTGCTTGTTGCCGAGCGGGCCGGGGTCGGGGTGGGCGGTGGGGTCGGCGCCGATCCGGGCGGCGTCGGCAAGCCGCCGGCGGTGGCGGGACAGCGCCGCGGGGTCGGGGGCGTGGCCGTCGGTGTTCGCGGTGTCGGTCAGCGTCTTGATCGCCAGCAGCGCGTCGAGGGCCTGACCGGCCCAGCACCAGCCGCCGACGGGGCTGGTGGACCTCGCTTGGGCGGCTCCGAGCTGGTGGTGGTCGACCACGGCGGTCAGCTCCCGCAGCAGGTGCGCGCCGCACAGGACGTGCCGGGCGCCTGGGTAGGTGTCGTAGGGAGCCCAGGCGTCGTGCACCGCGATCCCGCGATATCCGGGTAGGACCGCGAAGGCATCGATGGCTTCCCGGCCGCGGCGGCGGTGTACGTGCAGCAACGTCAGGCCTTTAGTGCCAGCGGAATGCAGCCAGTGCAGCCGGCCCGCGACGCGCAGCCCGGTCTCATCGAAGTGGATCAGTGGCCCGGCGCGGAGCTGGTCGCGGACGGTGTCAGTGAACCCACCTGGGACGGTGAGCGTGGCGGCGGCGCGGGCAGTGACCGTCGCGACGGTCCCTTCCGACACCGGCACTCCCAGCAGATCCGACATCGCCTGCGCGGTCCGGGCCTTGGACAGGAACTGGCCCTGGTAGAGGTAGACCAGCGCTGCGGTGACCCGCGGCCCGTAGGACACCGGCGCGTGCACCCCCGCCGGCGCCACCCCGGTCGTGCGTGCGCCGCACCGGCAGGCCCGGGTGATCAGCTGATGCTCGGTTACTGAAACCGCGGTCGGAGGCAGGTCGAAGACCTGCCGACGTTCGACCCCGACCTCCACGGCCTGCGCGGCGCTGCGGCCACAGCTGGCGCAGCAGACGGGCTCGTGCCGGACGATCACCTCCGGTGTCGTCACCTGGCGCAGGGTCTGACCGGGGTGGCCGTCCTGACCGCCGGGTTTGCCACCCTTGCGCCTTAACGACCGCGGTGCGGGCTTGCCCAGCCCATCCGACGACGGCGGCTTCGAACTGTTCTTCGAGTTGCTCTTCAGCTGCGC
>JBKJOO010000437.1:0-6057 GCA_046595615.1 Mycobacteriales bacterium | reverse complement strand
CGGTCTCGGCGCGGCCGGGGCCCTCGAAGCGGCGTCGGTGCTGCTGTCGTTCAGCCACCGCGAGTTGCCGCCGACGATGGGCACCACCAACGTCGATCCGGTCATCGAGGCCGACATCGTGATGGCACCGCGTGGGTGGGAACCCGGGCCGACCGTCAGCAACTCCTTCGGCTTCGGCGGGCACAACGGCTCGCTCGTCCTGGGTCCCGCATGACGCTGCAGGACGACCTGGCGCTGGCCCATGAGCTCGCCGACCGGGCCGACGCCATCACGGTGGCCCGCTTCCGCGCCCTGGACCTCCGGGTCGCGACCAAGCCCGACCTCACCCCGGTCAGCGACGCCGACACCGCCGTCGAGCGCGAGCTCCGCGACCTGCTCGCCGTACGCCGTCCTGGGGATGCGATTCTCGGCGAGGAGCAGGGCAGCACCGGTGTGGGGCCGCGCCGCTGGGTCCTCGACCCGATCGACGGCACCAAGAACTTCGTTAGGGGCGTGCCCGTCTGGGCTACCCTGATCGCGCTCCAGGAGGGCGGCGGCACCACCGTCGGGGTCGCCAGCGCACCGGCGCTCGGCCGCCGCTGGTGGGCCGCCACCGGCCTCGGCGCGTACGCCGGGGCATCGCCGTCCCAGGGCACCAAGCTGGGCGTCTCGCGGGTCGACCAACTCACCGACGCGCACCTGTCCTACAGCAGCCTCACCGGCTGGCAGGACCAGGGCCGGCTGCCCGGACTGCTGTCGCTGTCGCAGCGCTGCTGGCGGACCAGGGCGTTCGGCGATTTCTGGTCACACATGCTTGTGGCCGAGGGCGCGGTCGATGCGTCCTTCGAGCCCGCGGTGTCGCTGTGGGACCTCGCTGCGCTGCAGGTGATCGTCGAGCAGGCCGGCGGCCGCTTCACCGACCTGACCGGCCGGGCGACCGCCGACGGCGGCAGCGTGGTGTGCAGCAACGGCCTGCTGCACGACGAGGTGCTCAGCGCGCTGCAGGTGCGCTGACCGACGCGCCTGCGCGCAGCGCCGACAGCCCGATCACCGACGACAGCAGGGTCAGCAGCCCGGCGGCGGCCGTGACCGCCAGGGCCGCGACCGCGCCGTACGGCCCGACCAGCTGACCGGCCAGTGCGCTGCCGAGCGCGGCACCGCCAAAGATCATGCTGCCGTTCCAGCCGAACGCCTCGGTCAGCGTGCCCGCCGGGGCCGAAGCGCCGAGCAGCACCGAGTTGCAGGCACTGAACGGCGCGATCGTCGAGCCGTAGGCGAACAGCGCGGCGCACAGGAGCAGCACCCCCGGCGACAGCACCGGCAGGACCGCGCCGATGGCGAGCGCGCCCACGAGCACCGGCAGCTGGCGGTCCGCCCCGGCCCGCGGATGCAAGCCGCCGTAGACCAGCCCGCCGAGGACCGAGCCGAGGCTCCAGACGGCCAGCACCACCCCGGCGGCGCTGGGCCGGCTGCCGTGTTCCTCGACGAACGCCGGTACGGCTACCTCGATGGCGCCGAACCCCACCCCGATCCACAGCACCGTCAGCAGTTGCGCGCGAACGGCCGCTGAGACCAACGGCCCCGCCATCGAGGTCGGTCGGTCGGGGTGCGGCTCGACGACCCGCACCCTCGGCACACCCGCGAGCCACAGGGCGCCCGCGGCAGCGAGCACCGCCGCAGCCAGCACCGGCGCAGCCGGGTCGAACAGCGCGGTGAGCCCGGCGACGAGCAGCGGCCCCACCACGAAGCACAGCTCGACGACCACGGACTCCAGGGAGTAGGCCGTCTGCAGCAGCGGCCCCGGGGCCAGATCGCCCCATAGGGCGCGCATCACCGACCCGTTCGGCGGGACGGTGACCCCGGCCGCCACTGCGGCGCCGGCCAGCGCAACCGCCGGTGCGTCCTGCCAGGCCAGCAGCACGAGCGCCAGCAGGGCCAGCGGATGCAGCAGCCCGCAGCGCACGAGCACCCGGACCGGACCGACCCGATCGGCCGAGCGGGCCCGGCCCGGCGCCGCCAGGGCGAACGAGATCGCGTACGACGCCGAGACCGCCCCGGCTGCGGCGTACGAGCCGGTGGTGTCGCGGGTGAGCAGCAACGCGCCCAGCCCGGTACTGCTGAGCGAGACCCGGCCGACCGTGCTGGCGGCGAGCGCCGCCCGAGCGCCGGGCGGTCGCAGCACCTCGGCGTAACGGGCCAAGACGCTCAATGCCACGAGGTGACGTCGCCGGCCTGCCGTGCCCTCGCACCGCCGGCCGGCCCGTCACCGACGTTGCTCGCGCTGGATCGGGCCGCGAATCTCCCGGCGCGTCGCGGCCCGATCCAGCACAGGGGCGGCGAGGGCTCCATGGTGCTGACCGGTACGCCGGGGCCGGTCCGACGGGCGTCCCACCGGGCCAGCAGCCGCGGGGTCAGGGCCAGCGCCGCAGCGTCGAACCAGGCGTAGCCACCGGCGATCCCACTCGGCGGGTTGCCGATGGTGACCAAGCCGGTCGGGTCGTGCAGTTGCCAGGCCCAGGTGCCCAGCGAGGTGCCGACGATCTCGAGGTAGCTCACGACGAGGAACGCCCCGGCGTAGACGAGCCGGCTGCGCCCCCACCTGGCGAAGACGAGCAGGCAACCGAACCAGAACGCCCCGAGCGCGTCCGGACGCGGTGCGAGCGCAAGGCCCCAGCCCGCCCAGGCCGCGCAGGCGGTGAGGGTCACACCGAGCAGCCCGCGCTGGTGGCGGTGCGCCCAGTCACTCCGGCCGATGGCGAGCGCCGCCAGATAGACCAGCCCGTGCCCGGGCGGGACGAACGCCGGGACGTTGTGCAGCCGGTAGACGTAGACCCCGAGCCAGCCGGCGAAGACGTACTCGATCACCGAGGCGTACGCGACGACGACCGCGACCTGGACGCGGGTGGCGCGGGCCTCACCGCGCAGGCAGGCCAACAGCAGCAACCAGGTGCCCGCCCCGAGCAGCCGCTGCTGGGTCAGTGACGCACCGGTGTCCAGGCCGAGCGCGAGCCCGACCCACCCGACGACCGTCGCTGCGAGCACGGCGTTGCGGGTCAGGGGGTGCACCCGGCAAGGGTGGCACGTCGCCCGGCCGAAGGACCGATTCCCCTGGTGCGAGAGCGCAAGGATCGGAGCCGACCTGCCGAGGGAGAAGGAGAAGCTGGACCCGTCGTGCCGGAGGTTGAAGGAAGATGTCGTGACGACCCTGCCTTGGCGGGCGCGCGTCTTCGTCCTGACCGCGTGCTGGTTCGGTCTCGCGGCGGTGGTCTACGTCGGCCTCGGGTCAGATCCGTGGTTGCTCCAACGCAACGTGCCGGCGTGCATGGCCCTGTCGTTGCTGGTCCTCGCCGGCGAGCTGCGGCCCATCGAGATCGCCCGTGGAGACAGCCAGGACGAGATCACTTTGTCGACCGGCTACGCCCTCGCCCTCACCTTCGTCGGCGCGCTGTGGCTGGCGATCCTCGTCCTGTGCCTGTCCGCGGTCGTCGCGGACGTCCGGGCCGGCAAGGCGTCGGTCAAGGTGGTGTACAACGCGGCGCAGTACGCCCTCAGCCTGTTCGTCGCTGCCGCCTTATTCGGGTCGATCACCGGCCAGTCGGTCCTGTCGCAGTGGCATCCACTGATGCTGCCGAGTGAACTCCCAGCCGCCATGGCAGCCGGCTGTGCCTTCTGGCTCGTCAACAGCTTTCTCATTGGCGTCGTCACCGCCCTGGCTCTGCGCGAGCCGGTCCTGCGGCGGTTGCTGCACGACGTCCGTTTCGAGCTCGCCACCCGAGGGTTGCTGCTGACGTTCGCCCCGGTGGTGACCGTCAGCGTCGAGCTCACGGTCTGGCTCTTGCCGCTCCTGGTGCTCCCGATGGGAGCGATCTACGTCAGCGCCCAACTGGCCTCGCGCCGGGAGGGCGAGGCTCTTCACGACGGGCTGACCGGCCTGCCGAACCGGACACTGTTCGCCTTGCGGGTCAAGCGGGCCTGCGCGCAGACGACGCCGTCGTTCGGGTCGTCCTGCGCAGTGCTGCTGCTCGACCTGGACCACTTCAAGGAGATCAACGACACCCTCGGTCACCAGGTCGGCGACCAGCTGCTGAAGGCGGTCGCCGACCGGCTGGCCGCCGGCCTCCGCCCCGGCGACACCGTCGCGCGGCTCGGCGGGGACGAGTTCGCCATCCTCGCAATGAACCTGGTGTCGGTATCCGACGCCCTGGCCGTCGGGGCGCGGGTACTCGAGTCGCTCTCGGAGCCCTTCACGATCGACGAGGTGCGCCTCGACGTCGAGGCAAGCCTCGGCATCGCGCTCTACCCCGAGCACGGCGACCAGATGGGCCTGCTGCTGCGACAGGCCGACATCGCCCTGTACGCGGCCAAGGTCGAACGCTCCTGCGTCCGGATGTACGACGCGACACAGGACCCGCACACCCTTGAGCGCCTCGCCCTGGCGACCGACCTGCGCGCCGGCCTGGGACGCGGCGAGCTCCTGCTGCACTACCAGCCACAGCGAGACGCCCAGACCGGCCGGATCGTCGGCTTCGAGGCACTCGTCAGGTGGAACCACCCGAGGCACGGCATGCTCTTTCCAGACGACTTCCTCCCCGTGGTCGAGAACACCGGCCTGATCGGGCCATTGACCCTGGAAGTGCTCGATCTGGCGCTCACCGCGGTCGCTTCCTGGCGGCGTGCAGGTCACGAGGTGAGCGTTGCCGTCAACATCTCCGTGCGGCACCTGAGCGACCTGTCGCTGCCGCAGCGCATCCGCGCGTGCCTGGCCGCGCATGATCTGCCCCCCGAGGCCCTCGTCCTCGAGGTCACCGAGACGCTGATCATGACCGATCCGAATCGGGCGGTGACGGTGCTCGGGCTGCTACGCGACATCGGCATCAAGCTCGCTCTGGACGACTTCGGGACGGGCTACTCCTCGCTGGCCTACCTTCGCCGCCTGCGGGTGCACGAACTCAAGATCGACAAATCCTTCATCATGCGGCTCTCGATGAATCCCGAAGACGCGGTCATCGTGCGCTCCACGATCGAACTCGGGCACAACCTGGGACTGCGTCTGGTCGCCGAAGGGGTTGAGGACGCCGCGGCGCTCGAACTGCTGCGGCGGTGGGGCTGTGACGTCGCCCAGGGGTATTTCATCGGCCGGCCGATGGCCGGCGGCGACGTACTCCCCTGGCTCACCGGTTCGGCGGCAGCCGGGCCGTACGCCTGCGCCGTTCGCGGTACCGGACCAGCCCGCGGCGCAGATCACTCCAATGGGTGATGCGTGGACGTCCCGCCGCACCGATAGGGAACAGGACGCCGATGCCAGGAGGTGACCACATCCCAACCGCCCTCGAGGGCCAGCAGTGGGAGTGCCTGTCGTGACTTCCGTCAGCACCACCGTGTCTTTGCCCAGTCGTCCCCAATCAAGGAGGAACACCTCATGCGCACCAAGATGACCGCCAGGCTCGTTGCCCTCAGCTCCGTCGTCGTGGCACTCGTTGCCGTGGTCGAGGCCGGAGCCAAGTGGAATTAGTCCACTGACGGTGCGGGTCGGCCTCCCACTCGGGAGGCCGACCCGTTCCCGAGAAGTCGGCAGGGAGGACCTGGGATGCTGTTCTTAGCGGTGCTTGCCGCCGCAATGCTGTGCGTCCGCCTCGCCGGCGGGCACTTTCGCATCCTGGCCGAGGTCCAGATTCGTGCCGCCTGGCTCGTCATCTCGGCGCTCGCGATCCAGATCGTCACGATCTCGGTGCTGGTTCACCCGGCCCGAGCACTTGCGGCATCGCTGCATCTGCTGTCCTACGCCTTCGCCGCTGCCTTCCTGTGGATCAATCGGGGGTTGCGCGGGTTGCCGCTGATCGCCGCCGGCGCCGCGCTGAACGCGCTCGCCATCGCCGCCAACCACGGCACCATGCCGGCGGCGGCGTCGGCGTTGCAGTCCGCCGGCATCGCGGCCGACGGTGTGCACTTCGCGAACTCCACCACCGTAATCGGACCGCGGCTCGCCCTGCTCGGCGACGTCTTCGCCCTGCCCCGGTCCCTTGGCATCCTCGCCAACGTCTTCAGCGTCGGTGACGTCGTCCTCACCCTCGGCGCCGT
>JBKJOO010000429.1:0-6437 GCA_046595615.1 Mycobacteriales bacterium | reverse complement strand
GGGCTGCGCGCGGTCGGCCCGGCGGTGTGCGACCTGCTCACGCAGGCGCGGCAGGTCGTCCCGCTCGGTCATGTGGGCCTGCTGTCCTATCTGCCGGGGCGGCCGCTGGACGGCATGTCGGGCCCGCCGTTCGTCGCCGCCTGCGGTCGGGCCGGCGCGGCGCTCGCTCGGCTGCACGGCTGCGGGGTCGTGCTGGACCGGCAGTGGACGGCCGCGGACGAGCTGGCCCAGCTGCGTTCGATGGTGACCCCGGCCACCGATGCGGTCATCACCAGGGCGGCCCGGTCTTGTCTGCCGCAGCCCGGCGTCCAGCTCAGGCCGGCGCATCGCGACCTGCACCTGGCGCAGGTCGTCGTCCAGCCGGCGGGGGTGGCGTTCATCGACCTGGACGAGGCCACGATGGCGCCGCCGGGCCTGGATGTCGGCAACCTGCTCGGCCACCTCAGCCAGGAGGCGGCGCTCGGCCGGCGGCCGGCCCTCGAGGTCGCCGAGGCCGCCGCGGCCTTCCTGACCTCCTACGGCGGCACCCCGCCGGACACCGACTGCTGGCAGCAGCTGACCCTCGCCAGGTTGGCGGCGCTGGCCGAGGCGCGGTTCGACCGTCCTGACTGGACTGCGGCCCTCCTACTGGTCCTGGCCTGACGGACTGGCCAGGGGCGTCATCCCTTGCGTAACCTCACGGTGGTCTGCCACGTGACGGAGGTCACCGACGTGCCCACCCGAACCAGTCCGCCGCCGGCCTCCCGGCGCGTGACGCCGGTCCGGCCGGCTCCGCTCCCGCGGGTCGGCGGGGACCGCGGTGCCTGGCCGACGGGGGTCGCCAAGTACGTCGTACCGGAAATTGTCTTCGGTTCGGGGGTGCTCGACGAGATCGGACATGCGGCGCTGCGGCTCGGTGCGGTCCGCCCGCTGCTCGTCACCGACCCCGGCGTCATCGAGGCGGGCTGGTCGGGGCGCGCCCTGCGTCAGCTGCGCGCGGTCGGGCTCAGCCCGACGACGTGGAGCGCGCTGACCCCCAACCCCAAGGACCACGAGGTCGTGGCCGGCGCCGAGGCCTACCTCGCGCAGGGCTGCGACGTGCTCGTCGCCGTCGGCGGGGGGAGCGCGATCGACGCGGCGAAGGCGATCGCGGTGCTCGTCAGCAACGGCGGCGCGATCTTCGACTACGAGGGCATCGACCGCATCCCCCGCCCCATCCCGCCCCTGGTCGCGGCACCGACGACGGCCGGCACCGGTGCGGACGTCTCGCAGTTCGCGGTGATCACCGACACCGGTCGCGGGCTGAAGGCCACCCTCATCGGCAAGACGCTCGTTCCGGACATCTCGCTCACCGATCCCTGCCTGCTCGTCACGATGCCGGACTGGCTCAGCGCCACGACCGGCCTGGACGCCCTCACCCACGGCGTGGAGGCCTACGTCAGCAAGGCGGCCAGCTTCCTCACCGACGAGCATGCGCTGACGGCGGTCCGGCTCGTCGGGCGGCACCTGGCCCACAGCGTGCTCGATCCGCAGGACGCCGTCGCCCGCACCGGCATGGCCCGGGCGAGCCTCACGGCCGGGCTGGCCTTCACCAACGCGATCCTCGGTGCGGCGCATGCGATCAGCCATCAGATCGGCGGCGCGCTCGACCTCCCGCACGGCATGTGCAATGCGATCCTGCTGCCGCACGTCGTGCGGTTTAACGCGGTCGCCGACCCGCAGCGGTTCCGCGCCCTGGCCGAGGCCCTGGATGTCCGCGACGCGGCGATGTTGCCCGAGGACGAGGTCGGTGAGGCGTTGGCCCGCCAGATCAGCGAGCTGGCAACGGCCATCGGTGCGCCCCGTCGGCTGTCCGAGATCGGCGTCGTCGAAGCCGATCTGGCTGCGTTCGCCCGGCAGACCCTCGACGATGCCTGCCTGACGACCAATCCGCGCGCCGTGGACGAGCGGGACGTCACGGCGATCCTGCTCGCAGCGCTCTGAGCCCGGCCGGCCGCGAGGCGGCCAGCGTGAGCGCGTATGCGTTCGAGGACCTGCTCGGCGTACGCACCTCCAAAGGCCGTTACTACAGCGAGTACCGGCACAGCGCCCACGATCTGCAGCGAACGGTGATGGCGGTCAACGCGGTCTCCTGGGTGCTCGCCGACTCACCCGGCGACCCCGGGTACCTCGTCGAGAGCACCCTGCCGGTGATTGCCCAGCTGCTCGGCGCCCGGGCGGTGATCTTCGTCTCCGAGCACCCGGCGTTCGGTGGCTCGCGGGTCTGCGTCGTGCACCCCGGACCACTGGACGAGCGGTTCGCCCAGGTGCTGCAGCGGACCGCCGTCGGGGTGGCCGCCGACTGCCCGCCGACCGGGGTGATGCGGGCGCTGCCCGAGTTGTCGGCCACGCTCCTGCTCGCCCCGTTGCCACGCAGCGGAGGCGCCAACGGCTATGTCGTGGCGGCCGTGCCCGCCCAGGCCAAGGCCGACGGCACCGACCTGGCCATCCTGGGAACGCTCACCAACCAGCTCGCCGGTGCGATCGAGAGCAGTCGGCGGTTGGCGGAGTCCGAGCGGCTGCGCCGGGCGGCGGACGAGGCGCTGCGTGAATCCGCCGAACAGGCCCGGGCGCTGGCCCACCGCAACCTGCTGCTGAAGCAGGCCCGGCACGAGCTCGTCGGTGCGCGGGAGAGCCAGGTGCTCGCTGAGGAGCGGCAGCGGATCGCCCGGGACCTGCACGACAGCGTCGCCCAGCACGTGCTGTCGATCGGGATGCAGGTCGAGGGCTGCCGCACCAGCAGCAACCAACCGGAGCTGGTCGAGCGGCTGACCGACGTCCGGGAGCTGGCCCGTTCGACGGTCGACCGGATCCGCCAGGCCATCTTCGAGTTGAGCAACGACGAGCTGACCCGACACGGCCTGGTCGCCGCGCTGCGGCGGCTCGCCGAGCAGCACCGCGGGCACGGGCTGGCCATCAGCGTCCGGGTCACCGGTGCAGGGGCAACGCTGCCGGCTGGGGTCGAGCGGGCGCTGTACATGGTGGTCCGGGAGGCGCTGTTCAACACGATCACGCACGCGGAGGCGACCCGGGCCGCCGTCCAACTCGTCCACGGACGGCGCGAGGTCCGGGTGCGGGTCACCGACAACGGGCAGGGCCGGGCCGAGCACCTGCTGGGCCGGCTGCAGCAGGCCCAGCAGGGCTGCGCCGACGGCTACCACCGTGGGCTGTCCAACATCGACGAGCGGGTCCGGCACGTCGACGGTCGGCTGGCCATCACCGACGCACCCGGCGGCGGGGTGCGTCTGGAGGTGCGGGTCCCGACCCGTCCCGCCCGGTGACCCGGGCAGCGGCGGGCGGCCCGACCCGGCTGGTCATCGTCGACGACCACGCCATCATCAGGCAGGGGCTGCGGACGATGCTCGAACGCGACGACGAGATGCTCGTGGTCGCCGAGGCAGGCACCCCTGTCGAGGCCCGCGCGGCGGTCCGCGAGCACCGCCCGGACGTCGTGCTGCTCGACCTCAAGCTCGGCGACGACGACGACGCCGGCCTCACCGTCTGCCGGCAACTGACCGCCGACGACCCCGGCGTACGCGTGCTCGTGCTGACGACGTTCCTCAACGAGCGGCTGGTCGTCGAAGCCATCCGGAGCGGGGCCAAGGGCTATGTGCTCAAAGACGTCGACGCCGAGGCGCTCGTCCGCAGCATCCGGGCCGTCCGGGCGGGCGAGAGCGCCTTCGACAGCCACGCTGCGGCGGTGGTCGTCAAAACCATGTCGGGTGAGTCCGCCCCGGACCCAGCCATCGTCTTCACCGCCCGCGAGTCCGAGGTCGTCCGGCTGCTGGCGCACGGCCAGTCCAACCGGCAGATCGGCCAGACGCTGTTCATCAGCGAGACGACCGTGAAGTTCCATGTCCACAACGTCATGGACAAGCTCGGGGTGAAGCGCCGGGCCGAGGTGGTCTACCGGTCCGGCCAGCTCGGCCTGCTGCAGATGTGACTCAGCGGCCGCTGGTCGTCGGGTCGATCCGCCGGCGCACCTGCTCGACGCTGTCGGCCGGGAAGCCGCCCCGCTTCGCGTGCTCGCGCACCGACTCGGCGTCGGGCGCCACGTAGACGCAGTAGAGCTTGTCCTGGGTGACGTAGGACTCCTGCCACTGCACCCCCGGCATCCCGTCGAGGACTTCGTTGGACTTTGCGGCGATGCCCTGCACCTGCTCGTCGCTGAGGTCGCCGGCGCCCGGCAGGGTTCGCTCGATCACGTACTGCGGCACGATTCCTCCTCGATCGACGCCCCGTGGCGTCGTGCTCCCGACGATAGGTCGGGGCCGGCGGTTGCGGTAGCCCTACGGCGTCCCGTACACCTCGCACAGCAACCGGCGCAGCGGCTCGAACACCGCGGGGGCCGCCGCGAGGACGTTGCCGGACGCCGGGAACGCGCCATCGCCGGGCCCGTCGAGGTCGCCGACGACGCCGCCCGCTTCGGCCACCAGCAGCAACCCGGCGGCGGCGTCCCACGGCTGCAGGCCCGGCCCCCAGCAGGCATCGGCCCGGCCGGTGGCGACGTGCACCAGCGCGAGGGCAGCGCTGCCGGACCGGCGTACGTCGCGCAGCTGCGGCACCACCAGCTCGAACAGCCGCCCGGCCAGCGGTCGGTGGGCCGCCCGCCCCAGGCCCACGTCGGCGACGACATGACGCAGCGAGGTGGTGGCGCGGACCCGCGCGAGTCGGCCGTCGCAGCGGGCGCCGCCGCCGAGCCGGGCGCCGGTCGCCCGGCCGGTGGCTGGCTCGGCGATGACCCCGGCGAGCACCGCACCGGAGTCGGCGTCGACGGCCGCGACGCTCACCGTCCAGTCGTCCCGGCCGTAGACGTAGTTGGTGGTGCCGTCGATCGGATCGACGAGCCAGCGGACCCGGTCGGCCACGTTCGTGCCGTGCGTCGCGCCGGTCTCCTCACCGGTGACGGCGTCCTGCGGTCGCCGGCGGGCCAGCACATCTCGCGCGGCGTGCTCGGCGTCGCGGTCGGCCTGGCTCACCAGATCGCCGGGGCCGGTCTTCTCCTGCACCAGCAGGCCGGTCCGCTCCCGCCAGGCCAGTGCCGCCGCACCTGCGGCCCGGGCCACGTCGTACGCCGTGTCGAGGAGCTCCTCGAGCAGCTCGACCGGACGCGGGCTCACCGGCGGTCCAGGACCAGCCAGGCGCCGTCGGCGTCGGCGTCGGCCAGCGAGACCTGCCAGCCGGTGCGTCGGCCGCGTTCGGCCAGGCCGGCCAGATCGAAGACCTGCAGGTGCCCGAACAACGGATCGGGCCGGGACTCGATCGGGACGGCCACGACGACCCGGCGGTCGGCCACCCGCAACGCCTCGTTCAGCAGTCGCTCGGAGGCCGGCCGGTCCAGGTGCTCCAGGACGTGCAGGATCAGCACCGTCGAGACGGCCCGGTCGCGCAGGGGCAGCCGCGTCCCGCTGGCGCACAGGACGCTGATCGACCGGCCGAGCCGCCTCGCCTGCCGGCCGACCAGCGCCGCAGCCGCCGGTGACAGCTCCACGGCGAGCAGCACCGGCGCGCCCGGGCGGGCCGACCAGGCCAGCGGCAGGAAGCCGAAGCAGGTGCCGACGTCCAGCACGGCATTGCCACGAGACAGCGCCACGGCCCGCGCCCAGATTCGGCTGAAGGTGGCGATGTTGGAGGCGCCGGCCGCGGCGCCCCAATGCCCCTCGACCCGGGTCAGGGTGCGGTCGTAGAAGCCGTCCCAGGCCCGCTCCGGCTCGGGGTCACCGGCCTCGACCAGCGCCACGAACGCCGACTCGAACGCGGCCAGGTCGGCTGGTGGCGGGCCGTGCAGCCCGGCGGCGATGGCGTCGCCGAGATCGGCGTCGAGTCCGACCGGCGGGTGCACTGCGGGCGACGTCATGCCAGCACGTCGGCGAGGGCGCGCACGGTGCTGTCCAGGCCTTCCACGTCGCGCACCACCTCGACCCGGTCGCACAGCCGGGCGTAGGCCGGCAGGTCGCACGAGCCGAGCGACCAGGAGTAGCGCGGCTCGGGCGACAGCCAGACGAGCCGGCGGCACTGCCGGCGCACCTGCTCCAGCGCCTCGAGGCCGGGGTCCTTGCCGCCGCTGCGGCCGTCGCCGAGCACCAGCACCGTCGTACGCCGGGTCACGGTCGACAGGTGGTCGGCGGCGAACGCCTCGAAGACCGCGCCGTAGTCCGACGAGGCGTCGACGTCGAGCAGGTCGTTGCCGAAGATGAGTCCGAGCGCGTCCTCCAGGCCATGCGTCTCGAACGTCGCCGTCACGTCGGCGAGGGTGTCGACGAAGGCGTAGGTGCGCACCCGCGGGAACATCCGCTGCAGGCCGTGCACCAGGTGGAAGGTGAAGCGGGCGCTGTTGCGCACCGACATGCTCGCGTCGGCGAGCACCACGAGCCGTGGCTTGTCCTGCTTGCGTTGGGTGGTGACCGGTAGGAAGGGCA
>JBKJOO010000398.1:0-2839 GCA_046595615.1 Mycobacteriales bacterium | reverse complement strand
GGGCGGTCCAGTCCGCCGAGCAGGTGCATCAGCGTCGACTTGCCCGAGCCGGAGGGGCCTACCACCGCGAGGTAGTCGCCCTGCTCGACCGTCAGCGTCACCCCGCGCAGCGCCTCCACGCTGACACCGTCGAGCTGGTAGGACCGGGTCACCTCGACCGCCTCGAGCGCCGGCGTGCTCACCGGACGGCTTGCCCGTCGTGGAGCTTGTCGGCGTCGCGCACGACCACCCGCTCCCCCTCGACCACCCCGCTGCGGATCTCGTCACGGTCGGCGCCCTGCGCGCCAAGGACGACGGTCCGGCGCCGGGCCCGGCCGCCCTCGACGACGTAGACGGCACTCTTGCTGCCCTCGCGTACGACGCTCGCCGCGGGGACGCTGACGGCTCCGTTAGCCGTGCGCACCCGCAGGTTGACCACCGCGCTCATGCCCGGTCGTGGCGCCGGCCCGGCGCCGCGTTGCAGGGCCAGCCGGACCCGGTAGCTCACGCCGCCCCGCGCGCTCGTGGTCGGCGCGACGTCGACGGAGGTGACCGTCGCGGCGTACGACGTGTCCGGTACCGCGTCGAGCTCGACGTCGGCGCGGGTCCCGGGCCGGACCAGCAGCACGTCGGTCTCGTCGACGTCCGCGGTGAGCCCCAGCCCGCCGGTGTCGGTGACGGTGACGACGACGGTGCCGGACCGGATGGGGCTGCCGACCGCGAGCGCACCGGTAGTGGTGCTGGTCGAGCCCGACCCGCCGCCGCCGAGCGCCTGCTGCGCCTGGCCCTGCACGGCCGCTGGCAGCGAGCTGATGAGGCTGCTGACGTCCGGTGCGGCGCCCGCCGTCGACCCACCGTTGCCGAGACTGACCACCCCGTCGATGGGGGCGCGGACGGTCAGCGCCTCGATCGTGGCGCGGGCGGCCGACACCGAGGCGGTGGCGCTCGCGCGTTGCGAGCCGGCGAGAGCGTCGAGCGCGCTCTGCACCGACCCGACGCCGGCGTTGGCCTGGCTGACCGCCGCCCTGGCCGCGGCCGCGGCGGTCCGGTAGCGCGCCTCCGCCGCGGTCACGGCGTCCTGGGCCCGCTGCCGGGCCGTCGGGTCGGTGATCTGGGCGGCGGCGGTGCGCCCCGCGGTCAGCGCCGCCACCGCGGCGGCATCGACCTGGTCCTGCAGCGGCCCGACGTCGGCGCGCGGTAGCGCCACCCGCGAACCACTGGCGCTGACCTGCGCGCTCTCGGCCTGTTGCAACCGCTGCTGCGCCTGCACGCTGTCGAGCCGGACCAGCACTGCGCCCTTGCGGACGGCTTGCCCGTCCTTGACGAGCACCGCGACGACGGTCGCGTCCGCCGGCGCCGACACGGTCGAGGTGGCCCGAGCGGTCACCGCGCCCGGCGCGTCGACGATCTCGCGGACGTCGGCCCGCTGCACCAGGCCGGTCGCGACCTTGGTGCCCCCGCCACCGCTGCAGCCGGCGAGCAGGATGGCGCCCGCGAACAGCAGTACAGGGCGCTTCACCACCTCATCGTACGGAGCGCGGAACCGGCCCGCGCGGCGGCGGGCTAGCCGCCGGCGAGCTCGCGGGACCGGTCCCTCGCGGCCTCGACCGCGGCCAGCATCGCCGAGCGCACGCCGCGGTCCTCCATCACCCGGATCGCCGAGATCGTGGTGCCACCGGGCGAGGTCACCGCCTCACGCAGGACCACCGGATGCTCACCGGAGTCGCGCAGCATTCGGGCCGCCCCGACCGCGGTCTGCACCACCAGTTGCGCCGCGACGGCCCGCGGCAGACCGAGCAGGATCCCCGCGTCGATCATCGCCTCGACCATCAGGAAGAAGTACGCCGGGCCGCTGCCGGACAGCGCGGTGACCGCGTCCATCTGTGACTCGGGGACGCGCACCACCTTGCCGACCGAGGCCAACAGATCTTCGACGAGGTCGAGGTGCGCCGGCTCGGCGTGCGAGCCGGCCGACAGGGCCGACATCGCCTCATCGACGAAGACCGGCGTGTTGGTCATCACCCGCACGACCGGCGTCCCGGCCGGCAGCAGCTCCTCCACCAGCGCGCTCGGGATCCCGGCGGCCATCGTGACGACCAGCGTCCCGGGCTGCACCGCCGGCGCGATCTCGACCAGCAGGGCCCGCATGTCCTGCGGCTTCACCACGAGGAGCAGCACCTGCGCGGCGCCGGCGGCCGCCAGCGGCTGCGCCGTCGGTACGCCGTACCGCTCGGCGATCTCGACGGCCCGCTCGGCGTGTCGCTCGGCAGCCAGCAGCGTTTCGGGCTTGGCGCCGGCCCGGATGAGCCCCGACAGCAGGGCCTCGCCGAGCTTGCCGACCCCGAGGACGGCGATGCGGGTCACGAGCGGGACGCCAGCGCGCGCAGGAAGAACGTCAGGTTGGCGGGGCGTTCGGCGAGACGTCGCATCAGGTATCCGTACCACTGGTCGCCGTACGGCACATAGACCCGCACGGTGTGCCCCTGCGCGGCGAGGCGGCGCTGCTCGGTCGGCCGGATGCCGTAGAGCAACTGGAACTCATAGCTCCCGGGCGCCCGGCCGTGCCCGGCGGCGAGCGCGATCAGCTTCGGGTCGTGGGTGGCGACCATCGGATAGCCCGGGCCGTCCATCAGCACAGCGAGGCACCGCGCGTAGGACGCGTCGACCTCGGCGGCGCCCTGGTAGGCGACGGTCGCCGGCTCGCGGTAGGCCCCCTTGCACAGCCGGATCCGGCTGCCCGGGGTGGCCAGCGCCCGGCAGTCGTCCTCGGTCCGGTGCAGGTAGGCCTGCAGCACCGCGCCGGTGGTCGGGAAATCGGTCCGGAGCTGCGTGAGGGCCTCGAGGGTCGCATCGGTCGTGG
>JBKJOO010000040.1:0-7676 GCA_046595615.1 Mycobacteriales bacterium | reverse complement strand
GGTCCGCGAGGACCTCGCGCGTGCCTCCGTCATGGCCCTCTCGTTCGTGGCCCAGTCCGCCCGCGGCCTGGATCACCCCATGGTGCCTCAGAGCGAGGTGGACAAGGCGCACACCATCGTCGAGCGGTTCATGATCCGCTGGCGCGGCGCGCCCGACCCCCGCCACGTCGAGGCCATCGACGCCTACTTCGTGTCCGCCGCCGAGCACGGCATGAACGCCTCGACCTTCACCGCCCGGGTCATCGCCTCGACCGGGGCCGATGCCGCGGCGAGCATCTCCGGGGCGATCGGGGCGCTGTCCGGTCCACTGCACGGTGGCGCGCCGTCCCGGGTGCTCACGATGCTCGACGAGGTCGACAAGAGCGGCGACCCGGTGAAGTACGTCAAGGGGGTGCTCGACCGGGGCGAGCGCCTGATGGGTTTCGGGCACCGGGTCTACCGCGCCGAAGACCCGCGCGCCCGCGTGCTGCGCCGGACCGCCAAGGAGCTCGGCTCGACCCGCTACGAGGTCGCCGACGCCCTCGAGCAGGCGGCGGTCGCCGAGCTTGCCGAGCGCTACCCCGACCGTCCGCTGCGCACCAACGTCGAGTTCTGGTCGGCCGTCGTCCTGGACTACGCGCAGGTGCCGCCACACATGTTCACCTCGATGTTCACCTGCGCCCGCACCGCCGGCTGGTCCGCGCACATCCTGGAGCAGAAGCGGCTCAACAAGCTCATCCGCCCGTCCGCGAAGTACGTCGGGCCGGGGCCACGTCCCGTCTCCGCCGTCCCCTCGGACGTGCTGCCCGTGGGCAACCAGGTCTGATGGCCGTGATCGAGATCCCCCCCGCCCTCCTGCCCGCCGACGGCCGATTCGGCGCGGGCCCGTCCAAGATCCGCGAGGCACAACTCGACGCCCTCGTCGCCACCGGCCGCACCTACCTCGGTACGTCGCACCGGCAGGCACCAGTCCGCGACGTCGTCGCCCGGGTGCGCACCGGGCTGCGAGAGTTGTTTGCCCTGCCCGATGGCTACGAGGTGCTGCTCGGGAATGGCGGGGCGACCGAGTTCTGGGACATCGCCACCTTCGGCCTGATCAGCGACCGGTCGCAGCACTGCACGTTCGGCGAGTTCTCCAGCAAGTTCGCGCAGGCGGCGGCCGCGGCGCCCTTCCTCGGCGAACCGTCACTCGTGACGAGCACGACGGGCACCCACCCGGTGCCCGTCGCCGAGGCGGGCATCGACCTGTATGCCCTGACCCACAACGAGACCTCGACCGGCGTGATGATGCCGATCAGGCGGGTCGAAGGCGCCGACGACGGCGCGCTGGTCGCGGTGGATGCCACCTCCGGCGCCGGCGGGCTGCCCGTCGACGCGGCGCAGTTCGACGTCTACTACTTCTCGCCGCAGAAGTGCTTCGCCTCCGACGGCGGGCTGTGGTTCGCACTGATGTCCCCGGCGGCGCTCGAGCGGGTCGCCGCGATCAAGGCGAGCGGTCGGTGGGTGCCGGCGTCGTACGACCTGACGATCGCGATCGACAACAGCCGGCTGGACCAGACCTACAACACCCCATCCCTGTCGACGATCCATCTGATGATGAGCCAGGTCGAATGGCTCAACGCCCAGGGCGGGCTCGACTGGGCGGTGGCCCGCACGGCCGACTCCTCCCACCGGCTCTACACCTGGGCCGAAAAGACCACCTACACCTCGTGTTTCGTCACCGAACCGGCCGAGCGGTCTCAGGTCATCGGCACGATCGACTTCGATGCCGCGGTCGACGCCGCCGAGGTCGCGAAGGTGCTGCGGGCCAACGGGCTGGTCGACACCGAGCCCTACCGCAAGCTCGGCCGCAACCAGCTCCGCATCGCGATGTTCCCGGCGGTCGAGCCCGACGACATCGAGGCGCTCACCCGGTGCATCGAGCACGTGGTGGAGCGCCTGTCCTGACGCAGGAGCCGATGCGCCAGGCGTGGGTGCCGCGGGTGTTCAACCTGGTGATGGCGGGCTTCCTGCTGGCGTTCCTCGTGCCGATCCTGCTCCACATCGGCGATGTCGGGGTCCTCTACCAGGTGTTCCTGGCGCTGGTGGGGGCCTTGCTGCTGCTGCCGCTGATCATCGCCTGCCTGTGCTCGGCGGCCCGGCCGGGGTCGCTGGGGCGGCTCGCTCGTCGGCTGCGCGCCCGGTAGCTTCTTGGCGCCGCCGGGCGCCCCCTTTCCGGCCGATCTTGACGGTCTGGTCGGCGACACGCCGATGCAGGCGACCACATCGTCAAGATCGGCGGGCGGCGGGCGTCGCGGCGGTCACCGTCGGTCGATACCGCGAGCGGGTCACGGCCGCGACCACACCGAACACGGCCGAGATCACCACCGCACCGGTGAACATCGCGGTCCAGCGGTGGTCGCCGGCGAAGGGCGCGAGGACGGCGGTCGCCGCGCCGCTGCCGAGGAACAGCGCGCCGGCAAACAGCGAGACCATCGCCGCTCGGGCGCCGGGCACGACCTCGGTCGCCCACGCCTGCATCGTGGAGTGCATGGACGCCCAGCCGGCCCCGACGAGGGTCGCGCCGATCCCCACCGCGAGCGGCGTCTGGCTGACCGCGATGAGCGCGTAGGCGACCACCAGGCCGGCGGCGCCGACCGCGATGAGCAGCTCCGGCCGGACGCGGGACACCTGCCGCTTCACGACCCGGGAGGCCAGCAGCAACCCGATGCCGTAGAGCGCGACGACGAGGCCGGCGGCGGTCGGAGACTGCCCGCCGCTCTCGAGCAGCGGTGGCAGGTAGGTCAAAAAGCCCAGCAGCGCGGCGCCCTCGATGAGCGACAGCAGCAGCACGAGCCGGCCCCACCGATGCCGCAGCACGGTGAGCACCCCCGACTGCCGGCCGGCCGGGCGGGCCAGCTCGGGAAGCCGGCGCAACAGGACCACCAGCACGGCAGCGACGGCCGCGGGCACAGCGAAGGCAGCCCGCCACGACACGGTGACGGCCAGCACCCCTGCCAGGGCGGTCGCGACGGTGATCCCGCCGGCGGTCGCGGCGTTGAGGTCGGTCAAGGTGTGCTGCCGACGCACAAACGGGACGGCGTCCCCGACGTACACCAGGCAGGTCGGCACGACGGCGCCCATCGCGGCGCCGGCCACAGCCCTGGTGAGGACCAGCAACGGCAGGTTCGGCGCCACCACCGCAAATCCGCTGGCGACCGCTGACACCGTCAGCGCGAGGCGCATCGTGCGCACCCGCCCCAGCCGGTCGCTGCACAGGCCCCAGAGCGGCTGGCCGATCCCGTAGAGCAGGTAGTAGACCGACGCGACCGACGCGGCCGCACTGAGGCTGACCGACAGGGCTGCAGCGAGGGTCAGCAGGACCGGGCCGGTCACGAAGCGGTCGAAGCTGCTCGTCGCGGAGGCGGCCATCAGCAGCTGGATCTGCCCGCGGCGCACCGCCGATGGACTGACGGGGGTCGGGGTCAGCACCTCAGGGCAACGTCGGGCGGTCACCTGCCTAGTCCCGCGGCTCGAGCTCCAGCGGCGCGTAGTAGTGCTCGGCCCCGACCCGTCGTACGTCGGTGAGCCAGTCGCCGTCGTACTGCTCAGTCGGTCCCTGGCCGGGGTCGACAAGGCTCCAGGCCTGGCGCCGGTAGGTCCAGTTGTCCGGCTGCAGCCGGTGGCTCTCCCGGAACCAGTGGACCGCCGCGTCCGGCCGACCGGTCCGGTGCAGGTGCTGGCCCAGGGCGAACGCCGCAGCAGCCTCGGCCTGCTCCCGATCCCGCGGCTGGGACCGGTCGATGACCTCCTGCGGCGACAGGGCGTAGCGACTCGCCGCACCATGGGCGACCCAGTCGCGCAGGGCCGCGACATACGCCTCGGGATCGAGCTGCATCTTGCCCAGCTCCGGGATGACGGTACGGAGCCGGCGGATCGCGCCTTCGCCGAGCCGCGCTTGTACGGCGGGGTCGTCGGTGTCGATGTCGGCGAACGTCGGCCGAGCCGGGTAGGCGGTCTCCGGCGGGCGTACGACGACACCGCCCTCGTCGATCCAGCTGCCGCTGGGCACGTTGATGACGCCGAACAGCTCGCCGAGGGTGTGCGCACTGTCGACGACGACCGGGAAGTCGACGTCGTCGGGAACGAAGGGCCGGGCGGCGTCAGCCCCGCCGAGGTCCATCGCGACGCTGAGCAACTCGAACCCCTGCGGGGCGAGCTCGGTGCGCAAGGCCTGCCAGACCGGCAGGTCGAAGCGGCAGCCTCACCAGCTCGCCCAGGCGGCGATCAGCACCTTCTTGCCGCGCAGGGCCGAGAGCGCGAACGGCTCGCCGGTCAGCGTCGGCAGCACCAGATCGGGCGCCTGGACGGTGGTCATCGCCCGGCCGCCGGCCTGCGGTCCGAGCGACCAGAGCCCGTGCTCGGCGTCGTGCACGACCGGCATGCCCAGGCGCTCGGCGAAGGCGGTCAGGTCGACCTCTGCGCCGGACAGGGTGCCCGGCGGCAGCGGTGTACACAGATCATCCCGGCAGGCCCCGACATCCTTGACCAGCCAGCCGGTCTCGCGCTGCAACACGGCGACGTCGACCTGCAAGGTGTCGGAGATCATCAACGAAGGCTAGCGTCGGACCCGTGCAACTGCCCGAAGGCCTCCTCGCCGTGGTCAAGCGCGACTGTCCGACGTGCGTCCTGGTCGCGCCGGTCCTCGCCGAACTCGCCGGCCGGACCGCGCTGACGGTGGCGACCCAGGACGACCCGCACTGGCCGCCGCACGTCGTCCGGCAGGACGACACCGAACTCGAGCTGAGTTGGCAGCTGCAGGTGGTCACCGTGCCGACCCTCGTGCGGGTCGTCGACGGGGTCGAGGTGGATCGGGTCGAGGGCTGGCTACGCACCCAGTGGGAGGCGCTGACCGGCATCGCCGGCCTCGGCGAGGGGTTGCCCGAGCACCGCCCCGGCTGCGGTTCGAGGTCGGTCGAGCCGGACGTCGAACAAGCGCTGGACCGACGGTACGGCGGGCGGGTGCTGACCTCCCGGCAGGTCGAGCTGGCCGAGCTGGAGGACGACGTCGAGGCGGCGTACTCCCGCGGCTGGACCGACGGCCTGCCGGTCGTCCCCCCGACCGAGACGCGGGTGCTGCGGATGCTGGCCGGCCGCGACCCTTCCGAGCTGATCGCCGTCGTACCACCTGATCTCGTGCCCTGCTCGGTCGAGAAGGTGGCGATCAACGCGGTCATGGCCGGCTGCCTACCGGAGCACCTGCCGGTCGTGCTGGCCGCGGTCGAGGCAGCCTGCACCGACGCCTTCAACGCCCACGGACTGCTCGCCACGACCTACTTCTCCTCCCCCGTCGTCGTCGTCAACGGGCCGATCGCCCGCGCCATCGGGATGAACAGCGGCGGCAACGCCCTCGGTCAGGGCAACCGCGCCAACGCGACGATCGGCCGGGCCCTGCAGCTGGTGATCCGCAACGTCGGTGGCGGCCGGCCGGGCGAGGTCGACCGGGCGACGCTTGGCAACCCCGGCAAGTACACCTTCTGCTTCGCCGAGGCTGAGGATGGCTCGCCGTTCGAGCCGCTGCACGTCTCGCGCGGCGCGGCGCCAGGGTCGTCGGCCGTGACCTTGTTCGCCGGGGCCGGGGTCAGCCCCGTCGTCGACCAGCTGTCACGCACCCCCGAATCGCTGGCCCGCACCTTCGCCCTCGCGCTGCGCGCGGTCGCCCATCCGAAGCTGGCGCTCGCCTTCGACGCGATGCTGGTCGTCAGCCCCGAGCACGGCCGGGTGCTCCGCGAGGCCGGTTGGGACCGCGCCCGGCTGCTCGCCGAGCTCGAACCCCTGCTGCTGCTCGCCCCCGACGACCTGCGCCGCGGCCACCTCGGGATCGAGGAGGGTATGCCGGCCGGCCTCGACCTTGCGCCGCTGCCGAAATTCCGCCCTGGCGGCCTGCTGCTCGTCCACGCCGGCGGGACCGCCGGCCTGTTCTCCGCTGTCATCGGCGGCTGGGTCAGCGGTGCCGCCGGTTCCGAGCCCGTCACGAAGGAGATCGCATGAGTGTCATCCTGGACCCCACCTCGGAACGCACGCCCGCAGCCAGGCAGGTGAACCCGCGCCCGTCCTCGCTCGACGGCCTCACCGTCGGGCTGCTGGACATCTCCAAGGCCCGCGGCGACGTCTTTCTGGACCAGCTCGACGCGCGGTTGCAGGCCGACGGCGTGACCACCCGGCGCTACCGCAAGCCGACGTTCGCCAAGCCCGCGCCGGTCGACCTCAGGCACGAGATTGCCACCCAGTGCGAGGTTGTCATCGAGGCCCTCGCCGATTGAGGCAGTTGCACGTCGTGCAGTGTGCACGACATCGCCGACCTCGAGGGTCGCGGCCTGACCGGTGTCTTCCTGGCCAGCACGGAGTTCGCCGAGGCCGCAGTGGCGCAGTCGGCGGCGCTCGGCTTCCCGGCCGCGCACGTGCTGGTCGCGCACCCCATCCAGGACCGAACCGACGACGAGCTGCGCGCACTGGCCGACCTGGCGTACGACGAGGTGCTCCGGGCGGTGACGGCCCGCTGACCCGTCGTACGGTGGTTGCATGGACTTCACCCATCTTGGCCGGTCCGGCCTGCGCGTGTCACAGCTCTGCCTGGGGACGATGAACTTCGGCCCGCAGACCACCGAGCCCGACAGCCACGCGATCATGGACGCCGCGCACGACGCCGGCATCAACTTCTTCGACACCGCCAACGTCTACGGATGGAAGACCGGCGAGGGCGTCACCGAGAAGATCATCGGAACCTGGTTCGCGCAGGGCGGCGGGCGACGCGAGAAGACCGTGATCGCCACCAAGCTGTACGGCGGGATGGGTGACTGGCCCAACCAGACGCACCTGTCGGCGCTCGCGATCCGCCAGCAGTGCGATGCCTCGCTCAAGCGGATGCAGACCGACTACATCGACGTTTACCAGATGCACCACATCGACCGCGACGCACCGTGGGACGAGCTCTGGGAGGCCTTCGACGTCCTGAAGGCCCAGGGCAAGATCCTGTACGTCGGGTCCAGCAATTTCCCCGGCTGGGGCATCGCCCAGGCCAACGAGCAGGCCGCGCGGCGGCACAGCTTCGGGCTGTCGAGCGAGCAGAGCCTCTACAACCTGATGGCGCGTACGGTCGAACTCGAGGTGATCCCGGCCTGCCAGGCCTACGGTCTAGGTCTGATCCCCTGGTCGCCGCTGCAGGGTGGCCTGCTCGGCGGGATCCTCCGCAAGACCAGGGAGGGCCGGTCAGCCGACGCGCGGAGCACCAAGAGACTCGCCGACAACCTCGAGGCCGTGACGGCGTACGAGGCGTTCTGCGACGAGCTGGGCGAGGACCCGGCCAACGTCGGTCTCGCCTGGCTGCTGCACCAGAGCGTCGTCACCGCGCCGATCATCGGCCCGCGAACATTGGCACAGCTGACCGGCTCACTGCGCGCCACCGAGATCGTGCTCGACCAGGCCGCGCTGGACCGACTCGACGAGCTCTTCCCCGGCCCCGGCGGCGCCGCCCCGGAGGCCTACGCCTGGTAGCCGTTGCGCCGAACTGGATCGGCGATGTTGCTGACGTACGCCGCACCGGGCGCACCCTCGTGACGTCCGGGCAGCGGTCGCCTGGCTCGTACGTTTTGACGCTGACTGACGGCCCGGCCCGGCGACGTGCGTCAGCCGCGCCTCGGCCTGAGTCGGCGGCGCCT
>JBKJOO010000450.1:0-11013 GCA_046595615.1 Mycobacteriales bacterium | reverse complement strand
TCCCGACCAGGCCGTTGAACGCCGCCGGCACCCCGCCGGAGCCGGCGGTGTCGGTGCCGAGGGCCAACGGCACGATGCCGCTCGCGACCGCGACCGCGCTGCCCGAGCTGCTCCCGCCCGAGATCCTGGCCGGGTCGGCAACCGAGCTGCACCGGCCGTAGGGGCTCCGGGTGCCGACCAGGCCGGTGGCGAACTGGTCGAGGTTGGTCTTGCCGACCGGGAGCGCGCCGGCGTCGAGCAGCCGCTGCACGGCGGCGGCGGACTGCTCGGCGGCTGCTCCCCGCTCCAGCAGCGGGCACCCGCCGGTGGTCGGCAGTCCGGCCAGGTCGAGGTTGTCCTTGAGCGCGAACGGCACACCGGCGAGGGCTCCACCCGGCGAGGTGCTCGCGAAGTGGGCGAGCTGCTCGTCGCGCAGGGGTTGGGTGAAGACTGGCCGGCCGGCCTGCTGGGCAGCGGTCACAGTCGGGCGGCCCAGCGCTCGCGTTCGGCGGCGAAGGCGGCCTGCCGGCGGCTGGTGAACGCTGCCGCGTCGTCGGCGTGTTCGGCGCCGACACCAGTGATGTCGGCGAGGGTCAGAGTGGTCGGGCGTGCGTCGAGATCGGCCCGCCCACTGCGGATGTCGGCGCGCAGATCGAGCAGCTCCGCTGAGGTCACGGGTGTGAACCGCAGCCGGTCGAAGGTGCGCAGCAACCACGGTGGCTGCGGGTCGCCCGGCCGGTAACGCCACACGGGCACCGTCCGGCCGACCAGTTGATAACCACCGGGTCCCTCCATCCCGTAGATGCACAGGTAGACGCCGCCGATGCCGACGGCGTTCTCCGGCGTCCAGGTGCGGGCCGGGTCGTATTTCGTCGTGACGAGCCGGTGCCGCGGATCCAGCGGCACGGCGACCGGCGCACCGAGGTAGACGTCGCCCAGGCCGACCACGAGGTATTCGGCGGCGGTCACCACCTCGAACACGTCCGCGCGCGCGTCGAGAGCGTTGACCCGCCGGATGAACTCCACGTTGTCGGGGCACCAGGGCGCATCGGGCCGCACCGACCGCTCGTAACGGGCCATCGCCTCGTGCACCGTCGGGTCGTCGAAGGCGATGGGCAGCACGACCTCCCGCACCGGCAGCACCACCGACGCCGGGTCCGGCAGCTCGCGCCAGGCTCCCTGGACCTGGCGCGCCAGCGCTTGCAGCGAAAGCTGTCGCACGTCGACCGCGAGCAGCAGTGACCGGACCCCCTCGACCGCCTCGGTCACCCCCGGTCGGCCATCGAGGGCCCGGGCCAGCAGGTGCACCCGCCAGCGCACCTCGAGGTCGAGCGCCGACGGCCCGATCTCGACGAGCAGGTGATGGTCCCCGGACCGGCGTACGACGAGATCGGGGTGTTGCACAAGGGCAGCCGGCCGGTGCGGGCTGGCCGCGACGACCGAACGGGGTGGCATGAGCCGATCGCGTTCGGCGTTGAGTTCGTCGGCCTGCTCGGGTGTGACCGGGACCAACCGAACCCGGTCGCCCGGGCTCGCCTGCGCCAACTGCCACCGGTCGGCCCGGACGACGACACACGGCACGACGAAGCCGCCGAGGCTCGGGCCGTCGGGTCCGACGACGACGGGGGTGTCGCCGGCGAGCATGACACCGCCGACCGGATAGGCGGAGTCGTGCAGATTGCTCGGGTGCAGACCGGCGTCGCCGCCGTCGGCGCGGGCCCAGCCAGGAGCCGGCCCGACGAGCCGCACCCCGGTCCGGTCACAACGATGATCGACGGTCCAGCTAGCGGCGAACAACGCTTCTACGCCGTGAGCGGTCAGGTGCTCCGGTGCGCCGTGCGGCCCGGGGACGACCCGCACCTCCCATGCCGAGGTGAGCCGTGGCAGCAGGTGAGCGACATCGGTTGGGGCGGTGCAGTTCTCCTGGGAGCCGACCCTGACCACGTCGCCGGTTGACAGCGCCCGACCCTCGTGACCGCCGAAACCGCCCAGCAGGAATGTCGCGCGGCTCCCGAGGGCGACGGCGCCGAGCAGCCCACCACGGACGGCGAGGTAGGACCGCATCCCCGGGCCGTCCGGTCGTCCCACGTCCAGCACCCCCCCGGCGGGCACCGCCACGACGACCCCGCACGGCACCCGGCGCCCGTCGACGGTCGGCGTCGCGGCGCCGGTGACGCAGACCAGCGCCCGCTGGTCGAAGCGCAGCACGGGTCCGCGCAGGACCGCCTCGAGCCCGGCGGCGGCCGGGTCGTTGCCGAGCGCGAGATTGCCCAGGGCAAAGGACAGGTCGTCCCAGGCGCCGGACGGCGGCACGCCGACCTTCCACAGACCACGGCGGCCGCGCAGGTCCTGGACGGTCGTCTGCAACCCGGGATCGAGCACCTCGAGTTGCGCGGTCCGGGTGTCGTCGAGGGTCGCGGTCACGCCGACCAGCCGAGCAACTGCACCGGGGTGGGGTCATAGCCGTTGCAGGGGTTGTTGAGCTGCGGGCAGTTGCTGATCAGCACCAGCAGGTCGCGCTCGGCCCGTAGCTCGACGTACTTGCCCGGTGCCGAGACGCCGTCCTCGAACGACAGTGACCCGTCCGCGCCGACCGGCACGTTCATGAAGAAGTTGATGTTGTGCGTGAGGTCGGCCACCGACAACCCATGTGCGAGCGCGGTGTCGACGAAACTCACCCGGCAGGCGTGCTGGTGCCGAACATGGGTCCCGTAGCGCACGACGTTGCTCTCCTGCGCGCAGGCGCCGCCCACGGTGTCGTGCCGGCCGCAGGTGTCCTCGACGATGGTGGCGAGCAGGTCGAGGCGCTGGGTGAGCAGCCGCGAACCGGTGCTCAGGTAGATGGCACCTTGCTCGCGGACGGTGTCGAAGGCGCTGTAGCGGTTGGCGGGGTCCCGCGCGTCGTAGAACAGCGTGTCGACGGCCTGGTTGCCCGCCAGGTCGACGATGCGCAAGCGTCCGCCGGCCGGCACCTCGCCACAGAAGCCGGTGCCCGCCGGCACGACGACGTCGAGGAAGGGCGCGCTCACAGCATGCCCCGGCCCACCGCGTCGAGGGCCCGCGCCGACTCGGCCCGGAAGGTCCGCGAGGCGTCGTCCGGCCCGGGCAGCGGCGCGCTGCGAACGGTGATCCGCAGGTCCGCCGGCGCCCAGATCGCGGCCGGGTCCAGCGGGTGCGGGGCGGTCGACAGCACGATGAGCACGTCGTCCTCGGTGCGCAGCTCGACCCAGTCACCGACCGCTGCATGCCCCGGCAGGTAGGTCATCGAGCCGCGTTCGTCCCCGCTCGGCGCGACCTTGCTGAACAGGTTGACCGTGCCGTGCAGATCGCGCTCCCCGAGGCCGTGCTTGGCCAACTCGCACAGCAGGCCGGTGCGGGCAGACCGCCGCCAGCCGTTGCGGTCGACGGCGTAGGAGGACGGACCGAACCGGGCATCCACCTGGGCCTGGGTGCTGTGGCCGGTCAGCGCGTCGTGCCACGACAGCGAGGAGGCGATGCACGAGACCAGTGCCCGGCCGGCGTCGGACATCAGCACCATGGGCGCTCGGACGCAGGCCGACTGCTGCGCCTTGAGGGTGTCGGGCACGCAGAGCCGCTCCCAGGGTCGACGGGCGGCGGACAGCAGCACGCTGGCATTGGCCCCGGCGCCGAGCGCCTGCAGCCGCACAACCCGCTGCCGGGTGACCACGGCCGACCAGGCCGCCCCACCGGGGACGGTTTCGTCGAGCAGGTCGCTCATCGCTCCGCCCCATTGGTCAGGTGCACGGCCCGGCCGTCGGCCTCGACGTGCACGACGTGGTCGCCGACCCGCACGACCCGCGCACCGCCGCCGGTCCAGGCACCGACCGGGGACATCTCGCCCGGCAGCGGGACCCACCGCTCGAGATAGCCGTCCCCCCGCTCGAGCAGCCCGCGGCCATCGGGTTCGAGCACCCCGCTGTCATCGCCCGGCGTGCCGACCTCGTGCAGCCAGCGGACCCGTGCCCCGTCGTACGTCGTGCTGCCGGCAAAGCCTCGGCTGTCGGCGTAGAGCTCACCGACCTGCAACCAGACGACGTGGTCGGGTTCGGTGAACGGACCGCCGTCACGGCTGATGCCGGCGCGCAGCCAGGCGCCGGTGGGCGCCCTCACGCGAGCTCGGCAGTGAGCGCGGGCCAGACGTGCGGGTCGTGGCCGGGGATGAGCCGATAGCCCTTCTCGGCAGCGATGGCCTTGAGGCGGAGCAACGGTTCGAGGGTCGCCTCGGGTGGCACGCCGACCGAACCGCCGACAGCGACCTCGTCGTCGATGTTCTCCTGCAGATCCGCTGCGTCGAAGGCGAAGACGAACCCGCCGCCACCCTCGAGGTCGACCACGAAGCTCTGATGTCCGGGGGTGTGCCCGGCGGTCAGCACCGCGGTGACACCGGGCGCGAGCTCGACATCGCCGTCGGCCAGCACCCAGGAGAGTCGAGGGTCGTCGAAGTCGACCCGGAAGATGCCGTGCCGCTCGGGCTCGGGGTGCGGTGCGGACAGGCCGTAGTCGAGCTCGCGGCGCTGGACGTGCACGGGGATATCGCGACCGGCGAAGTGCCGCACCCCGCCGGCATGATCATTGTGCAGGTGCGACAGCGCGACCATCGTGACCTGCTCCAGGGCGAGCCCGACCTGCTCGACGGCCTCGACGAGCGGGTCACCGCCACCCGGCGGCAGCTCGGCCTCGATCCCGTGCCCGTGGAACCTGTTGTAGAGCAGGGGATCCCGGACCAGCGCCGGGTTGAGGCCGGTATCGAGCAGCAGCCAGCCGTCGTCCACCTGCAGCAGGACCGCCGGCACCGGTTCGCGCAACCGGATACTCGGGTCGGCGCCGAGCACCGACACCGTCTTGGGCAGGTCCTCCCAGCCGAGGGTCAGGGGAATGACCCGGCGCACGCTCATCCGGTGCGCAGCCGCGGGTCTGCCCAGAGCTGGGCGAGATCGACCAGGGCGTTGACGACGACGTAGACGGCGCCGAGCACCAAGGTGGTGCCTGCCACGGCCGGGAAGTCGATCGTCTGGATCGAGCGGGCCGTGTAGAGCCCGATGCCCGGCCAGGCAAAGACGCTCTCGACCACGACGACCCCACCGAGCAGCAGACCGACCTGCAGCCCGGCCATCGTCAGCGGCGCCGAGAGCGCGTTGCGCAGCGCGTGCCGCAGCAGGACCGTGCGCTCCGGGAGGGCCTTGGCTCGTGCGGTGCGCACGTAGTCCTCGGTGAGCACCTGCTGCAACGACGACCGCAGCGTCCTCGCCAGCGCGACCGCCGGGCCGAGCGCCAGGCAGGTTGCGGGCATCACGAGATGCGCCACGGCATCGGACCAGACGTCCAGCCGTCCGTGCAGCAGGGCATCGACGCTCATCATGCCGGTCGGACCGGTCGGTGCGCCGATGCCCGAGGTCACCCGACCCGAGCCGGGGAGCACATGCAGGCCGGCGTAGAACAGCAGCAGCATCCCGAGGGCGAGCAGGAACGGCGGCGCCGACGCGAGCGCGACGAGGACGAGTTGGCTGCGCCGTCCCCGGCCCCCCGACGTGGCGATGCCGAGGCCGACCCCGAGGACCAGCGCGATCAGTCCGGCGGCAAGCGCCAGCTCGAGGCTGGCCGGCAGGAACGAGGCCAGGTCGGTCGCGACCGGACGCCGGGTGTGCAGCGACATCGACAGGTCCCCGTGTACAGCCCGGGCCAGGAAGTGCAGATACTGCTGGGGTAGTGGCTGGTCGAGTCCCAGCTGCACCCGGGCGGCCTGGACGCTGGCGCGGCTGGCTGAGGCACCGACCATCGCCCGGACGGGGTCGGCGGGAACCACCGCCTCGAGGGCGAAGACGACCGCCGACAGCGCGACCAGCACCCCGAGCAGCCCGCCCAGACGCTTGGCGAGAAAACCCTTCACGTCAGGACCCGCCAAGGGCGTGCAGGTCCAACGTCCACGGATAGTTCGGCACGTGCGCGATGCCGGTCAGCGGTTTGCGCAGCACCATGACGTCCTTGGCGTCGGCGAGGAACAGGATCGCGTCGTCCGCAGCCATCAGCCGCCCTGCCTCGCCGTACAGCTTGTCGCTGGCGCTCTTGTCGGTCAGCGTCCGGCCCTTGTCGAGCAGCGTGTCGACGGCCTTGTTGCTGTAGCCGAAGAAGTTCAATCCGCCGCCGGTCCCCCACAGGATCCGGGCCCAGGTGTCGGGGTGCGCCGCGTCCGGGGTGTTGGTCTGCAGCAGCAGGTCCGGGGCGTGCCCCAGATCGTTGACGAAGCCGTAGGTCTGCGCCGGCTGGACCTCCTTGACGGTCACGACGAAACCGGCGGCGCTGAGCTTTTGCTGCAGCAGCTCGGCGAGTCGCTTCTGCACGCCGCTCTCGTCAGCGGTGAACGCAAAGCTGATCTTTGGCGAACCGGGCACCTTGACCGTCGAGGTCGGGTAGCTGACGGGGGCGAGCGTCGGGTCGAGGATCCCCGGCGGGTAGGTCGCCGCAGCCGGCGTGCCGTAGTCGCCGTAGACCTCCTTGACGATCGCATCGCGGCCGATCGCCCCGGCGAGGGCCCTGCGGAGTTTCGGGTCCGACAGCGGCGCCTTCTTGGCGTTGAGGTACAGCATCGACTGCAGGAACGAGTCGAACTTCTTGACGGTCAGGTTGGCATCGGAGGCAGCCGACCCCAGCTCGGCAACCGGATAGGAGTGCAGCACGGCGTCCTGGTCGCCGGAGCGCAACGCCAGGATCTGCGCATTCATGTCCGGCACGATCTTGATCTCGACCGCGGCGTAGGAGGCCTTGCCGCCCCAGTACGTCGGGTTGCGGGTGAGCGTGTAGTGGTCGCCGCGGGCGAAGGTCGTGAGCGAGAACGGGCCCGTCCCGTCGGCATGCTCCTTGGCCCAGGTCTGCGCGTGGTCGCTGCCGGCGTGCTCGACCAGCGCCTTCGGGCTGATCATCTTTGGTCCCCAACTCGAGGCGAGGTAGTCCAGAAACGGTGCGGTGATGCCCTTCAGGGTGAGCACCACGGTCATCGGGTCCGGTGTCGTGACGCTCTTCACCGGCTCCAGCATGTACGCCGGGGCGCTGCCGACCGCGGTCCGGCGGGCCAGACTCGCCTTGACCGCGGCACTGTCGAACGCAGTGCCGTCCTGGAACTTCACCCCGCTCTGCAGGGTGAAGGTGTAGGTGAGGCCGTCCGGGCTGACCGTGTAGGACTTGGCCAGTGACGGCACGATCTTGGTCGAGTCGGGCGCGTACTTCACCAGCCCCTCATAGACGCTCAGGATCACCGCGTTGCCCTCGATGTCGTAGAACACATCCGGGTCCGGCACGGACATGTCGGCGAGATAGGCCAGGTGCAGCGTCGCGTCCTTCGGCACGCTCGTGGTCGTGCTCACGGTCTTGGTCGACGGCGATGCCGTGCAGGCGGCAGCCAACAGGGCGGTCAGGACAAGGGCGATGCGGGCGCGTTTCACAGGATCTCCGGGGTGTCAGACGGCGTCGAGTCGGTCGCGGACACTGTCACCGGCGACGTTGGCGGCGAAGGCGAGCAGGAACACAGCAGTAGCGGGGACGGCGGCCACCCACGGGTGGCCGAGCAGATAGGGCAGCCCGTTGGCGGCCATCGCGCCGAGCTCCGGGCTCGGCGGCGGTGCCCCAAGACCGAGAAAGGACAACGCGGCGAGCGCGAGGACGAGATTGCCGACGTCCAGGCTGGCGGTGACGAGGACCGCCGGGACGGCGCCGGGCAGCAGGTGCCGCGCAGCCAGCCGGAGTGTCCCCACCCCGGCCAGCCGGGCGGCGTCGACGTGGGACCTGGCGAGCAGGTTGCGCACCTCGCCCCTGACGATCCGGGCGTACCACGGCCACCACACCGCGCCGACCGCCAGCAGTACGTGTGGCAGCGACGGTCCGAGTGCGACGACGACGGCGATCGTCAGCACCGGTCCGGGCAGGGCGAGGAACAGGTCGGTCATCCGCATCAGCAGGGCGTCGATCCAGCCACCGCGGATCGCCGCGACAACGCCGATGAGGCCGCCGATGACGACGCCGCTCGCCACCACGCACAGGGCCGACAGCCACGAGGCCCGCAGGCCGTAGAGGATGCGGGAAAGCAGGTCGCGGCCGAGTTCGTCGGTGCCGAGCAGCGTTCCGTCCAGCGGCGCACGGAACGGCCCGGCCGGCACCGGCGTCGTACCGCTGTGCGGAGCGAGCAGCGGCGCAGCAACGGCGACCAGCGTGACGACGGCGAGGACGAGCAGGCCGGCGCTGCCGCCCTTCCTGGCGCGGCGCACCCGGACGCTGCCCGGTCGCAGCAGGATGCTCGCAGCGACGGTGGTCACGTCAGCCCCTGTCAATGGTCGGTACGGCGGCGAGCAGGGCGCGGGTGTGTTCGTGCTGTGGGTCGAGCAGTACGTCGTCGGCCTTGCCGCGCTCGACGATGCGGCCGGCGTGCATGACGGCGACCTCGTCGGCAACCAGCCGAGCCGCAGCCAGGTCGTGCGTGACGAACAGCAGGGCGAGGTCGAGCTCGCGGCGCAGCCGCCCCAGCAGGTTCAGCACGACGGCGGCCAGGGACACGTCGAGCGCCGAGATCGGCTCGTCGCAGGCCAGCAGCCGTGGCGGTACGACGATGCCGCGGGCCAGCGCGACCCGCTGCCGCTGACCTCCCGAGAGCTGACGGGGCTTGGCCGCGGCGACCTCGGCCGGTAGGCCGACCAGGGCGAGCGCCTCGCGGGCCGCGATCCGCCGGGCCTTGCCGCCCAGTCCCTCCGCTCGCAACCGCTCCTCGAGCAGCTCGCCGACCCGTAGCCACGGGGTGAGGGAGGCGCCGGCGTCCTGCGCCACGAGTTGTGGCCGGTCACCCGGGTGCAGCCGGACCGTCCCGGTGTCAGCGGTCTCCAGCCCGACCGCGATCCGCAGTGTGGTCGTCTTGCCGCAACCACTCTCACCGACCAGGGCGAGCGAACCGCCGCGCGGCACGTCGAGGTCGATCCCCTCCAGCACCACCCGGCGACCAGATCGGCGACCGAACGCCTTCGTCACGTCGGCAAGGACCAGGGCGTCGCCGCCGGCGGTCGACTCGGCCGCCGGCGGCCATCCGCCGGTGGGCAGCAGCTGTACGTCGATCCGCTCGCGGGACCGGACGCACGCGTCGAGGCCGGTGTGCCGCGCCGCGCTGCGCAGCTCGGGCAACGCCACGGTGCACTGTTCCTGGGCAAGACCACAGCGCGGCGCGAAGCCACAGCCCGGCTCGGGGGCACGGGGGTCGGGGGGCTCGCCGGGCAGGGTCGGCAGGGGCACGTCCCGGCGGGTGCTCGGACCGGTCCGCGACGCGAGAAGTCCTGAGGTGTATGGGTGGGAGGGCGAGCGCAGGACCTCGCCGGCGGTGCCGAGCTCGAGCAGCCGCCCGCCATAGAGCACAGCGATCCGGTCGGCGACCGATGCCGCGACGGCAAGGTCGTGGGTGACGAGCACGACCGACGTGCCGGTCGTATCGCGCAGCCGCACGAACAGTCGGAGCACCTCCGCCTGCACCGTGACGTCCAGCGCGGTCGTCGGCTCGTCGGCGATGACCAGCGACGGCGAGCCCGCCACCGCCATGGCGATCATCACCCGTTGCCGTAGCCCACCGGACAACTCATGGGGGTACTGCCCGACCCGGCGCTCCGGGTCCGCGATGCCGGCCGCCCGCAGCGCGGCGAGCACATTCCCGCCGGTCTCGGCCACCTGTTGGCCGATCCGCATCGTCGGGTTGAGCGAGGTCATCGGGTCCTGGAAGACCGCGCCGGCATGGGCGCGCCTGGCCTGTCGTCGCTCATCGTCCCCAGCCGACACCATGTCGGTGCCGACGAGCAGCGCTGACCCCCGCAGCGTCGCCGTCGGGGGGAGCAGTCCGAGCGCGGCCAACCCGAGCGCGCTCTTGCCGCTGCCGGACTCACCCACCAGGGCCAGCACCTCACCGGGCCGCACGTCCAGGGTCACGCCCCGGACGGCTTGCACCCCGCCGGGGAAGCCGACGTGCAGGTCTCGCAGCGCCAGGACCGGCCCGCGGTGGACGGTCTGCTCGGCGACCTGGCGGGCGAGCACGGTCACGTCGCCCCCATCAGCGTCTCGCTGCTGCGCAGGCAGTCCCGCTGCAGGTAGGCCATCGCCCGCAGCGCGGCCTCGTGCGCCTCGACACCCGAACCGCCAACACAGTCGACCAACACCTGCACGCGCAGGTCCCGCTGGTGGGCATCGACGAACGTGTAGTGCACGCAGACATCGGTGAGGGTCCCGGCGAGCACCAGGGTGTGGACGCCCATGCCGCGCAACACGAGCTCGAGATCGGTTCCGTAGAAGCAGGAATAGCGCCGCTTGCGGATCAGGTGCTCCCCCGGCAAGGGAGTCAACTCACCGACGAGCTCGGTGCCCGGCGCCCCCTCGACACAGTGCACGCCTTCGGAGCCGTCGAGCTCACGGCCGATGTCGAGCAGGTCCGGCCGGTGCACCTCCTGCGAGAACAGCACGTGCCGGCCGGCCCGCCGGTAGGCGTCGACAGCAGCGGCGGTACGGCGTACCCGGTCGTCGAAGCCGGGCATCATCGCGATGCCGGCCTCGTCGAAAGCCAGCCGGCCGCACTCCTGCACGTCGATGACGAGTAAGGCCGTCCCTGTCGGGATGTCGGGCTGCACAGCGCGCTCCTGTCCGCTCGGCCAGAACGCCAAAGCCCGGGGGACCACTGGCGGTCTCCCGGGCTTTTGTCCCTCCGTGTAGCGGCCGTCTCCGGCCGCCCGCACCTCTCGGACCAGCCGCTGCGAGCAGCGCGGAACCCTAGATGCTTGGCAAGTTGTGGAGTTGTCTGACGGCGAAGCTAGGCAGGCCGCGTGTCACTGCTGTTACGAACGTGCGCCGCCTGCGTGAACCTCGTCGGGACCGCGGCGGATGTGTCATTCCGCTTGGGGTCCGGCACATCGCCAGGTCCCCCCGCAGGCTCGCCGTACCGTCTCGTGTCGTGAATTTCGACCGCTGAACCGGCCTCGAATCACGACAAGAGACGGGAGGGACGTC
>JBKJOO010000394.1:0-6137 GCA_046595615.1 Mycobacteriales bacterium | reverse complement strand
CCAGTCCGGCGGGACGGCACTGCGCCCATCTACCGCCGCCTGCGCGCGCAATTCCGCGATCGAGTCCTGGAACGCCTTCGCCTCGTGCGCCAGCGCCCACGCCTCAGCGTGGTCGCGGATCACCAGCGCCTGGTCGGGCAACCCACGCAGATAGTTCGGCGCGAATTGATGCCCCTCGAACAGGGGCTCCCCGGCCTTCCCGATCAGCGCAACCTTCTTGGTCAACGCTGCCCCGATAACCGTCCCGGCTGCCAATCCAGGACGGCCGTCACGCAGATTGTCGAGCAGCTGCTCCAGCACGAGCCAGGGCTGGACCAGCTGCTTGGCAGCTTGCAACGCCTGATGCCGACCCAACGCCCGCTGATCGTCGCGGCCGACCCCCGGCAGGCTGTGCCACAACGACCGGCCAAGCGCCACCGCACCATCGGCCTGCGCAGCGAGCGAGGTGCCGATGTCATCGACGATCCGCGACGCAGCGGTGCCCGCGCTCTCACGCGGCGCTTCGCCGGCGAGGGCGTGCAGCGTCATCGCGGTCCGTCGGGCGGCAGTCGCCTCCATCGCCTCGGCCTGCGCGAGCAGCTCGATCGACCGGCGCTGCAATTGCCCAGCCTGCGACGCGGCCACCGGATCAGCCACCCCCAGACCCCCCGCCTGCACCGCGCCGAGCGCGGTCATCTCAGCCGCCCGGGCAATCACCTCGGCCTGACCAGCTAGCTCCTTCGCCTCGGCGAGGGCCCGGCTGTACGCAATCAGCACATCGCACGCCTCACCGAACGCCACAGCCGCCCGGTCGAGTTTGCCCGTCAACCGACCCAGCCGATGCTGATACGCCGTACCAGTCGGGCCATACCAGCTCACCTGCGAGGAACGCCGCGACACCGACACTGCGGAGCCGATCTGCTCAGCGACCTCACCCAAGATCACGCCGCACCGCAGCAGATCCTCCGGCCGCGCCACCGCCAACGGGCTCCGCTGGCTCATTGGGGGACGGGTCCTAACCGGAACGCTTGTACCAGGACCTGCTCGTCGTAGCGGTAGTAGGTAGCAGCCATCGTGACCTGCTCCCCGAGATCGATGGCGTCTTCACCGAGGTGCCAGACGGTGAGCTCCCAGCGCTCGATGAATGCGTCCAGGGCCTGCCGGAGCAGCGCGCTCGGGCTGCCCGCGCCGAAGTGCTCGAGCTGGCGCCTCTCACCAGCGAGGGCTTGGAGCAGCTCGCCGACCCCGGTGAGCGGACCGCCGACCGCCTCGAGCTCAGCCGGGACGGCCAAAATATTGGTCATGCAGCCACGCTAGAGGCTGACGGCGATGCGCTACGCCCGTTATCCACAGGACCTCAGCCGACGACAGCCCCGGCTGACACACCCCCCGACCGGCCGCTGATCAGGCCCGGCGCGGAAGCAACAGCTGCTGCCCGATCTGTAAGGACGTCCGCTCGAGGTGGTTGAGCGACCGCAGCTGCTGGACCACCTCGCGGGGGTCGTTGTCGGGAGCGATCCTGCGGGCCACGGCCCAAAGGGTCTCGCCGGCATGCACGGTGGTCTGCTGGAGCACCGGCGTGGCCCGCGCAGTCGTCGCTGCCTGGCTCCCGACCCGACCGAGCGAGAACGCGGTGACGAGCAAGGTGACCAGGAGCGCCAGCAACAGCACTCGGCCCCGGCGCGTCACCCGCACCGCGCCACCGCGCGGCGCCATCATCAGCGGACTGCTCGCGATGGCCGTCGAGCGGCGTGTCGCCTGGGTGGTCTCGGTCCAGTACATGATGTGCTCCTCGTCTCCAGATCGAACGAAGGTTCGATCGAACGTCCGAGCGAAGTTGTACACCATCGCTCCGACAAAAGCGCGACACGTTCGAACAGGTGTTTGATCCTGTCGGTGATGCGGGCTACGGTTCGTGGTGATCGCCGGGCCGGCCAACGGCCCTGGGAGCCGATACGGGAGGCCAGTTGTGGCAGGCAATGAACGGACCGGGAGCAACGTGCGGGACCTGCCGGACGGTCCGGCCGACGAGTCCGGCCTCACGCCGCGCCAGCGCAAGGTGCTCGAAGTGATCCGCGAATCGGTCGAGCGCCGGGGCTACCCACCCACCGTCCGCGAGATCGGTGAAGCCGTCGGCCTCACCAGCACCTCGAGCGTGTCGCACCAGCTGTCGATGCTGCAGAAGAAAGGCTTCCTGCGGCGCGATCCCTCCAAGCCCAGGGCCGTCGACGTCCGGCTCCCGGGCGAGGTGGCAGCCGCGCTCGAGCGTGCCGTGGATGAGGCTGCCGAACGGGCCGCGCATCCGCAGCCCGCCTACGTCCCGGTCGTCGGCCGAATCGCCGCCGGCGGTCCGATCCTCGCTGAGCAAGTGGTGGAGGAGGTCTTCCCGCTCCCCCGCGAGCTCGTCGGCAGCGGCACGCTGTTCCTGCTCAAGGTGGTCGGTGACTCGATGATCGACGCCGCGATTGCGGACGGCGACTGGGTCGTCGTCCGGCAGCAGCCGACCGCCCACAACGGCGAGATCATCGCAGCCATGATCGACGGCGAGGCGACGGTCAAGACCTACAAGAAGTCGGGTGGCCATGTCTGGCTGTTGCCGCACAACCCGGCGTACGAGCCGATCGCTGGCGACGCGGCCGTCGTGCTGGGCCGGGTCGTGACCGTGCTGCGCAAGATCTGACCGGGTCCCACCGGCTCAGCGTTGGTAGGAGGCCAGCTCCGCAGCCAACCCCGGACCGACCCTGGCCTGGAGATGGGTGCCGTCCTCCTCGTGCCGTTCGGTGAGCACCTCGCCCTCGGAGTGGATGCGGCTCACCAGCGACCCCTGGACGTAGGGCAACACGACCGACACCAGCGTGCTGGGGTGTGGCACGTCACGCTCGAGCAAATCCAGCAGCTGCGGCAGGCCCTCGCCGGTCAGCGCCGAGACGAGCACGACGTGCTTCTCCCGGCGCTGCAGGCGGGAGAGCACGAGCGGATCGGCGAGGTCACTTTTGTTGACCACGACGACCTCGGGCACCTTGGCGGCGTCGATGTCGGCGAAGACCGCGCGGACAGCGGCGAGCTGCCCTTCGGGGTCGGGGTGCGCGCCGTCGACCACGTGCAGGATCAGGTCGGCGCCGGACACCTCCTCCAGGGTGGACCGGAATGCCTCGATGAGTTGATGCGGGAGCCGCCGAACGAAACCGACCGTGTCGGTCAGCGTGAACTCGCGCCCGCTAGGGGTAGCCGCCTTGCGGACCGTCGGGTCAAGGGTGGCGAACAAGGCGTCCTCGACGAGTACACCGGCCCCGGTGAGGCGGTTGAGCAACGAGCTCTTGCCGGCGTTGGTGTAGCCGGCGATCGCCACGCTCGGCACCGCATTGCGGTCGCGCTCCTGGCGCTTGGTGTCGCGAGCGGTCTTCATCAGCGCGATCTCGGCCGAGAGCTTGGCCTTGCGGTGCCGGATCCGCCGTCGATCGGTCTCGATCTTGGTCTCACCGGGTCCGCGGGTGCCGACGCCACCTCCGGAGCCGCCGGCGCCGCCGCCCTGGCGCGACAACGACTCACCCCAACCACGCAGCCGCGGCAGCATGTAGGTCATCTGGGCCAACTCGACCTGAGCCTTGCCGTCCCGCGAGGAGGCGTGCTGGGCAAAGATGTCCAGGATCAACCAGGTCCGGTCGATGACCTTGATCTTGACGATCTCCTCGAGCGAGCGCAGCTGTCCCGGGGTCAATTCGCCGTCGCAGATGACGGTGTCGGCGCCGGTCGACAGGACCGCATCCCGCAGCTCAGCCGCCTTGCCGGAGCCGACATAGGTCTTGGGGTCGGGCTTCTCGCGGCGCTGGGCGAGGCCTTCGAGCACTTCGCAGCCGGCTGTCTCGGCCAGCGCCTGCAGCTCCTGCAGTGAGTTCTCGGCTCCGACGGCATCGCCGTAGGGGTAGACCCCCATCAGCACGACGCGTTCCAATCGGAGCTGGCGATACTCGACCTCGGTGACGTCCTGTAGGTCGGTGCGGATCCCGGCGACCCGGCGCAGTCCCTGCCGGGCTTCGAGGTCGAAGCCTTCCCCCTCGAGCTCGTGGAAGCCGGGCTCAGCCCGGCCGGACTGCTCGAAGGCGGACGGGTCGAGTTCGATCGCCCCGCTGTCGGACGGGGCGGCGCGGTGCGGCAGGGGCTCTGTCATCACGGTCATCCTCCCACGGGGGCGCCGCGACGCCACAGGCGTTTCCCCGCGCGGGCCCCGGATGATCTTTGCGCAGGCATCCGCCCGGTCAGCGCGGGACCACCAGTGCGCGCAGACCGGTCACCAGCTCGACCCGCTCGTCCGCTGCCAGCACGGCGTAGGCCGGCTCGACCAGCCGGTCGGTCACGGCTTCGACGGCGGCCATCGCGTCCTTGCCGGCAGCCGGGTCGGGCCACGGTTCGGGCCAGCCGAAAAACGCTGCGTTCGCCGTGCCATACCGGCCGGAGACCACGGCCTGCAGCGGGTCGATGCCGGCGGCGGCGACCGCGATCAGGTGCAGGCCACCCCGGTGCTCGCGCCCGACCTGCAGCGCAAGGGCGAGCCGGCCTGCGTCGTCGAGCCTCCCCCCACCCGCCCGCGCCAGCGCCCGCCAGCCGGCGAACAACGGCAGCCCAACCATCGCGGCGGCGTCGAGCGCGGTGGTCAGCAGGTCGGCCAGCCGCCCGGCGTCGGGGATGCCCGCGAAGACCCGCCGGCCCCAGGTCGCGCAGGCCCCGGCGTACTCGTCGGTGATCGTTGCGACGGGCAGGACGGCGCGACCCCTGTCCCACGCCTTGGCCTGCAGGGCCGGCGGGAAGAAACCGAACGCCGCGACGACCACCGAGGCGTCGCAGTCACCGAGGACCCCGCCGCGCCCGCAGTGGTACCAGCTCCAGCGCGATAGGCCGAGCTCCACCCCGCGCTCGTTGGTGGCCTCGTCGAACATCCACTCGCCCCCGAGCCGGCCGATCGGGCCGGCGACGCCGCGCACCGCCTCCGCGGGCGTCATGCGTCGAGCCAATCTCGGCGCACTTCGCCCGCGCCCACCAGCACCGCCGGTCCGGTCAGCAACACGTGCCCGTCCTCTCGCCACACCACGACCAGGCGGCCGCCCGGCACATCCACGTCGTACGCCGTACCGCGGGCAGCGCCGGTGCGCAGCGCCGTGGCGACCACCGCGGCGCAGGCGCCCGTGCCGCAGGAGCGGGTCTCGCCGACGCCGCGCTCGTGCACCCGCATCCGCAGGCCGGTCGGACCGACCTGCTCGACGTACTCGACGTTGAGGTCGAGCCGGTCCGGGTGCAGCTCGCCGAGCGCCTCGACCGAGGGAACCGCCAGCACGGCGTGCGGATTGCCCATGTCGACGGCGGTGGCCGGCACCCCGTCGATGAGCACCGGCTCGCCGACGACGGCCGGGCCCATGTCGACCGTGACATCGCCGGACGGTGGGACCTCGACGTCCTTGATCCCGCCCCGGGTGGCGAGCCGCAACTGCCCCGGTCGGGCCAGGCCGGCGTCGACGAGGTAGCGCGCGTAGACCCGCACCCCGTTGCCGCACATTTCGGCGACCGAGCCGTCGGCATTGCGGTAGTCCATGAACCAGTGGGCCTGCTCGGCGTACGGAGCGGCCGCGGGCTCCACGGCGCACGGCACGACCCGGAGCACACCGTCGGCGCCGAGCCCCGCGCGCCGGTCGCAGAGGCGCTGCACGAGCGCCGGCGTCAGTTCGAGCAGGCCGTCCGGGTCGGGCAGCACGATGAAGTCGTTCTCGGTGCCGTGGCCCTTGAGATAGTGCAGGCCCGGGGTCACGCCGCTCAGATTAGCCGCGCCGGCAGCAGTGCCATCGCCCGGCCGAGCAGGTCCGGGCCCGGCTCGAGCCAGCCGATGCGGGGGTCGCGGCGGAACCACGCCCGCTGCCGCCGGGCGAAGCGGCGCGTCGCGACGGCGGTCTGCGTGCGCGCGGCGACCTCGTCGATCGTCCCGTCGAGCAGCGCCAGCACCTGCCCGTAGCCGAGCGCCCGGCTGGCCGTCACGCCCGCGCGGAGGCCCTGACCTTCGAGCCGGCGGACCTCTTCGACCAGGCCGTCGGCCCACATCCGGCCCACCCGCTGGTCGATCCGTTCGGGGAGGTCGCCGCGGTCCAGCCCGATCCAGCTCGTTGGGTAGTGCG
>JBKJOO010000388.1:0-2546 GCA_046595615.1 Mycobacteriales bacterium | reverse complement strand
GCCGTTCCTGGAGGCGGTGGGCACACCCGTCGCGGTGAATCCAGATCGGGAGCTCCGGCGGCACGCCGCGGCACATGGCTGGCGGGTCATCGAGGTGGCCCGCCGCCGGTCCCGGCGGCTCAGCCCGGCCGCTGCTTGAGCAGTTCGCGAGCAGCCTTGCGATCGGTCTTGCCGACGCTCGTGAGCGGCACCTGATCGACGACGTACAACTCGCGTGGGGCCTTGTTGCGGGCGGTTGACGCGGCGCAGTGCGCCAGGAGCTCCTCGGGTGTCGCCGATGCCTCCGGCCGGAGCGAGACGAAGGCGACGACCTCCTCACCGAGCATCTCGTCGGGGCGCCCGACCACCGCCGCGCGGGCGACCGCGGGGTGCGCCAGCAGGACGTCCTCGACGTCGCGCGGGTAGACGTTGAAGCCGCCGCGCAGGATGACGTCCTTGGTCCGGTCGACGACCCAGAGATAGCCGTCGTCGTCGAGGTGCCCGACATCACCGGTGTGCAGCCAGCCGTCCTTGATGGCCTCGGCGGTCGCGGCCGGGTCGTCGTGGTAGCCGAGCATCACCCCGGGGCTTCGCACCAGGACCTCGCCGTCCTGGCCGGGGGCGGTCGCCCCGACGATCCGGATCGACACGCCCGGCACCGGCCGGCCGACACTGCCGTGGCGGCGGGCGCCGGGCCGGTTCATCGACACCGTCGAGCTCGCCTCGGTACACCCGTAGCCGTCGCACACCCGCACCCCGGGGACCCGCCGCTCGAACTCGCGCCAGACCGCCGCCGACAGTGGCGCGCCACCGCTCGTGACATAGGTCAGGGACCGCAGGTCGTGCTCCTCCAGCGGCTGGTCGAGCAGGAGCTGCAGCATCGACGGGACCAGCGAGCTCGACCCGGCCCGGTGCTGGGTGACCAGCCGTAGCCAGCCGGCGGCGTCGAACCGCCGCTGCAGCACGAGCAGCCCGGGCTCGGCCATGTGCAGCCGGGAGACCGTCGTGACGAGGCCGTAGACGTGCGACAGCGGTAGCGGTACGACGGACGTGCGGGCGCCTGCGGTGGCGACGACCGACTCGCGGGCCGCGGTGATGTGCAGCAGGTTGCCCTGGCTCAGCCGCACCCCCTTGGCCCGTCCCGTCGTACCCCCGGTGTAGAGCAGGGCCGCCAGGTCAGCCTCGGTGCGGGGTACGGGTTCGCCGGGCGGGGCGTCCTCGAGCGCCCGCAGCGCTGCCAGGTCGAGCACTGGTACGTCGGCGGCCGCGGCCAGCCGGGGGTCGTTGGTGACGAGCAGCCGCGCGCCGGAGTCGGCCAGCACGTGCCGCAGCTCGGCCGGCGAGACGGCGGAGATGATCGGGGTCGCGGCCGCCCCGGTGCGCCACACCGCCTGATAGGTCAGGAGCACCTCCGGGCAATTCGGCAGCACGACGGCGATCCGGTCGCCCGGCTGGACGCCGACCCGCTGGAGCCCGGTCGCCAGCCCGGCGGCCCGGGCGGCCAGCTGTACGTCGGTCTGCACCTGGCCCTCGAAGGCAATGCTGTCGTGCTCCGGGAGCCGGGCGAGAGCTGCGTCGGCGAGGTCGGCGAGCGGATTGGCCACCGGCACACCTTTGCAGGGAATGCTTGCTTGCGGCTGCAAGTTTCTCTAGCATTGGCAGATAGTTGCAACGTCAACAACTGGAGGACACCATGACTACCGCCACCACCCCCGCGATTGCCGACCTCACCGGCGACTACGCGCTCGACATCACCCACACCCGCCTCGGTTTCGTCGCCCGGCACGCGATGGTGACCAAGGTGCGCGGCTCGTTCACGGCGTTCGAGGGCAGCGCCCACTTCGACGCCCAGAACCCGGCGGCCTCGACCGCCTCGGTCACCATCGGGGTTGCCAGCATCACGACCGGCAACGACCAGCGCGACGGCCACCTGCGCACCAACGACTTCTTCGACGCGCCGACCTTCCCGACGATCACCTTCACGAGCACCTCGGTCGAGGTCCTCGGCAAGGAGGAGTTTCGGCTCAACGGTGACATCACGATCAAGGGTGTGACCAAGCCGATCAGCATCGACTTCGAGCACACCGGGACCGCCAAGGACCCGTTCGGCAACCTCCGGGCCGGTTTCGACGGCAAGGCGCAGCTGACCCGCAGCGACTTCGGGATCACCTACAACGCCGCGCTCGAGACCGGCGGCGTGCTCGTCTCGGACAAGATCACCCTCGAGTTCGACATCTCGGCGATCAAGAGCGCCTAGCCCGATCGACGTCGACGACCTTGCCCCGTCCTGACCGATGCCGGAACAGTCGGAAGGGGGCGCGCCCACCAACCGGTGGCCGCACCCCCTCCCGGGTGGCGCTGTACTACTTCGCGATCGTGCTGAAGAACCCCGCGCCAATCGGGGTGCCGACACCGGTGGCGGTGTCGTAGCCCTTGACGCTGTGCAGCGTCTGGTTCGGCTCCTCCTGGGTGCGCAGGCTGAAGCTCAGGCCGGCAGCCGGGTCCTCGCTGTTGACGTAGTTGACCCGGACGACCGACGGCAGGGCCGTGCCGAACATGGCTGCCTG
>JBKJOO010000387.1:0-3197 GCA_046595615.1 Mycobacteriales bacterium | reverse complement strand
TGCTGGCGGTCGGCGCCGCCGGTGTCAGCCCCGCGAGCGACGCCCGCGCGAGCACCCTGGCAGTGACCGGTGCGGTCACCCAAATGGTGAGCCACGGCCTGATCACCGGGGCCCTGTTCCTGCTCACGGGGGTTCTGCGCCGCCGCGGCGGGACGTACGACCTGTCCGCGTACGGCGGCCTGGCCGCGAAAACCCCCCTGTTCGCCGGTGCGACGGGCCTCGCGGCGTTCGCGAGCCTTGGCCTGCCCGGCTTCAGCGGATTCATCGCAGAGTTCCAGGTATTCACCGGCAGCCTCCCGGTGACCCCTGTCGCGGTGATCGTGTCGCTGTTCGGGATCGTATTGACCGCAGCGCTGTTCCTGCTCGCTTTCCAAAAGATCTTCCTCGGGCCGCCGGGGGCGCGGCTGGGTGCCGTCGCGGACCTGAGCCTGAGCGAAGGCGCGGCGATCGTGCCGTTGCTCGCCGCGTCGGTGCTGCTCGGTCTGCTCCCCAGGTTCTTCCTCGACGTCGTCGAACCGAGCGCCGCGGCCGTTGTCGGGCTTGTCGCCCGATGACCACCCGACCCGCAACGCACGAGCCTTCTCGCGGCGAACCAGCGACGGCCCGGTCGTGAAAGAAGAACCGCTCGCGTTGCTTCCCGAGCTCGTCCTGCTCCTGGCGGCGGTCGCGGCCCTGTTGCTCGGGTCGTTCCTGCCACGCGCCCGTCAGGCCCCCGCCCGGGCCGTCGCGGCCGCCGGGCTCGTCGCGGCGCTAGTTACCGCGGCCCTGCAGGCAGCGGCGACCGACCCACGGCTGGTGTTCTCGTTCACGTACGCGGTCGACCGGCCGACAGCCGCAGTGCGGGTGATCGTCTGCGCGGCGACGCTGCTCGTCGTGTGCCTGGGGATCGACAGCGCCGCCGGTACCCGGCGCGAAACCGAGCTGTACGTCCTGATGCTGCTCGTCGCCCTCGGGACCATCGTGATGGCCGGGACGACCGACCTGCTGGTATTGGCGGTCGCGTTCCTGCTGACAAGCATCCCGTCGTACGCCCTCGTCGCGTGGGCCCGGGACGGGCGGGGGACCGAAGCGGCATTGAAGTACTACCTGCTGGGGGCGTTGCTCGGCGCGGTCATGCTCCTCGGGGTCGTCCTGCTCTACGCCGCCGGCGGCGGGACGGCCTACCGGCAAGTCCACACCGGGTTGCTGCACGCGCCGCACGCGCTCGCCGCCGCCGGCGTCGTCGCGGTCCTCGCCGGTTTGCTGTTCAAGGCTGGGGCCGTCCCCGCCCACTTTTGGGTCCCGGACGTCGCTGAGGCAAGCCCCCCAGCGGTCGCTGCGTTCCTGACGACCGTCCCGAAGGTCGGCGCTCTCATCGCGATGTTCCGGCTGCTCGACCAAGCCATCCCGTCCTCGGTCGTGAACTGGCCGTTGCTCGTCGCGGTCGTTGCCGCCGCGACGATGACACTGGGCAACCTCGCCGCATACGCGCAGACCTCGGTTCGACGGCTGCTGGGCTGGTCAACTGTGAGCCAGGTCGGGTACCTGCTCATGGCTGTCGCCGTCGCCGATCGGAGCCCCGGGGCGCTCCGGTCGCTGTTGCTGTACCTGAGCGCCTACGCGGTCACAAACCTCACGGCATTCGGGGTTGTGTGCGCACTCCCGCACGCCCGGACCATCGAGGACTACCGCGGCTTTGGCAGAACGCACCCGATCCTCACGGCGGTCCTCCTCACCGCGCTTCTAGGGCTCGTCGGGATCCCCCCGACCGGGTTATTCGTAGGGAAACTGACCGTGTTCACGGCCGCGTGGGACGGCGGCTTCCCGTGGTTGACGGTCCTCGCCGCCGTCAACACCGTCGCGAGCCTTTTCTACTACCTGCGATGGCTCGTGCCCGCGGTCCAACCCGGCACGGACGATCGAGCCGAGCCCGTTCCACATCAGCGGGCTGCGCCCTGGGCGCTAGCCGGGACCGTCACCGGCGCGCCTGCCCTCATCGGCGTAGGCGTTGCCGCCGGCCCGGTCCTGGCGTGGGTCGCCGGCAGGGTCCTGTCTTGACCAGTCACCTGGGGTGTAAACGTAAATGGGCTATCCATCTCAGTGCACCGATTACAGACAATCCAAGTGCCGATCGAGGTGGCCGGGCTCACGTACCCCGGGACGACGGCGAGCTTTGGACCTGGTTCCGCAGCGACGCCGCGTGCCTGGCCTATCTGGAACTGCTGCTCGGCGTTCGACAGCCTAAGAGTCGCGCTCAGTTCCAGACTTCCGGTGCACCCAGATGGATAGCCCTTAAAACGTAAAGTCATGCGTTTCTGTCGTTGCTGGCAACGCCTCGACCGGTGGCCCCTTTCGATGCGCGTTTCGGCGGAAGCAACTGGCACGAGCGACTTTCAGCCCACGTTGGGCGGACAAGCCCACGTGACAGCACTGCCGCAGTGGTACATCGGGGGAGTATCCTTGGATGATGAGTACGCATGCTTGGCCCGAGCACGTCGTTCACGTCGAGCTGGTGAGTCACGACCAGGAGATCACGTCCCAGTCGCTGCGTTTCCTGGAGCAAAGGTTTGCCGACCGCGAGCCGGACGCCCTCGCTGAGCCTGGCGGGCTCAGGGTGCACAGCGAGCCGGAACGGCCGGTTACGGCGGCCGAAGTTGCCCGGGCACTCGCGGAAGCCGGTGCGCGCGCCCTGGCCGTGTACGAGCGGCTGGAGTGGAGCGTCATGGACGCTCGGCCGGGTAACCCGGAGGCCGGCCGGTGACGCGACTGCTGTACGACGTGCTGGGATACGCCTACTGGGCAGCGATCATCGGCGGAGTTCTCTGGTGGATCTGGAGCATGCGCAAACACGATCGTCCACCCGCCCGGACGCCCCGGGAACAGGCCGAGCTAGCCGGGCTGCGGGCCGCGACCCAACTGGCCGACGGTGAGCCCGCGGTGCCTCCCGTTCCTTAGCTCCGGCGACGGCGGATTGCGTCGATGAGGTCCTGGGCGTGCCAGATCAAGGTCCGGGGCCGATACAGGAACGGGCAGCCGCTGCCGCGGCTCGCGAGGTGCTTCGGTCCCTCAGTGAGCCCGGCCGCGCGTAGTAGATCATCATGGAAGGAGCGGCAGGTGTCGTGCTGTCCCCGACGAGTCCACGCCCACTGCCAGCGGCCCGAATAACTCTGAGCGAAGTGACGCAGACGAGCAGCGATCACGTCGTCTGAGACCGCATC
>JBKJOO010000373.1:0-28863 GCA_046595615.1 Mycobacteriales bacterium | reverse complement strand
GGCACCGCAGACGGCTGACGTCTACCTCGCCGTGCTGCGGGGGGAGCGCCCGTCGTCAAGTGAGTTGGTGTCCCCGGTGACCCCGACGGCGAGGGCGCAGCTGGCCGGACGTGGCGGGGAGGTGGCACAGATGACCAGGGCGTGGGCCGCGGCCAGCCGAGGCGAGCCGAGCGTGTTGCTCCTGGTCGGCGAGGCGGGGATCGGCAAGACCCGCCTCGCCGCCGAGGCCGCAGCAACCGCCGTGGCAACCGGTGGCCTGGTGCTGTCGACGAGGTGCTACGCAGCCGAGCATTCGTTGTTGCTCCAACCGTTCGCCGACGCCCTGACCGGACCGCTGGCCAGCTTGCCGCCGGACCGTCTGCGCAACCTTGCAGGGCGGCACGGTGCGACGGTGGCCGGCCTGGTCCCGGCGGTCGCAGCGGTCCTCCGCGGCGCGCAGCTCGCTGCTCAGTCCAGCCCTGAAGCGGAGTTACGACAGGCCTACGAAGCGCTGACGTCGCTGCTCCGGGGTTTGGCAACCTCACGGCCGGTACTTCTCCTGCTGGACGACCTGCACAATGCCGGCCTCGCCACGGTCGGACTTGTGCACTACCTGGCCCGGAATGCTGGCACCGCCCGGCTGCTGATCCTTGCCACCCTGCGGACCGAGGAGGGCGCTGAGCCCGCCGCCATGCTCGCGGAGGCTGCCAGCCGGATTGACCTCGGTCCACTGGCTGCCGCCGACGTTGCCCGGTTGTCGCTCGAGGTAGGACAGGGCGAGATGGCCTCGGCCATCATGACGCGCACCCGTGGTCACCCGCTCTTCGTGATCGAGACGCTTCGCGGTTTGACCGCCGGGGAGTCCGGGATCCCCGAGTCGCTGAAGGCGGCGGTGCTGGCCAGGCTCGGCCGGGCGGGGGGCGACATCGAGGAGCTGTTGCGGGCCGGGTCGGTGCTCGGGGCCTCGCTCGATCCGGAGACGCTTGCGGGCCTGCTGGATCTGACGCCGCTGGAGGCGGCGCGACGGTGCGAGCGAGCAGCGCAGACCCGGCTGCTCGTCGCCGTCGGGCGCGCCTACGAATTTACCAATGACCTGGTGCAAGAGGTGCTGTACGCCACGACGCCCAGTCCCAGCCGGCAGCTGTATCACCGGCGCGCCGCAGACCTGTTGGCGCAGCGGCCTGAAGCCGTGGCAGTGCACGCGGCCGCCTGTGAGGACTGGCCGCGTGCGGCGCGCGCCTATCTGCTGGCAGGTGAGCGAGCGGCGCGGCGCGGCGCGGTCGCCGATGCAGACGCATTGTTTGGCCACGCGCTCGGTGCCGCAGAGCGCACGGACGAGCTGGAGATGGTCGGCCGGGTGCGGGTGGCGCGCGCCCGCGCAAGAGATGCGTTGGAGGCCTACCGGCCCGCCCTCGACGATCTCCAGGTAGCGCTGACTGCCGCCCGGCAGGCCGGCGACCGCCGGCTGGAAATGGTCGCGTTGCGCGAACTGGGCGGCGATGTTCCGTTCGCGATCGGCCTGCCGGTCGGGGAATGCGTGGCCCACCTCCGGGCCGGGCTGGCGATCGCCGAGTCCTTCGGTGACCGGGCTGCGGAGGCAGGTCTGCTGGCTCGGCTGGCCATTGTCGCGAGCAACCGGCTCTGCTTCACCGAAGCCCTCGCCTACGGACGACGGGCGGTGGCCGCCGGGCGCCTCGCAGGCGACGAACGGGCGCTCGCGCTCGGGCTGGACGGCCTGAAAACGAGCCTGGCCTACCTCGGTGAACGTGACGGGCTCAACAAGGTCATCGACGAACTTGAGCCGCTGGCGCGTCGGCAGGGCGACCTGCTGCTGCTGCACTGGGCTGTCTTCGAAGGGGCGTTCCCGGCGATCGCGGCTGCGGACTGGGAGCTCGCCCGGGCTCGCATCGGCCAGGCGATCGAGATGAACGGCCGCAGCGGCTACGTCGGCCACGAGACGTGGCTGGTAGCCCATCTCGGCTGGGTCGCCCGGTTGCAGGGCAGGTACGACGAGGCAGCCGACCTCGGCCGACGCTCGGTCGTGTTGAGCCGGCGCACCGCGCACCGCTGGTGGCTGCCGACGGCCCAGGCGCTGCTCGCGACCACCCTGCTCGAGTCGGGGACCGCGGGCGAGGCCGACGAAGCCCGGCGGTTGCTGATGGACGCGTCCGCGCAGGTCGGGCCGGATGGCAATGAGGCGCACCGTCTGCGTTGCCTCGCAGCATTGGCCGAGGCGACCCACTCCCGGGCGGTTCTCGACGAGGCCGACACCCTGCTGACCAACATCTCGGCGCCAGCCGGCTCGGCGTGGCTGCTCGGGACGGACGCGTACCTGGCGGTGGCGAGGTCCTGGCTGCACCACGGCCAGCCGGGGCGGGCCCGCGCGGCGCTGGCCCCCCTGGTCAGCGCCGCAGACCGTCAGCAATGGCTGCCTACCCTGGCCGGTGCGGCCCTCGTCGAGGGCGCGGCCACCGCTGCCATGGGCGACCCCGCCGGCGCGGGTCAATCGTTCAGGCAGGCGCTCGACCTGGCCACCCGCCACGGGATGGTCGGGGTGGAACGGGACGCGCGCACGGCCCTGTTGAAGCTGATCGAACACCCGACGAGCTGATGACGGGCGCTGGTCGCGCCGGGTGCCGCAATGACCACGCAACGCCTCTGTACAGCCTGGACCCAGGACGTTCACCGGAACAGGGAGGCTGTCATGGCAATCGATCAGGACAAGTTGGGAGCGCTGGTTGGCTCGTTCGTCGGTGACCTGGGGGCGACGATGGCCGCCGGCAGCGTCGTCATCGGACATCGACTGGGGCTCTACCGGAGCCTTGCCGAAGGTCCGGCCACACCGGAGCAGTTGGCCGAGCGCACGGGCACCGAGCCGCGGTACATCACCGAGTGGCTCAGCGGTCAGGCCGCAGGCGGCTACGTCGGGTACGACGCATCCGGGGGGACCTTTGCGCTGTCCGAGGAGCAGGCCTTCGCACTCGCCAATCCGGACGGGCCGCTCTACCTGCCGGGGGCCTTCGTGCTCGCCCTCGGCGCGTTGAAGGCCGAGCCACAAATCACCGAGGCCTTCCGCACCGGGGCGGGGATGGGATGGCACGAGCACGACAACGATGTCTTCGTCGGTTGCGAGGACTTCTTTCGCCCGGGCTACGTCGCCAATCTGGTCGACAGCTGGATCCCGGCCCTGGAGGGCGTGGCTGCCAAGCTGCACGCCGGCGCACGCGTCGCGGACGTGGGCTGCGGCCTGGGGGCTTCGTCGGTGCTGCTCGGACTGGCCTACCCGGCGTCGACGGTGCATGGCTCGGACTACCACCAGGGCTCGATCGATCTGGCCCGCAAGCGAGCAGCTGACGCCGGCGTCGCCAACCAGGTGTCGTTCGAGGTCGCTACGGCGAAGGATTTTTCGGGGACCGGCTACGACCTGGTGGCCACGTTCGACTGCCTGCACGACATGGGGGATCCGGTAGGCGCGGCGCGCCACGTCCGGGAGTCGTTGGCCCCGGACGGGACCTGGCTGGTCGTCGAGCCCTTTGCCGGGGACTCGATTGCTGACAACCTCAACCCGGTGGGGCGGATCTACTACTCGTTCTCCAACTTCCTGTGCGTGCCGAACGGACGGTCCCAGTCCGGCGGTTACAGCTTGGGAGCACAGGCCGGTGAGAAGGTGATGAGCCAGGTGATGACCGACGCGGGCTTCACCCGGTTCCGTCGAGCGGCCGAGACGCCGTTCAACATCGTGTACGAAGTGCGGCCGTAGGAACGTCCCCGGGGGTGGGTGGAAGCATGCGAGCACGAGAACCCGATGAGCGCGGCTGCGTCGAGCGGGACGGGGTGCGGGTCGGTTACGAAGTCTTTGGCAGTGGGCAACCAACCCTGCTGCTGCTGACCTCGTGGGCCATCGTGCACATGCGGCAGTGGAAGGCCCAGGTGCCCTTTCTCGCCCGGCACTTCCGGGTGATCACCGTAGAAGGGCGGGGCAACGGCGATGCGGACCGCCCGGACGACGCGGCGGCGTACGACGACCGTGAATATGTCGGCGACGCCTTGGCGGTACTCGACGCAACCGACACCGAGCGGGTGGTAGCGGTCGGCCTGTCGCTCGGTGGTCGGCACGCATTGCAACTCGCGGCGTGGCATCCGGAACGGGTGGCCGGGGTGGTGGCGATGGGCACGGCGCTGCCTTGGCCGCTGCCACCTGATTTCGAGGCCGCGCAGGTGGAATACACCGGCTGGGGCAAGGCGAATCGGCACTACTGGCGAGCCGACTACCGCGGCTGGGTCGAGTTCTTCATGTCGCAGGTCGTCACCGAACCGCACTCCACCAAGCAGTGGGAGGACCTCGTCAGCTGGGGTCTGCAGACCGATGCCGCAACCCTGCTGCAGACGGTCTCGGTCCCGCTGGCGCCCACCGCAGCCGATGCGGAGCGGGTCTGCCGGGCGATCCAGTGCCCAGTGCTCGTCGTACACGGAGATCAGGACGCCGTCGTACCGTACGAGACCGGCGTGGCGTTGGCTGATTGGACCGGCGCGTCGCTGGTGACGATCCAAGGGGGAGGTCACGCGCCGCCGGTGCGTGAGCCGGTGCGGACCAACCTGCTGCTTCGGGACTTCGTGCTGTCACTGGCGCCACCTCGACCGCTGCGGTCGCAATGGGTGCCCGCCCGCGCGCGGCGGCGGAGTGCGCTGTTCATCTCCTCGGCGATCGGCCTCGGTCATGCCCGACGGGACGTCGACATCGCCATGGAGCTCCGGCAACTCCATCCGGATCTGGAGATCGATTGGTTGGCGCAGCACCCGGTCACCGAGGTCCTTGCTGAGCGACACGAGCGGGTCCACCCAGCGAGCCGGTGGCTGGCGAGCGAGAGCGACCACATCGAGTCCGAGGCCGGGGAGCACGACCTGCACGCGTTCCAGGCGATCCGCCGGATGGACGAGATCCTCGTCGCGAACTTCCATGTGATGCAGGACCTGGTCGACAGCGAGCATTACGACCTTGTCGTCGCTGACGAGGGGTGGGACGTCGACCATTTTCTGCATGAAAATCCAGAGTTGAAAGCAAGCCCCTATGTCTGGCTGACCGACTTTGTGGGATGGCTGCCGATGCCGGACGGCGGGGCCGGCGAGGCGGCGCTGACCGCGGACTACAACGCCGAGATGGTCGAGCACATCGCGCGCTACCCCCGGCTCCGGGACCGCTCGGTGTTCGTCGGCAACCCGGCGGACCTGGTGACCGACCCGCTCGGCCCAGGCCTGCCGAGCGTGCGGGACTGGACCATGGCGCACTACGACTTCGCCGGGTACGTCGGCGGGACGGGGCCGCCGGTGGATCGCGAGGCTGTCCGGGCCGAGTTGGGCTGGCGGCCGGATGAGCAGATCTGCGTCGTCTCGGCAGGTGGTTCCGGCGTCGGGATGCACCTGCTCCGCCGGGTGGCGCAGGCTTTTCCCGACGCGGTCCAGCAGCGGCCGGAGCTGCGGATGGTCGTGGTGACCGGCCCGCGGATCGACCCGGCATCGGTGCCCGTGCCGGCAGGCGTCGAGCGGATGGGATACGTGCGCGACCTGAGCCGGTTGTTCGCGGCGTGCGACGTGGCGATCGTCCAGGGCGGGTTGACCACCACGATGGAGCTGGTTGCCTACCAGCGGCCGTTCCTGTACTTCCCGCTCGGCCACCACTTCGAGCAGCAGGTGCACGTCCCGCACCGACTTGCGCAGTATCGGGCCGGGACGCGGCTGGACTATCTGACATCGACCCCGGAGTCGATCGGCCGCGCGCTGGTCGAGGCGCTCGACCGACCGGTGCAGTCGCTGCCGGTGGAGACCGACGGCGCCCGGCGGGCAGCGGCGCTCATCGCCGAGCTGCTCGAGTGACTCCGAGCCCGGCTGTCGGCCCCGTCGGGTGCGGTATCGTCTGCACCCGCTGGGCGACCGGCACCGTCCCGCGTAGCTCAATTGGCAGAGCATGCGACTGTTAATCGCAGGGTTCCTGGTTCAAGTCCAGGCGCGGGAGCTCCTCTGAACTGACGGAACGTCTGGTCATTCGCCGGAGCGGTGACTCCAGACCGCCGCTCGCGGTGGCTGAAGCGGTGGGAAGCTCCGCCGCGAAAGGATCTCACGGCCCCTTGACCGGTAGGCGCCCTCGCTGGACAGTCGAAGGGACCATCCTCCCGGAGGCACGCATGAGATCACCCCTGGCAGCAGCAACGGTCGCGGCGTGCACGATGCTGGTGACTGGCCTCACCGGCGCTCCGGCGTGGGGAGACGCCGTGTACCACTCCCAACACATCGCGCTGCATCCCGTTGGGTCGGCCCCACTCCGTTCGGGCTTCGTCGAGAACATCCACACCAATGGACCGACGGTCTACGCGATGGAGCGCTACGTGCTGGTGGGCGCCGTCCCCGGCAAGTACGGCGTCACCCTTCATCTGTTCGCGGACACCTCATGTAAGACGGTGATAGGGCCGGTCCCGAGCGTCACGTTCGCGACCAATGCGGTAGGCAACGGCGTCGGGCACCTGCGACTGCCCCCCTCGAAGATCCCCGCCATGCTCCACGGCGCGACGATTGGGATCATCTGGGAGCTCGCTGGTAACACCGGCGCGTCCTACGACACGGCCTGCTCGACTGTCGTGCTCGACTGAGCGAACTCGCGAGGCGACTCCCAGCGCTGGAGCTCCGACCTGACGCCAGCCGCGGACCGCTTGTTGCAGCAGGTCTCCCAGACCTCGGCGAGGTAGCTGGACATGGTGGCCTCCGCGCTGGAGTGTGCGTTCATCGTCATCGCCCCCCGGCACCAGGAGCCCAGTGACCACAGCACCTGTCCAGCCCGCGCGCGTCGGCGGCATCGAAGTGCGCTCGATCGACTACGTGCCCCTCGACGAGCGGCACGGCAAGCTGTGGCATCTCGGTCCCCTGTGGTTCATGAGCAATGCTCAGATCGCCACCCTGGCCGTGGGCCTGATCAGCATCACCACCGGTGGCAACCTGATCTGGTCGTTGCTCTCGATCGTCGCCGGCGCGCTCGTCGGGACGTTCTTCATGGCGTTCCACTCGGCGCAGGGCCCGCAGCTCGGCCTGCCGCAGATGATCCAGTCCCGTCCCCAGTTCGGCTATGTCGGGGCCTTGCTGATCTGGCTGTTCGTCTACGTGCAGTACGCCGGCTTCAACGTCTTCAACAGCATCCTGGCCGGTGAGGCGCTCAACACCACGGTGCACGGCAGCGCGAAGCTGTGGTTCGTCGTGGTGACTGCCGCCGCGCTCGTCGTCGCGCTGGTCGGCTACGACCTCATCCACCGCTTCGAGCGCTATCTCGCCTACGCCTTCATCGTGATTTTCGGCGCCTTCACGATCGGGGCGTTGGCCACCCTGCACTTCCCGTCCGGGGCGCTGCGCCTGTCGGACTTCCACTGGACGCCCTTCCTCGCGCAGTTCGGCGTCGTGGCCGGCTACCAGATCAGCTGGGCGCCGTACGTCTCGGACTACTCGCGTTACCTGCCGCCCGACGTCACGGTCCGCCGTACGTTCCAATGGACCTACTGGGGTTCGGCGCTCGGCGCCATCTGGCTGATGTGCCTCGGGACGGTGCTCGCCGCCGCGATCAAGACCGGCGACGCCTTCGACGCGGTGCAGGCCATCAACATCGCCGGGGACAAGGTCTTCAGCGGCTTCGGCGCCATCGTGCTGATCTTCTCCGCGCTCGGCTTGATCTCGGTGATGGCCATCAACATGTACGGCGGGTCGCTCACCCTCATCAGCGCGATCGACTCGTTCCGTCCGATCCGGGCGACGACCTCGGTCCGCGTCGTCACGATCGCCCTGACCGCCGCACTGTCCCTGGTGGGGGCGCTTGCTGCATCCGCTGATTTCCTCGGCAACTTCAACAATTTCCTGCTGCTGATCCTGTACCTGTTCATCCCGTGGACCGCGATCAACCTGGTCGACTACTACCTCGTCCGTCGCGGGCATTACGCCATCGCCGAGATCTTCAACCCACACGGGCTGTACGGCCGCTGGGGTTGGCGCGGGATCACCGCCTACCTCGTCGGCTTCGCCGTGATGATCCCGTTCTTCAGCACCGGTTTGTTCACCGGTTTCGCCGCCAAGGCCCTTAATGGCGCCGACATCTCGCTGTTCATCGGGCTTCCGGTGTCCGGCGTCCTGTACTGGGTTTTCGGCCGCTCGGTCGATCTCGAGGCCGAGATCGTCATCGAGCAGGCGGAAGCCCAACAACTCCAGGCTGCCGGCGTGCGGTCCTGACGGGACCCGGTCGGTGATCGGGCAGGTCGCGCAGCTCGTCCGTCGCCGTGAAGCTTCGTGTGTCCAACTGGTCGAGCGCGCCCTGCGCCTCGTCGAAGCGGGCAACCAGCGGATCGGGGCCGTCGTCGCGTTGCGCGGCGAGCAGGCGCTGGCCGAGGCCGAGCATCAGGACCGCCGACTCGCGGCGGGGGAGGAGCTCGGCCCACTCACCGGCGTGCCCGCGCTGGTCAAGGACCTCGAGGACGTCGCCGGCATGGTGACGACCCAGGGTTCCCTGCTCTACGCCGCGACGCCGCCGGCGGTGACCGACGGGCTGGTGCCCGGGCGGCTCCGGGCGGCGGGGGCGGTCGTCATCGGCAAGACGAACCTGCCCGAGTGCGCCTTCGAGGCCTATACGGCCAACCGGCTCTTCGGCCCGACCCGCAACCCGTGGGATCTGCGCTGGTCGCCGGGCGGTTCCAGCGGCGGCTCCGCAGCGGCGCTGTCCGCCGGGATGGTGCCGATCGCCACCGCGACCGACGGTGGCGGGTCGGCCAGGATCCCGGCGGCGTTCTGCGGCCTGGTCGGGATGAAACCGACCAACGGCATCGTCGGCAGGTCGCCGATCCCGTCGTGGATGGACCTGTCGACCGACGGCCCGATGGGCCACACGGTCGCCGACCTCAGGCTGCTGCTGGACATCGAGAAAGGTCCGGTGCCAGGCGATCCGAGCGCCCTGCCACAGTGGACTGCTGGTCCACCCGGCCGACTGCGCCGGGTCCTGGCCGCACCGCGCACCAGCGACTGGGGTCCGCTCGACCCTTCGCTGCAGCAGGCTTTCGAGGCCGCCCTGCGCGTCCTGGAGCGCGACCTCGGGTTGGCTGTCGACGTGCTGGAACCTGCCCAGGTGACCCCGGCTGGCAACGCCGACCTTGACTGGTTCACGATCTGCTGCACCGAGCAGGCCCACCAGCTCGGCCGGGATCTCCTGGAGTCGCGAGCCGACGACTTCGATCCGGCTCTGCTGGCCCAGATGCAGACGGGCCTGCAGACGTCGCTGGCCGACTATCTCGACGCGCGCCGGCGCCGCTTCGACCACGTGCGCCACCTGGACCTGCTTCTCGGCAACGACGGCGTGCTCGTCACCCCGACGCTGTGCATGCCTGCCCAGCATGCCGACGGGCGGATGCTCGGCGCGGACCTGCCGGGCACGCCCGCGGATGCCGTCAACACCGCCCTGCAGAACATCACCGGCCACCCGGCCATCTCGGTGCCCGCGGGCCGGCTGCCCGGCGGCTTGCCGTTCGGCCTGCAGCTGACCGGGCCGCGCTACCGCGATGACCTGTTGCTCGACCTCGCAGCGCGGTGGGAGCAGGCGCAGCCGTGGCCGTGGTTCGCACCGGGTTGTGAAGGCCTGGTCCCGCAGCCCTGACCGTTCAGCTTCCGGCGCCGCCCAGCTGGAGCGCGAACAGGCCGAGGAACTCATAGACGACGTTGGCCGCCGCGAGCGCGGTGAGCTCAGCGTGGTCGTAGGCGGGAGCCACCTCGACGACGTCCGCCCCGATGATCGTCAGGTCGGACAGGCCCCGCAGGATCATCTGCAGCTCGCGGGTGGTGAGACCGCCCGGTTCCGGCGTGCCGGTGCCAGGTGCGTGTGCCGGGTCGAGCACGTCGATGTCGACGCTGAGATAGACCGGAAGCCGGCCCACCCGCTCGCGGATCCGGTCGATCGCCTGGTCCAGGCCGCGACGCGCGATGTCGTCGGTCGAGATCGTGGCAAAGCCCAGCCGGCGGTCGTCCACCAGATCGTTGCGCGCATAGAGCGGCCCCCGGGTGCCGACGTGAGCGGCGTGGTCCATCGCCAGCAGCCCCTCTTCCGAGGCCCGGCGGAACGGCGTCCCATGTGTGTACGGCGCGCCGAAGTAGGTGTCCCACGTGTCCAGGTGCGCGTCGAAGTGGACGAGGGCGATCGGGCCGTGGCGGCGGTGCGCGGCGCGGAGCAGCGGCAGCGCGATGGTGTGGTCACCGCCGATCGTGACGAGCTTGCCGGCGCGGTCGTACGTCGCGTCCGCGGCCGCCTCGATCTGACCGATCGCCTCGAGCAGGTCGAACGGGTTGACGGCTGCGTCGCCCGCGTCGGCGACCTGCAGGACCGACCACGGCTCGACGTCCAGCGCCGGGTGGTAAGGCCGGAGCAACTTCGAACCGGCGCGGACGGCGCCCGGCCCGAACCGTGCACCGGGGCGGTAGGAGACACCGCTGTCGAACGGGACACCCAGCACTGCCACATCGGCTCGGCCGACGTCGTGGAGCCTGGGCAACCTGGCGAAGGTGTCGGGGCCGGCGTAGCGCGGGACGAGCATGGCGTTCGGCGGACCAATGGGCGCGGGTCCGCGCGAGCTGCCCCCGGGTCCGAGCTCGGTCATCCGCGCGGGGTTTCCCTCGCCACCGGGAACCAGACGCAACGGCTCGCTTGTCGTGTGATGTCGTGCCCCCTCCAGTGCCGGGCCCGCGATGGCTCCCCCGGGCAGGCTACGTCGCCACTGCCTCACGTCTCCCCCACCAACGCCCCTCCCGGCGCGATCTTGACGATCTGGTCGGCCCCGCACGGCGTGTTGCCGACCAGATCGTCAAGATCGCCGCGGGTCGGGGCAATCGGGCTGCCGGGATCACCACGGGTGAAGGCCCGCCAGCCCTCCAGTTGTTCCTGCACGGTTCACCGATGGCTTCCCAATGGACACCTCCGGCGGGATGCTGCGGCCATGACCCCAGCACAGATCGTGCCCAGCCGGCGGACCGTCCTGAAGGGCGCGGCCCTCGGCGCCGCGCTCGCGGTCGCACCGGTCCGGTTGTTCGACGCCGTCGCCGCGGCCGAGCCGGCCAGGCGGGGCATCTTCGGGTACGGCGTCGCGAGCGGCGACCCACTCGGCGATGCGATCGTGCTGTGGACGCGGGCCACGCCGCCGACCCGACACGGGCAGCCGGTCGCCACGCCCGGGAGCGGACTGGGCGCGCCGCTGGTCGTGCACTGGGAGCTCGCCGCGGACGAGGAGTTCGAGCGCATCGTCCGGCACGGGAAGGTCCGGACCAGCGCCGACAACGACCACACGGTGAAGGTCGACGTCCGGGGGCTGCGCCCATACACCCGCTACTGGTACCGGTTCCGGGCCGAAGGACAGCGCAGCGTCGTGGGTCGCACCCAGACCGCACCGGACATCGACGGGGAGGTCCATGCGCTGCGACTGGCGCTGGTTTCCTGCAGCAACTACACCGGCGGCTACTTCGGTGCCTACCGGACCATCGGCCGACGCGACGACCTCGACTTCGTCCTGCATGTCGGCGACTACATCTACGAGTACCCCAACGCCAAGGGCGGGGCGGACGGTCGGTACGGCCCGGACACCCTGATCGGCACCCGGGACGCCCAGCCCGCGACCGAACCGATCGATCTGACCGGCTACCGCCTGCGGCACGCGCTGCATAAGGCCGACCCCGACGCCGCCGTCGCGCACCGCCGGCACCCGTGGATCACCATCTTCGACGACCACGAGGTCGCCAACAACACCTGGTCGACCGATGCGGAGAACCACACGCCTGGTGCTGAGGGGGATTTCCTCGAGCGACGCCGGCAGGCCTACCAGGCCTACCTGGAGTGGATGCCGTTCCGGCTGCCGAGCCAGGACGTCCCGCACCGGGGCACCCGATTCTTCCGGCGGTTCGCCTTCGGTGCGCTCGGTGACCTCTCGGTCGTCGAGACCAGGCAGAACCGCAGCCGGCAGGTCGAGTTCGGCGGCACCAAGGGTGGCGGCTTCGTCCCGGATCTGCCCGCGCTGGCGCCGCAGTTGATCGACCCGTCCCGCCACCTGCCCGAACCCGAGCAACTCAGCTGGCTCGAGGACGGGCTTGCCGGCACCGGGCCGTGGCACCTGGTCGGCAACCAGGTCGTCGTCTCACCGGTGCGCTTCCCCGGGGCGCTGTTCGGCGCACCTGGGCTGTCTTTTCTCAACTCCGACCAGTGGGACGGCTACCAGGCCGACCAGGCCCGCCTCGTCGGGCACCTCGGCGGCTTGCCGACCAGCGCCGGAGATGCCGTCTTCCTCACCGGTGACATCCATTCGTCCTGGGCCATCGAGATGCCGCGCGACCGCACGTCGTACGCCGGGACAGGGGCGAGCGTGGCGGTCGAGTTCGTCTGCCCGTCGGTCACGAGCGACGGGTTCTATGAGATCGCGGCGGGGGGCACCCCGACGCCGGTCAACACGACTGCGGCCCTGGGTGGCGCCAGGGCCGGAGCCGGCGCGGTGCAGGCGACCAACCCCTGGATCAAGTACCTCGACGGCGTCGGCCACGGCTTCACCCTCGTCGACGTCACCCCCGAACGCGTGCAGGCCGACTTCTACCTGACCCCGGTCCCGACCGTCGCGCAGCCGGACCCCCGCACCGACCCCGACGTGGAACCGGTGCTGGCAACGAGCTTGCAGACCCTGGCGGGCACCCACCAGGTCACGCCGGCGCTCGCCCCGGTCGGTGCGCGCGCCGACCATCCCCGCCAACTGCGCCACGCGGCGCACTGATCCGGGCCGCGCCCCCGCCTACTGACCGAGGAGCCGGACCCCGGCGTACGACACGACGGCGACGAGCAGCCAGGACGCGAGCCCGAGCACGACCGCCCGGCCGCCGGTGCGTCGCAGGGTCGGCAGGTGGATCCCGGTCCCCAAGCCGACGAGCGCCGCGGCCAGCAGCACGCCCTGCGCGGTCTTGGCGGCGTCGAGCACGCCGGCCGGGAGCAGCCCGGTGCTGGTGAGGGCGACCGCACCGAGAAACCCTGCCACGAACAGCGGCACCGGTGGTGGGCGACGGTCGGACCCACCGACGCCTTTCCTGGCACGGGTCAGGGACACGCCGGCCACGAGCGGTGCCAACAGGACGACCCGGCTGAGCTTCACCACGACCGCCGTCGTCAGTGAGCCGTGCACGCGGGCGGCAGTGGCGACGGTCTGTCCGACGTCGTGCACGCTCGCGCCGACCCAGCTGCCGAACGCGGTCGGGTCCAGGCCCAGCGGTCCACGCAGCGCCGGGAGCACGATGATCGCCAGGCTCCCACAGAGCGTGACCAGTGCGATCGCGATGCCGGTGTCGTCGTCGTCGCCGCCGGCCACCTCCTCCATCGCCGCGACGGCGGAGGCGCCGCAGATGGAGAACCCCGTCGCGATGAGCAGGGAACGCGCTGGGGACAGCCCGAGCAACCGGCCCATCAGGCGGGTGCCGCCGAACGTCACCGCCACGGTCACCAGGACCACCTCGAGGCCGCCGGGGCCGAGGTGGAGCAGTTGCGGCAGGGCGAGCTGCAGTCCCAACAGGACGACGGCGACCCGCAGCAGCCGGTGCGAGGCGACCGAGCTTCCGGGGTGCAGCACCGGGTGGTGCAGGCCCAGGTTGACCGCGACGGCGCCGAGCACCACCGCGACCGTCGAGGGGTTGACGGCCGGGAAGACGTGCGAGACCGCGAACGCGACCGCCGTCGCCCCGGCAACGGCGAGCAGCCCCGGGAGGCGCGAGCCCGCGACGGCGGGTGCAGGGGTTCGGCCACGGGTCAGGTTGGGCGGCATGGGTCCACCGTCCACCGGCCCGTCCGCGGCCGGTAGGCGGCTCAGGCTGATGGATCCATCAGCCGCGCTGATGGCCGGCTCATCGCGTCAGGCGCAGCAGCGGCGCGCCCTGGTCGTTGGTGACCAGGACCGAGCGCAGGGTCGCTGGGTGCAGGCTCGTCGCCCCGTCCACCCGCATCGTCCCGCCGGGGGTTCTCCCCCAGGACGCCGCGACGGTCCGCGTCCCGTCGCCGTCGACGGCCCACGCCGTGTACGACGGGGCATCGGGCAGGTGGACCCGCAGGTGCAACGCCGTGCCCCAGGGCTTGCCGTCGGTCGCCAGGTCACCGGACGCGACAACCCCTGCGGCAGCGGTGAACGCGGTCCCCGACGGCCCGGTCGCGGGCAGCCCCACCGCCGCGACGACACTTGCCGCTGCGGCGACGACGGCAGCTGCTGCGCCGGCCTGCCACCCACGCAGCCGACGCGTCCTGCGTCGCCGCTCACCCTCGACCGCGGCGAGTACGGAAGGAAGGAGCGAGGCCGGTGGCAGCAGCGCGTCACCGAGCGCCTCGTCGAGCGTGAGCCGTGACATGAGCCCAGGGATCCCGGCGTACGACGCGAGTTCCTCCCGGCAGGAGGGGCAGCCGGACAGGTGCGTCTCGACGGTGGCCCGCTCCGCCGGGTCGAGTGCTCCGACGAGGTAGCTGCCGAGCGCCTGCCTGCACTGCTCGTGTCCGGTCATGTGCTGATCCCCATCTCCTCGAGCAGCAGCCGGAGTGCCCGGATCGCGTAATACGTCCTGCTCTTCACTGTGCCGGGCGGGATGCCCAGGTAGGTGGCAGTCTCCGCGACGCTGCGGCCCATCCAGTGCGCTTGCACGAGCACCTCGCGGTGCTGCGGGCTGAGCCGCTGCATCGCGGCCGCCATCTGCCACGACTCCACCGCCCGGTCGATCTCGTCGTCCGTGGTGACCGAGGCGAGGGTGCGTTCGTCATGGACGAGCACCGGCCGGGACTGCCGGGCGCGGTGGGCGTCGGTGAGCAGGTTGCGGGCCACTGACAACAGCCACGGTCGCGCAGGGCGGTGCTCCAGGTCGAGGGTCGACAGGCTGCGCCACGCTCGCAGGAACACCTCCTGGACGACGTCCTCGGCCCGTTGAGCGTCGCCGGTCCACCGTACGCAGAACGCGTAGAGGGCCCCGCCGTGCTCGTCGACGAGCAGGCGGACCAGCTCGGCGTCGGAGGTCTCGATCACGTGCGAAGACACGGACGCGCAGGCCGATCGGTTCATCGGGTCCGCCCGCGCCCGCGTCAGCCGCCGAGCCGCCGGGTGAGCCAGCCACGCAGCAGCGACGGGGTCGTGACCGTCGGCGCAATCGTCACCGCGTTGCCGCTGAGGATGCCGGTGATGTCGCTGAAGGGCTCGCCGACGCGCATGCCCCGGTCGGTGATCGTGAACTCCCGGATGCGGGTGTCGTGACCGCTCCCACGCAGCTTCAGGACCGCGATGCCACGGTGGATCCGCCCAGCCAGTTCGACGTAGCGCAGCAGCACGATGGCGTCGGTCATCGCCGAGACATGGCCCTGGGTGATCGAGGTGCCACCTAACAGGCTCGGTGACGCGGCCGTGAACAGCGTCACGATGCCCTCCTGCTTGAGGAAGGCCGGCAGCGCGATGACGAACTCCCGGTAGGACTGCGCAGGTCCGAGTCGTTCGAGCGCGGACAGGCTGTCGATGGCGACCCGGGACGGTCGCAGACGGCGGACGAGATCCTGGATCTGGACGAGATGGTCGTCCAGGCCGGCGGCCTCCGGCGAACGCGAGACGATGTGCAGGAGCCCGGCCTGCTCGAAGCCGGTGAGGTCATGACCCCAGCCACGGCTGTTGCGCTGGAGCTGCTCGCTCGACTCTTCGTAGGTCAGCAGCAGGACCTGTTCGCCGCGGGCGGCACCGGCGGCGATGAATTCGCTCGCCAGCAGCGTCTTGCCGGTGCCGGTGGCCCCGGAGACGAGGGTCGACGAGCCGGCCCGGAGCCCGCCCTGGGTCATCGCGTCGAGCCCGGGGTTGCCCGAGGTCACCCGGGCGTCGGAGCTCGACGTCGCGACGTGCCGGCGCGACATCGGGAGCACCACGACGCCCTGGCCCGGCAGCACCGTGAAGGCGACCTCACCCTTGTGGTGCATGGCGCCGCGCATCTTGAGCACCTCGACGGTGCGCCGCCGCACGGGGCCCTCGAGCCGGTTCTGCAGCAGGAGCACGTTGTCTGCCACGAACTGCTCGACGCCGTAGGACCCGATGGCGATGCCAGGCGGGCCGGGCGTCTCGACGGTCAGCAGGACGGTGAGACCCATCGCCCGCAGCCGCGCGACGAGCACCCGCAGCAGCTGCCGGGCCGTGTCAGGGTCGGCATGCAGGGCGAGCACGGCGTTGAGGCTGTCGACGACGACGCGCTGGGCGGCGGTCCGGTCGACGGCATGGCCGATCTGGGCGGCCAGCGTCTCCAGATTGATCGGGAGGATCTCCGGGCCGTCCGGGCTGTCCAGATCGACGATCGGTGAGGCGTCCACGAACGCCCAGTCACCAGAGGCCTCCCAGCCGGCGATGTCGCAGCCAAGGGTCTGCAGATTGAGCCGCAGGTCCACCGCCGGCTCTTCGAGTGTGACGAACACCGCGCCCTGACCTTGCCGGACCCCCTCGGCGAGGAACTGTCCGGCAAAGACCGTCTTTGCGCTGCCGGCTTGTCCTACCAGGACCGTGGTCCGTCGCTCGGGCAGCCCGCCCATCGTGACGTCGTCGAAGCCAGGGATCCCGGTGCGCACCTTGGGGACTGACGCACCCTGCTCGTGGCCGTCCTCACCGAAGGCTGGTCGGGCGTCTTCGTTCACCTGCGGCCATCCGCGGCTACGGCGTCCCTGCGGAGCCGGAACCAGGCAGTCTTGCCGCCCTCGACATGGCGGACCAGGTCGTAGCCGTCGGCGAGGGCGGCGACGATCCCGAGGCCGCGACCGCCGTTGCGGTCCCCGGGCGGCTCCTCCAGACCGAGATCGAGGTCGAACACCGTCACCAGCACGAAGGTCGCGGAGACAGTGATGCCGACCTGGAGCGCGGTCCGTGCGTGAATCACCGCGTTGGTCACCAGTTCACTTGTGAGCAGGATGAGCGCATCCTGCGTCGAGTCGGTCAGCGGTGGCGCGTGCTCCACGACGAAGCGACGCGCCTGCGAGACCACCTGGGGTCGGGCTTCGAGATCCAACAACCAGGTGCTGCCCGGGTCGGGGACGTCGGGGCGCAGCGCGTCGACCTGCACCGCGCTCATGTCCATCGGTCCGCTCCGTGGGGATCCGACGTGAATGCCGGCTCCAGTGCTCCTCCCCGTTCCGGCGGGGTCCATGCGTCGGCTCTACTACCGTCCGGATGTGGACTCAGCGGCCAGGCGCGCCCTCGCGGTCGTGCTCACCGCCTGCGCTGTGCTGACCGTCGCCGGCTTCGCCCTCAAGGCACAGTGCATCGGCGACTACGACCAGGCGCGCGACCGGACGCTGTGCAGCAACGACATCCAGGTCCTGTACGTCGGGCGAGGCATGCACCGGCACCCGTTCCCCTACATCCACGGCTCGTTGGTCGACGGCGAGCTGCGTGGCGGGGCGATCGAGTACCCGGTGTTGACAGGCGTGTTCGCCTGGTTGCCAGCGCTTGTCGCTCGCAACAGCGGCAGCTACCTGCAGCTGACTGCACTGTTGCTCGCCCCGTTCAGCCTGCTTACGGCGTACCTGTTGACGACGATGGTGCGTTGGCGGGCCCTGATCTACGCGCTGGCGCCCTCGCTGGTCTGGTACTCCTTTCACAATTGGGATCTGCTGGTGGTGTGTGCAACCGTGGCGGCGTTCCATGCCTGGCACAGGGGTGAGACAGCCTGGGCCGCAGCCTGGTTGGCGATCGGTGCCTGCCTGAAGCTGTGGCCGGGCTTGTTCATCGTGGCGCTGCTGCTCGACCGGCTGCGGGCCCGCGACGGCGTCGGCCTACGGGTGGCCGCGGTCGTGTTCGGCGCCGTGTTCGGCGGGTTGAACGGCGCCTTCGCCCTCGTCAACGTCGACGGGTGGTACGCGCCGTACGCCTTCCAGGCGTTACGCGGCGCCGACATCACGTCCAACAGCATCTGGTTCTGGGGCTTTCCCCAGATCTCCACGCAGCAGCTCAACGCGCTCATCCCGGTACTGCTCGCGCTGGCCTTCGCCGCGGCGTGTGGCGCGGGGTGGTGGCGCAGCCGCCGGACCGGCACGTATCCCTTCATCCAGGTCAGCGGTGCGATGCTCGCCGCGTTCATGCTGCTCAACAAGGCGCACAGCCCGCAGTACGCCCTATGGCTGCTGCCGTTCTTCGTCCTTATCCGGCTGCGGTGGGGCTGGTGGGTGACCTACCTGGCGCTCGACAGCGTGTTCTACGTGGGGCTCTTCCGGTGGTTCTACCGGCTCTCGATGGGGCTCGACTTCGGCATCGAGAAGCAGGCGGTCATCATCGGCGTCTGGGGACGGGCAGTCATGCTCGCATTGCTGTTCGTGGTGTTCCTGCGCTCGGAGACCACGCTCCTGCCGTCGCGGATGACTGGGCCGGCCGACCGCAGGACGGTCCCGGAGGTGGCGGCCGCCAGGTGACCGGGCTGGGCTACCGGCTGCGGGCCCAGCCGGTCGTGCAGCGCTGCTCACCGTCACGCCCGACCAACATCGCCTCGTAGCCATCGGCAGCCTCGACCAGGGCGAGCCCGCCGGGCCCACGGACGAAGGCCGCGGTGGCCAGCACGTCAGCCTCGCCCAGCGACGGCCCGACCACGGTGACGGCGGCCAGCCGGTCGGCCGGTCGGCCGGTCGCGGGATCGTAGAGATGCGCGCCCCTGGCGGCGGTGCCGGAGGTCGCGACGGCCCCGGCGGTGCGTTCGAGGACGGCGAGCAGCCGGGTGCGGTCGGCCGGGTCCTCGATCCCGACCCGGAACGGCTCGCCGCTCGGGCTCGCGACCTGGACGTCGCCGCCGGCGTTGACGCACCAGTCATGATCCGCCAGCTCGGCGAGGTGTCGGCTGGCCCGCTCGGCGGCCCAGCCCTTGACGAGCCCTGACGGGTCCCACACGCCGTCGGGACGCCGCGCATCGAAGGCCCCACCGGTGGTCAGCCGGGCCCGCTCGCACCGCTGCTCCACCTCCAGCAGCTCGGCCGGGCGCCCGACCGGTTCCCCTCGGCTGAGTCGGCTCAGCAAGCTGTCCGGACGGTAGAGGCTGAAGGTGGCATCGACGACCCGCAGTTCGGCATAGACCTTGGCGACGGCGGCAGCCACCCGGTCACCGGCCGGCTCCGGGCCGCGGACGAGCAGGCTCACCGGGAGGCCCATGACCTGCTCCACCCAGGATCGGCGGTCAATCGTCACAGGTGCGCGGCGTCGAGGGCCGCCTGCAGCGACTCGCGGTAGCCCTGGCTGGTGAAGGTCGCGCCCGACACCGTGTCGATCTTGGCGTTCTTCACGGTGGTCGCCTCGTCGTCGAGGATCGGGATGGCCTGCCCGTTGATCTCGCCGTCGCGGCCCCCGGTGGGGTAGGCGACGGCGCGAACGGTGGCCAGTTTGCCTGCCTGCACAGTGATCTGGACCTGCACCGGTCCGTAGCGGGTATCGGCGACCGAACCGTTGACGACGATGGCAGCTGCCGGTGCCGCCGCGGCGGCCGGGGTCGGTGCGACGGCAGCCGCGCCGGGTGTCAACAGCTTCGCCGTGGACCGCGTCGAGACAGCCCCCTCGGTCGAGGTGTGGTAGCTGAACAGCAGCACGACCGCGCTCGCAGTCGTGCAGAGCCAGAGGGTGATGCGGCGCATGAGAGGTCCTCGCTACCAGGAGAAGTGTTCGACGTGGAGTTGGCCTGGAGCAACCCCGGCTGCGCGGGCCGCGGTCAGGACGGCCTCGGTCCAGGGCGGTGGTCCGCAGACGAAGACGTCACGGTCGGCGAGGTCTGGGACCGCCCGCAGCAGCGCCGCGCGGTCGGACGGGTGTGCCGTTCCGGCCGGCTGCCAGGACGGCCGCCCGACGACGCGGTGGCCGACCGCAGTCAGGACCCGGACCCCGCGGTTGCGGGACAGCTCGGTCAGCTCGTCGGCGAACAATCGGTCGGCCTCGGTGCTGATCCGGTGCACGACGACCGCGTCGGTCTTCGGGCCGGCGATCTCCTGCAACAGCGCGAGGCCGGGCGTGATCCCGATCCCGGAGGCCAGGACCGCCACCTTGCGGCGGCTGCGGACGTCAGCGGTGAGCCGCCCGTAGGGCCCCTCGAACAGCACGCGGGTACCCGGGCGTAGCGCGGCGAGCCGCCCGCTGTCCCGCACGGTGATCCGCAGGTAGCGGCCATCCGGCGCGGCCGACAGCGAGTAGGGGTTGCCATGTGTCCAGCCGGGTCCGGAGAGGAACCGCCAGGTGAAGAACTGTCCGGCGCGTACCGGTAGCCGGTCGAGGTGGCGTCCGGTGAGGTGCACCGACACCACCCCCGGACCTTCGCGCACGACTCGTCGTACGACGAGCCGGTGCCGCCATGACCGCAAGAGCGGCAGCCCCAGCCGACAGAGCACGACGCTGCCCGCAGTCACTGCCCAGGCCGTCCACCAGAAGGCGGTGGCCAGCGGACGGTCCAGGAAGTCGCTGCCGGTCCAGAGCTGGTGCGGCAGCGCGAGCCCGACGCCGAGGTAGGCGTAGAGGTGCAACAGATGCCAGGTCTCGTAGCGCAGCCGGCGCCGGGCGCGGCGCACCGACGTGACCACGACGAGCACCAGCAGGGCGGTACCCGCGGTGGCCAGCAGCATCCCCGGGTAGCTCACCACGAGGGTCCAGAGCTCCCCGACCACGCCGGTGCGCGCCGTGGCGGCATAGCCCAGCGTGATCAGCACCACGTGGGCCGTCATCAGGTTGACCGACCACAGCCCGACGAGGCGGTGCCGGCGGGCCAGTTCGTCCTGCCCCCAGGCGCGTTCGACGAAGGGCAGCCGGGCCATCAACAGGACCTGCAGGAGCAACAGGTCGGCACTGACCAGGCCGGTGAGCCGCCCGACCGAGGACAATCCGATGCCACCCGGCCCGAGTTGCTGCACCCCGCCGCCGGCGACCCACAGGGCCACCACGATCAGCAGGCTGGCCCAGGCGAGCGCCCCTGAGGCGTCCCGCCACCACCGGGGGGTGGGGCGCACCACGGGACGTCGTACGACCCGATCCGCTGCCATCGTCGCCCCCATGGGCCAAGCATCGACGATCCGGTTCTGCGCCGGGTCAGCGCAGCCTGTGAGGTCGCTGTGAGCACTTGTCCCCGAGATGTCACGACGTGTTGTCCCACCGGCGCCCAGCCAGGCCTAATCTGCCGGACATGACCTCCTCCATTGACGGGCTTGTCGTCTACGGCACGACCTGGTGCGGCGACTGCAAGCGGGCCAAGCAGTTCCTCGGCGAGCAGCGGGTGCAGTACCAGTTCGTCGATGTCGATGGCGATGCCGAGGGGATGGCCTACGTCCAGCAGGTCAACCAGGGCAAGAGCATCATCCCGGTCATCCGCTTCGCCGACGGCTCGACGTTGGTCGAGCCGAGCAACGCCGAGATGGCCGCCAAGCTGGGCCTGAAGACTGAGGCCAAACAGCCGTTCTACGACCTGATCGTCGTCGGCAGCGGCCCGGCCGGGCTCACCGCTGCGCTGTACGCCGCGCGGGAGGGCATCTCGACGCTGGTGGTGGAGCGGGCCGGCGTCGGGGGGCAGGCCGGTGTGACCGAGTTGCTCGACAACTTCCCGGGTTTCCCCGAGGGGGTGACCGGCGCGGACTTCGCCGACCGGCTCCGGCAGCAGGCCGAGCGGTTCGGGGTGGAGATCCTGACTGCCCAGTCCGTCGATGAGCTCGTCGTCGATGGGGAGTACCGCGGCATCGGCACCGGCGACGGCAAGGAATACCTCAGCTTCGCCGTGCTGCTCACCCTCGGTTCGACGTACCGCCGGCTCGGGGTTCCGGGTGAGGAGGACTTTATCGGGGCCGGTGTGCATTTCTGCGCGACCTGCGACGGTGCGTTCTACCGCGGTAAGAAGCTGCTCGTCGTCGGCGGCGGCAACAGCGCGGGGGAGGAGGGCGTGTTCCTGACGAAGTTCTCCCCCGACGTCACGATCGCCACGATCGGCGACGGGCTGACCGCGAGCAAGGTGGTCCAGGAGAAGGTCGCCGAGAACCCCGCGATGACGGTCCTTGCGCACACGACTGTCGCGGCCTTCAAGGGCGACGGCAAGCTCGCGACGGTCGTGCTCGAGGACACTGAGAGCGGCGAGCAGCGCGAACAGGCCTACGACGGCGTCTTCGTGTTCATCGGCCTGTCGCCCAACACCGAGCTGGCCCGAGGCGTCATCGACCTGGACGCGGCGGGGTTTCTGCTGACCGATGCCGGCATGCAGACGAGCGTCCCGGGGGTCTTCGCGGCCGGCGATGTGCGTAGCGGCAGCACCAAGCAGGCGGCGTCGGCGGCCGGCGAGGGTGCGGCCGCGGCGCTGGCGATCCGCCGCTACGTCGAGCCGCTGGTCAGCGGCGCCCGCCCGATGGCGGTCCTGTCCTGACGTTGCGACCCGCTCAGCGTCTTGAAAGCGCCGCGAACCATCGGCCACCTGCTTCCCACTGCTCGGTCAGGGTCAGCTCGGCTGCGCGGGCGAGATCGGCGGTGTCGTCCGCGGCAACATGGGCCCAGCGGAACCAGTCGCTGACCAGCCCGGCGTGCTCGACGCGCACCCGCGCCGGTCCGCTCGGTGTGCCTGGCGGGTCGAGCTCGGCGAGCACGCTGCAGCCCGGCGCCAGCAGTTCGCGCAGCCGTCGGAGCAGCCCCGCCGGGTCGCCGCCGATCCCCAGGTTGCCGTCGGCGAGCAGCACGGTGCGCCACCGGCCGACCCCTGGCAGGGGGTCGAACGCCGACCTGGCGAGCACCAGCGCACCCCGCGACCGGGCCAGCCGGACGGCCGCCGGCGCGATGTCGATGCCGAGTGCGGGCAAGCCACGTAGGCCGAGGGCGACGGTGAGACGACCTGGTCCGCAGCCGATGTCGAGCGTGGCACCCGTGCAGCGGTCGAGCAGGCTCTCGTCGCCGGCGTGTTCCTCGGCGGTCCAGGCGCCCACCGGCTGGGTCCGCGTGGTCCCGTCGGCGTAGCGCAGCAGCATCGGCTCATGGGCGGCCTGCAGCCCGGCGCCGTACAGGTCGACGGCCGTGGTCACGTCAAGCCCGCCAGGATGGTGCGGACGCTGGCCGCGAAGCGCCCGTCCGGTGCGAGCTCGGCCACGGCCATCAGATCGCCGACCGTGTCGACGTCACGCAGCACCGGCAGGTCGAGCACATCCCGGCCCGAGGCCAGCAACCGGTCGCGCTGCCGCGCCCCGGTGTCGTCCTGCGACATCGCGATCCCGAGCAGCAGCGACGAGTCCGGGCGGTCCAGGCCGAGCGCCCACCACCCGCCGTCCTGGGCCAGGCCGAGCACGCAGCCGGTGCGGACCAGCGCCTCGGCGGCCGCCTCCAGGCCGGCCGGAGTGACCTCGGGGGTGTCCATACCGATGAGCAGCGTGGGCAGCTGCGCCCCGGACCAGGCGTCGTCGAAGGCCGCGGCAAGCCGCTCGTCGAGCCCGTCGCCGCGTTGCGGCAGCACCTCGAAGCCGGCTGCCGCGAACGACCCGTCGAGCACGAGAACCCGGCGGCGCACCTCGGTACGGCGTACGGCGTCGAGGGTGTCGAGCAGGGCCGCCTCGGCCACGTCGGCGGCCTGCTGGGGCGTCAATGGCGGGCACAGCCGGGTCTTGACCCGGCCGGCGACGGGAGCCTTGGCGAGTACGAGCAGCTGGACGTCATGCACGCGGGCTCCCGATGCCCAACAGGCGGCCGTCGGCGACGCCGAGCACGAGCAGCCCGTCCGAGCCGAGGGCAGGGTAGCTGTCCACGGTCGCGCCGAGCGCGAGGTCGAACAGGCTGCGGCCGGCGGCGTCGACGCCGTGCACGTGGCCGGATTCGGTGCCCCAGTAGACGTCGTGCCGCGCGTCGACCAGCGGCGCGGTCCAGACGCCCACTCCGATACCGGGCTCGCCCTTCGCGTGCCGAGCTCCTCCGGCGTACTTCGCCACGAGCGCACCAGTTCTCGCGTTGACCGCATCGAGATGGCCTGTGTGGTCGCCGAAATAGGCGATGCCCTCGTTGGTGATACCTGGCGAGGAGTAGCTCCAGGATGCCCGGTCGTGCCGCCAGATGCGCTTGCCGGCCGGGCTGACGCCGTACTCCCAGCGGTCGTTGGTGCCGACGACGACTGTGCCGTCCGGGGCCACGGCGGGGGAGACCTCGATCTGGCCACCGACCTTGAACCGCCAGGCGACCCGCGCGTCGTCGAGGGCGACCAGCTGGTCGTCGACGGTCGTGTAGGCGCGGTGCACGTCGGTCGGTGACAGGGCCACCGAGCCGTAGGACGTGCCGTGCAGCCGGGCCCGCCACAGCACCGAGTGCCGGCCCCCGGCGACGGCGAGCGCGGTCACACCTCCCGAGGTGTCGCCGACGGTGACACGTCCCTCGGCGGTCACCGCCGGCGACGTCGGCTGGCCGGTGAGCACCTCGCGCCAGAGCAGCGTGCCGGTACGGTCCAGCGCAAAGATCGTGTTGTGTGGCCCGGGCCAGAGCACCGTGCCGTCGGCCAGGACAGCAGCAGACGTCGACAGGTCGCTGCCGTAGCGACCCCCGCCGTCGAAGGTCCAACGGTCTGCGCCGGTCGCCGGGTCGAGCGCATGCAGGACACCGGCATTGCTGGCGGCGTAGATGGTCCCGTCCCGGCCGATGACTGGGCCGGGGGTAGCGCTGCCCTCGAGCCGTCGGGTCCACCGCAGGGCTGCCGTCTGCGGGCCGGTCGCAGTCGACGCGGCGCTGCGGCGCGCGTCGTGCTCCGCCTGCGGCCACGGGGCCCAGCTGTCGGTGGCGGCGGCGGTCGTGGGTGGCGCGGCGAAGGCAAGCGTGTCCGGCCCGGCGGCCGTGCGGGCCGGGTTCCCGCCGCACGCGGCCAGCGCGAACAGCGCTGTGACGGCGAGCAGGCGGCGGGGCATGACGAGGACGGTAAGTCCACAAACCCGGCATTGAGCCGCTGCTGCCGGTGACGGCACGGTGACGTCGACGCCTGTACCTCGCCGGACCCTGGTGGGTCCGCCTAACCTCAAGGCGGGACACCTGACGACCGGAGGTCGGCGTGCAGCAACGCATCCTGGTCGTCGACGACGACCCGACGGTGAGCGATGTCGTCGCGCGCTACCTCGACCATGCCGGCTACGCCGTGGCAGTCGTCGCCGACGGCAAGGTGGCGCTCGACAAAGCCGTCGCCGACCCGCCCGACCTCGTCGTCCTGGATTTGATGCTCCCGGGCATGGACGGCCTCGAGGTCTTCCGGCGGCTGCGCGAGCACGCCCCGGTGCCGGTGGTCATGCTGACCGCGCTGGGCGACGAGACCGACCGGCTGGTCGGGCTCGAGCTCGGCGCCGATGACTACGTGACCAAGCCGTTCTCCCCGCGGGAGCTCGTCCTGCGCGTGCAGTCGGTGCTCCGCCGCGGCGCGGCGCCGCTCGCCCCCAGCGCACCCGATGTGCTCCGCGACGGTGACATCGAGGTCGACGTCGCGGCGCACCAAGCCAGCCGAGGTGGCCAGCCACTCGGGCTCACGGTGCGGGAGTACGACCTGTTGGTCTTCCTGTTGCAGCATCCCCGGCAGGCCTTCAGCCGCGAGGAGTTGCTCAAGCAGGTGTGGGGCTGGGAGTACGCTGACCATTCGACGGTCACGGTCCATGTGCGCCGGCTGCGGGAGAAGGTCGAGCCAGACCCGCGCAACCCGACCCGGGTGGTCACGGTCTTCGGTGTCGGCTATCGCTACGAGCTCGAGGACGCCCGGTGATCCCGGCCCTGCTGGTGGTCGTCGGCATCGCCGCCGGGAGTTCGCTCGCCGTCGCGCTGCTCGGCCTGCTGCTGCTGCGGTTGCTGCGCCGCCGCTCGATGGTGCTGTCGCTCACCGTGGTCGCCCTGGTGTCGGTCGGCGCCGTCCTCGCCGGCGCGGTCGGCACGGCCGCGGCGATGTTCCTGTCCGACCACGACCTGCAGGTGTTGCTGGTGGTCGTCGCGGTCGCCGGCTCGGTTGGCGTCGCCACGGCCGTCGTGCTGGGTCGCGCCGTCGTCGCTGGCAGTCGGGCTTTGGGCGTCGCCGCCGCCGGGATCGGTGACGGCGGCTACACCCCCGCCGGAGGGCCGTTGTCGGCCGAGTTGGCTCACCTCGACCGGCAACTCGCCGAGACCAGCAGCCGGCTCGAGGCGTCACGCGAGCGCGAGCGGGCCCTCGAATCCAGCCGCCGCGAGCTCGTGGCGTGGGTGAGTCACGACCTGCGCACCCCGCTCGCCGGGATTCGCGCGATGGCTGAGGCGCTCGAGGACGGGGTGGTGGAGGACGACCCCGAGACCGTGCGTCGCTACCACACCGGCCTGCGCCGGGAGGCAGACCGGCTCGCCGGGATGGTCGACGACCTGTTCGAGCTTTCCCGGATCAACGCATCGGCGCTGCGCCTGACGCTGCAGGAGATCTCGCTCGCCGATGTCGTCAGCGACGCGGTGGCCTCGGCCACGCCGGTCGCCGCGGCCAAGGGGGTCCGGCTGGTGGGCGACGCCACCGGTGGCCTGCCGTCCGTCGAGGGCAGCCTGCCCGAGCTCGGCCGGGTGCTGCGCAACCTGCTGAGCAACGCGATCCGGCACACCCCTGCCGACGGGGTGATCTCGGTCCGCGCCAGCTCCGATGGCGACTCGGCGTACGTCGAGGTGGCCGACGCCTGCGGCGGGATCCCGGACAGCGACCTGGCCCGCGTCTTCGAGGTGGCCTTCCGCGGTACGGCGGCCCGCACCCCCGGTGACGACGGCGGCGCCGGCCTCGGGCTGGCCATCGCCCGCGGTCTCGTCGAGGCGCACCACGGCGAGATCAGCATCAGCAACCACGGGCCGGGCTGCCGGGTGCTGGTCCGCCTGCCGGCCGCTCGGCTGCCGCTGGCGACCGGCTGAGCTCAACCTCGCGCGAGCACCCGGCTCATGTCGCGCACGGCACGGGCCGTCCCGCGGACCGTCCCCGTCACTTTCGACCGGCCGACCCGCGGGTGGTAGTCGACATCGACCTCCACGACGCGCCACCCGGCGGCCGAGCCCTTCACCACCATCTCGAGGGGATAGCCGAAGCGCCGGTCCACGAGGTCGAGATCGAGCAACGCCTGCCGGTGGCAGGCGCGCATCGGCCCGAGATCGTGGACGTCGTAGCCGGTCCGCTTGCGCACCCGGCGGGCCACCTCGGCATTGCCGAGCCTTGCGTGGAGCGAGAAGGCGCCCCGGGCCGTCGGGCGCCGGCGGCCCATCGCCAGGTCGTGCCCGGCCAGTGCCTCGACAACCCGGGGGAGTTGTTGTGGGTCCAGGGAGCTGTCAGCGTCCATGAAGCAGACGATGTCGCTCGTCGCCGCGAGCAGGCCCGCGTGGCAGGCGGCACCGAAGCCGCGAGGGGAGGCGGGCACCACCTGCGCGCCGTAGGACGCGGCGATCTCCCGGGAGCCGTCGGTCGAACCGTTGTCGGCCACGATCGCCCGGTAGCCCTCGGGCATCCGGGAGAGCACCCACGGCAGCGCGCCGGCCTCGTCGAGGCAGGGCAGGACGACGTCAGGCACCGACGGCCTCGCGCAGCGGCGCGGTCGCGAACTCGCGGACACCGTCGCCGAAGGACACCTGCGCACGGAACCCGAGTGCTGCCTGGGCCTTCCCGGGCGATGCGACGACATGCCGTACGTCGCCGAGGCGGTACTGCCCTGTTGTGACCGGCATCGGCCCGCCGGCGGCGAGGGCGAGCTCGCGGGCCAGGTCGCCGACCGTGTGCATCGTGCCGCTCGCGACGTTGTACGGCTCGAGATACCCTGTGGCGCCGGGGTGTTGCAGTGCCAGCACGTTGGCCTGCGCCACGTCGCGGACGTGCACGAAGTCCCGCTGCTGGCCACCGTCCTCGAAGACCTTGGGGGCCTCACCCCTGGCAAGGGCGCTGCGGAACAGGCTCGCCACCCCGGCGTACGGCGTGCCCTGCGGCATGTGAGGCCCGTACACATTGTGGTAGCGAAGCGCGGTCACCCTTCCGCCGCAGGCCCGTGCCCACGATGACGACAGGTGTTCCTGCGCGGTCTTGCTCGCCGCGTAAACGTTGCGCGGATCCAGCGGCGCGTCCTCCGGCACCGTCTCGCTGCTGAGCGACCGGCCGCACACCGGGCAGGTCGGCTCGAAGCGTCCGGCATCGAGATCGTCGACGGCGCGGGGTCCTGGCCGCACCACGCCGTGCTCGGCGCACGCATAGCGACCCTCGCCGTAGACCACCATCGAGCTGGCAAGCACCAGCTGACCGACCCCCCGCCGGGCCATCGCGGCGAGCAGCACCGCCGTGCCGAGCTCGTTGTGTCCGACGTACGACGGAAGGTCGTCGAGGTCGACACCCAGGCCGACCATCGCCGCCTGGTGGCAGACCGCGTCGACGCCGTCGAGCACGCCGTCCTCCATCGTGCGCACGTCGGCCTGGATCCGCTCCGCACGGCGGTCGAGGTGGGCCGGCCAGCCGCTCGCGTGCACCTCGGGCAGCAGGGCGTCAAGGACCCGGACCTGGTGCCCGGCATCGAGCAGGGCCGTGACGACCGCCACGCCGACAAAGCCGGCGCCGCCGGTGACGAGGACGTGCACGGGGGGCTCCAATAGGGTCTGGGAGGTGCAGGCGCTCACTATGCTCCCCGGCGGGGCGGTAGCTCAGCTGGTCAGAGCAGGGGACTCATAATCTTAACGGGGCCGTTTTCTCACGGTCACCTGCGGGCAGTTGTTAGGCTGAGAATGCCTGGGAGGTAAGGGAGTAGCCTGATACGGCCTTGACCGTGATTGACCCCTTCAGACCCTGTCGCGCCGCGTTTCGGGGCACGTAGTGGGCACGGCCGAGTCCCACCCTGCAGGTCCTTCGTTCAGGCCG
>JBKJOO010000293.1:0-6955 GCA_046595615.1 Mycobacteriales bacterium | reverse complement strand
ACTACCTTCCGCTGCTCATCATCTTGGCCTGCCCGCTGATGATGATCTTCATGATGCATGGCATGCACGGCGGTCATGACATGGGCGCCCAGGCCAAGGACCCTCGTCGCGACGGGCAAGCACCTCGCGTCGATCTGCCCGCTGACCAGCGCATCATCGACCTGGAGCGACAGGTCGCTGAGTTGCGCGCCGCGCGGGACGGCATCCAGAGCGCTGCGAGCCGGCGATGAGCACTGTGACCCTGCCGACGACCCGACAGCCAAGCGCCTCCCGACGGCAGGAGGCGGAGGTCCTGTCCAGGCTGCGCAAGGCGACCGGCCAGCTCGCTGGCGTCACCTCGATGTACGACGACGGCCGGTACTGCATCGATGTGCTCGACCAGTTGTCGGCCGTCACCGCAGCTGTCGACGCGGTCGCTGTGGTGATCCTCACCGACCACATCAACGCGTGCGTCCGGGCGGCGATCGACACCGGTGACACCGAGGAAACGGTCGCGGAGCTCGCTCACGCGGTCCGACGCTACGTCCGAAGCCGATGAGCACCCACCTCAGGACGCTGCCGCCGGCATCCAGCGCGAACGCGCCGTCCTGGTTGCGCGAGCGCTGGAACGCCGCGACCGGCATCGTCGGTGTCGTCGTCGGCTTGGCCCCGCACGTCCTGCACCACATCGGCGCCTTGGCCGGGACGGCGCTGGTCGCCGGCTCGGGCGGCACTGCCCTGTTCGGGGCCCTCGGCCTGGTGCTGTCGGTGCCGATGCTGCTGCGACTGCACCGCAGATTCGGTAGCTGGACAGCTCCGGCGATCGGGCTCGCGGTCTTCACCGCGATGTTCGCCCTGTCGACCTGGGTCATCGGCCCTGCCATCAGCGGCAGCGGCGACTCGGGGCCCTCGCGGCCCACCGTCGACCACAGCAGCCACCACTGATCCATCAGGTCACACCCCTCGATCGGAAGCCGTCATGAACACCACTGACGTTCTCGTCCTCCTCGTGACTGCCGTGCTGTCCGGTGGTCTGCTGTGGTTCTTCTTTGGCAGCCGACCCGCGGCACAACGCGCCGACGTCACGGCCAAGGTCCAGCGACTGGCCGTCGTGCTGCGAGGCGGCTACACCCCTCAGCACCTCGAGGCCGTGGCCGGTCTGCCGATGGAGATCACCTTCGACCGGCAGGAGTCCGGGGACTGCACGAGCCGGGTGGTGTTCCCCGACTTCGCCGTCAGCGCCGCGCTTCCGGCGTACGACAAGACGGTCGTGCGGCTGCTGCCGGACCGCGCTGGGGAGTTCACCTTCTCCTGCGCGATGAACATGATCCACGGCACGCTGACTGTCACACCGGCCGCACCCGGGTCCGCACCGGCACAGGCTCCTGTTCCCGTGGCTGTCGGTGTCGACCCGGCGGACGCGGCCGCGGAGGAGGCCCGCGAAGCTCTGTCCCGCCGACAGGAGCTGCATGACCTGACCCGGCGAGTGGGTGTCGGCTCTGTCCTGACGGCGCCGGTGCTGTTCGCCGTGATGGCCCACGAGGTGTTCGGTGCCGGCTGGGTGCCCGGGCTGCTGCTGAACCGCTGGTGGCAGCTTGCGCTGATCGCCCCGGTGATGGTCTACACCGGCGCGCCGATCCACCGGACCGGCTGGCTGGCCCTGCGCCACCGTGCCGCGGACATGAACACCCTGATCACGCTGGGCACGATGGCGGCGTTCGGCTACAGCCTGCTCGTCACGATTGCCCCCGCGGCGCTGCCGGCGGATGTCCGCGAGGTGTACTTCGAAGCCGTCGGGGTGATCATCACGCTGATCCTGCTCGGCCGGCTGCTCGAAGCCCGGGCCAAGGCCGGCACCGGCGAGGCGATCCGCAAGCTGATCGGCCTGCAACCCCGCACCGCCCACATTCAACGGGGCGACCTCCAGGTGGAGATCGCGGTCGCCGACGTACAAGTCGGTGACGTGCTGGTGGTCCGCCCGGGCGAGAAGATCCCGGTCGACGGGCAGCTGCTCGACGGCAGCTCCGCAGTCGATGAGTCGATGGTGACCGGGGAGTCGATGCCGATCTCCAAGCAATCGGGTGACGAGCTGATCGGCGCGACAGTCAACCAGACCGGCGCGTTCCGGATGACAGCCAGCCGGGTCGGGCGGGACACCGTGCTGTCGCAGATCGTCCGGATGGTCCAGCAGGCGCAAGCCTCCCGGGCCCCGATCCAGCGACTGGCCGATGCCGCGGCCGGCTACTTCGTTCCAGCTGTCATCGTGGTCGCGCTCGGCACGTTCGCCGCCTGGTACGTCGCCGGACCCGCACCGGCGTTCACGTTGGCGCTTGTCTCGGCGGTCGCCGTGCTGATCATCGCCTGCCCGTGCGCACTCGGCCTCGCCACCCCCCTGTCGATCATGGTCGGCACCGGCAAGGGCGCTCAGGCCGGCATCCTCATCCGCTCGGCTGCGGCACTGGAGACCGCGCACAAGCTCGACACGATCGTGCTCGACAAGACCGGCACGCTCACCGTCGGCGCCCCGACCCTGACCGACATCGTCGCCTTGCCGCCATGGACGCAGTCGCAGCTGCTTGCGCTGGTAGCCGCCGCCGAGTCCCGTTCCGAGCACCCTCTCGCCGGCGCCCTGGTCAAGGCCGCCCAGCGGCGCCAGTTGCTGCTCGAGGACGTTGAGGAGTTCACCTCGGTCACCGGGCGCGGCGTGCAGGCCCGGATCGGCGGCCAGCGCGTCCTGGTCGGCTCGGCACGGTTGCTGACCGAGCACCAGATCGACACCGGCACGGTGCTCGGCGCGGCCGACCAGCTCGCCGGCGAAGGCAAGACCGCGATGCTCGTCGCTGTCAACGGCACAGCCGCCGGGGTCGTGGCGGTCGCCGACACCCTCAAGCCCGAAGCGCCCGCGGCCGTCGCCGCCCTGCAAGCAATGGGACTGTCAGTGCACATGCTGACCGGTGACAACCCGCGCACCGCCGCCGCGATCGCCAAGCAAGCCGGCATCGACCAGGTGCTGGCCGAGGTCCTCCCCGACCACAAGGCAGCTGAGGTGCAACGACTGCAAGCGGCCGGGCACCGGGTCGGCATGGTCGGGGATGGCATCAACGACGCCCCAGCCTTGGCCGCCGCCGACGTCGGTCTCGCCATCGGCACCGGCACCGACGTCGCGATCGAGTCCGCCGACATCACACTCATCTCCGGGGCCCTGTCCGGTGTGGTGACGGCCATCTCGCTGAGCCGGGCCACGATGCGCAACATCCGGCAGAACCTGTTCTTCGCCCTCGTCTACAACGGCGTCGGCATCCCGATCGCCGCCGGTGCGCTCTACCCGGCGTTTGGCTGGCGGCTATCGCCGATGATCGCCGCCGCGGCGATGGCGCTGAGCTCACTGTCGGTGGTCGGCAATGCCAGCCGGCTCCGCCGCTACCAACCGCCAGCAGCTGCTCAGGCCCAGGTACCGCCGGAACCGCCCCCAGCGATGGATGCGGCCCCGCCCGACCTCGTCACTACCGCTGCGGCAACCGGGATGACGTCATGAACGCCGACTACGGCCTGTGGTCGCTGGTGATCCTCAACAGCGCCCTGATGATCTTCTTCGCGGCGAGCTTCTTCCACCCCCGCACCAAACGGGACTGGCGCGCGATGGGCGGCTACTCCGCGTTCATCGTCGCGCTGTTCACCGAGATGTACGGCGCCCCGCTGACGATTTATCTGCTGTCCGGCTGGCTCGGCACCCGGTTCCCCGCGCTCAAAGCTACGCACAGCGGTGGGCACCTGTGGAACGACCTGATCGGGTGGCAAGGCGACCCGCACGTCAGCCCGTTCCACCTGGCCAGCTACGCAGTCATCGGCGGCGGTTTTTGGCTTATCGCCGCCGCCTGGACCCGGCTGCACGCTGCCGCCCAGCAGGACCGGCTCGCCACCGACGGTCCGTACGCCTGGCTGCGGCACCCGCAGTACCTGGGGTTCCTGCTGGTCATGTCCGGCTGGCTGCTGCAGTGGCCGACGATCCCGACACTGCTGATGTTCCCGGTCCTTGCCTACGTCTACGCCCGACTGGCCCGCTCGGAGGAACGCGAAGTCGCCACGGCGTTCGGTTCGGAGTGGACCGGCTACGCCGCACGAGTCCACCCCTACCGGCCCCACCGGCCCTCGCGACAGCCGCCCAGCACCGACACCAGCCCGGACCGGAGGAGTGACAGTCATGTCGACCACTGACAGCAGGCCACGCGTTCTGCCGAGCGCGGCCGGCACACAGGCGGGTCGTGCTGGCGCCGACGTGCTCACCTCAACGGGTGTGGAGAAGTCCTTCGGGCGCGGCATCTGGCCACGCCGCCACCAGCAACCCGTGCTGCGCGGCGCCGACCTGACCCTGCACCGCGGGGAGGTCGTTGGCCTCGTTGGGGAGAACGGCTCCGGTAAAAGCACCCTGATGAAGATCCTGGTCGGATCACTCGCCGCCGACGCCGGCACCATCTCGCGCACCGGCTCGCTGGGCTACTGCCCGCAGGAACCGCTGGTCTACCCGCGGCTGACCTGCGATGAGCACTTCGAACTGTTCGCCCGCGCCTACCGCATCAGTGCGCAGCAGGCCTCGGTGTCCCGCAAGGTGTTGTACGACACGCTCGGCTTCGCCCGGTACGCCAGCACCCGCGCTGATCAGCTCTCCGGCGGGACCCTCGCCAAGCTCAACCTCGGTCTCGCGCTGCTGGCCGATCCCGATGTGCTGCTGCTGGACGAGCCGTACGCCGGGTTCGACTGGGACACCTACCTGAAGTTCTGGACCATCGTCGCCGACCGCCGCGCCAGCGGTCGGACCGTGCTGATCGTCAGTCACTTCGTCGTCGACCAGGACCGCTTCGACCGGATGGTTGAGGTCAAGGACGGTCTGGCGGTGCCGCGATGACTATCCTGGTCTTCACCCGCCGTTACCTCACCGACTACGCCCGCAACCCCGTCAACCTGATGCTGCTCGCGATCGTGCCGATCGTGTTCGTCGTCGTGGTGGCCAGCAGCATCGCCGACTTCGCGAAGCTCCTGGACGGCACCGGCGGGATCGCGGTCGAAACCGCGACCGCCGGCTGGGCGGCTGCCTTCCTCGCCGGCATTGGGATGTACTTCCAGACCGCCGCGACCCGCGACACCGACCGGCGCCTGGTCATCGCCGGCCTACCCGCCGGTCGCCTGGTGCTCGCCCGGCTGCTCACCGGCCTCGTTCTCGCCGGCCTTGCCAGCACGACCGCTTTGGTCGCGCTCGCCGCCCGCACCGGCATCGTGCACCCGACCCGAGCGATCGCCGGCACGCTCATGTTCGCGGCCATCTACATCGCGATCGGCGCCGTCGTCGGCACACTGGCCCGCAACCCGGTCAACGGGACTGTCATTGTGCTGTTCGTCTGGATTCTCGACGTGTTCTTCGGACCCGCAATGGGCTCAGCCGACCGGCTCGCCACCCGCTTCCTGCCAACGCACTTCGTGACCCTGTGGATGGTCGACCTGCCCGCCAGGCACGGTAGCCGGCTCGGGGACCTTGGCTGGGCACTTGCCTGGACCCTGGTCGCGGCAGCCGCAGCGTGGAGCATCGCCGCCGCCCGCACCCGCACCGAACACCCATCTCGATGGTCACACCTCGCGAGCACCAGTCAATTGTCGGCAGCGTTACGGGCCGCCTGGCGCGACGACCGACGCGACCTAGCGCAGTGGGTGCTGTTCGTCCTCGTGCCCCTGGTGTTCATCCTCACCGCCACTGCCGTCACCCCGAACAAACCCATCACCGTGTTCCTCGACGAGCACGGCCGGCGGTTCGCCAAGACCGTCCCGATGCCGGACCTGCACGGCGCCACCATGGCCCCGATCGCGATCGCCTCCCTCGCCGCCTTGATCGGGCTGTTCGTGCTGCTCGACTGCCGAACCGCCGACAGCCGGGTCGCCCTGGCCGGATTGCGCCCCCGATCTCTGTTCACCGCCCGGCTCGCCGTCCTGACGGGGACCTCCCTGGTCGCAGCAGCCGTCTCGCTGCTCACCACAGCACTGGTCTTCGACGCCACGCGCTGGCCCGCCTACATCGCGGCCAACCTGCTGATCGGACTGACCTACGCCCTCATCGGCGCGCTGCTCGCGCCGGTCTTCGGTCGGGTCGGGGGCGTGTTCCTCGCCTTCCTGTTGCCCTTCATCGACGTGGGCTTCGTCCAGAGCCCGATGCTGCATCCCACCCCCACCACGCTGTCCACGTTCCTGCCCGGCTACGGTGGCTCCCGGGTCCTGCTCGACGGAGCACTCACCCGCGGCTTCGACGAAACAGCGCCACTGCTCATCGGACTGAGCTGGCTCCTCGGCCTGCTCGTCACCGTCGGCTTCGTCTACCGACGAGCGATCACCCCGGCCGGTGGCGCACGAAACGCGGGAATCAGACTGCCCCCAGCCTAGCCAACTCGACCGCGACCAGCCGCTGGACGGCTGCCTTTGAGGCATATTCCTGGCGGCGACTTTTCGAGGCCTTCCTCGTGGCGTCCTCCGGGGGTCAGGGCGGCCGCCCGCCAGGAGCTACGGCGCGGCGCGGTCGTCGCGGCCTCGTCCGACACCTCGTGGCACGATGCGTTCACCATCTCCTATGTCTCACTCAGGTGTTTGGGGCGTGTCACGAGACACATGACATCACTGGAACGGGTGCCAAGGATGACGAACCGTCTCGCCGCCGAGACCAGCCCATATCTACTGCAGCATAAGGAAAACCCGGTCGACTGGTGGCCGTGGGGAGAGGCCGCTTTCGCTGAGCCTGGATCCACCGCCTCGGTTCTTGAGCGGCCCTGACGGCGTTTGATGATCTTGCTCGCAGGTCGGGCGTGGGTGATCGGCCGGTCTGTCCGGCTCTTCCACTTCAGGTCTCGGTTGGGGCCTCGCGGCGGTGGACGGGGTTCAGGCTGCGGCGGGTGGTCTGAGGGTCGCGTCGAACAGTTGGGTCCAGGCTGGTTCCCAGGGC
>JBKJOO010000288.1:0-6671 GCA_046595615.1 Mycobacteriales bacterium | reverse complement strand
GGCGCCGGCCGGTCGCGGACCGCGATCCGGAGCACCACGACGAACAGCGGGACCCCCGCGACGAGCAACGCCGTCAGCCCCGACGGCAGGTGCTGCTGCTCGGCCAGGGTGACCCCGCCGTTGCCACCGAGCAGGAGCAGCAGGCCGATCACCGCGGCGTTGCGCCACTGCCGGGGAGTCGCCCGGAACGAGCCCCGCCCCCGTCGTACGGCGAGGAACGCGGCGATCAGTGCGGAGGCGAGCACGAAGCGGGTGGCGGCGGTCAGCAGCGGCGGCAGCCCCTGCACGACGTAGCGGATCGCCAGGTAGGTGGATCCCCAGACGACGTAGACCAAACCGAGGGCGGTCCAGGTCTTCCACGGGGCAGGGGGCATGGCAGCACCTTCTCATCCGCCCGCCGCACCGGTGCCGCCCAGCATGTGATGGGGTTGCCGCCGACGACAGGAGACACCGGTGAAGGTGCTGATGATCGCGCCGCCGGGCGCGGGCAAGGGAACCCAGGGCGAGGTGATCGCCAGCCACTTCGGGATCCCGCACATCGCCACCGGCGACCTGCTGCGCGACCACGTGGCCCGGGGCACCGAGCTCGGCACGTCGGTGCAGCACTGCCTGGACCGCGGCGGGCTGGTACCCGACGAGGTCGTCCTTTCGATGGTCCGCGAGGCGATCGAGGCGGCCAGGGGCGGCGGCTACGTCCTGGACGGGGTCCCCCGCACAATGGCGCAAGCCCGGGCGCTCTACGAGATCGCGCTGGAGCTGGACATGACAGCCGACGTGGCCCTGCACCTGCAGGTGGAGGACGCTGAGCTGGTCCGCCGGCTGCTCGGCCGGGCCGCGGAGCAGAGCCGCTCCGACGACTCCGAGGAGGTGATCCGGCGCCGGCTGGCCCTCTACTACGACGTCACGCATCCGATCCTGGACTGGTACGGCGAGCGCGGGATCCTCGTGTCGGTCGACGCCCGGCGTCCGGCCGACCAGGTCGGGCAGCACATCCTCACCGCGCTCGAGGTGATGCGGCAGCTCAACGAAGGCATGCCGGGCGTGCCCGGGCGGCACGTCGACCTGACCGGCCTCGGCGGCGCCTTCGGGGCAACGAGGTCGTAGCCCTGTCGGGATGCAGCGACCCGGTCGCTGTGAGATCATTTGACGGGCGGGGCAGGAGCCCCACTGGTTGCACGGGAGCCCTCATGGCACTGCTGACCGAATCTGCCCGCCGGCGCCGCGACAACGAACGCGCTCTGCGGGCCAAGGCCAAGGCGTCTCGCGCCGGTCAGCCCGAGGAGCCCATCGAGGCGGCCGGCTCGATGACCGTCTGGAGCAAACAGGAGCTACCCAAAGGGCCGACCGCGTCGGCGGGGGTGCCGCTCAGTGAGGGCGTGACAAGCGTCTTTCTCGGTGCCCTGCTCTATATCCCGATCGCTCTGGTCACCGGCTACGCCACCTGGAACTACCCCGTCGCCGGCGTCCTGGTGCTCGCGCTGTCCTACGCCCTGTGTTCGCGCCGGGTGGTCGTCGGCCCCGACTTCATCGCGGTGCCCAAGTTCGGGCCCTACCGGCTGGCCAGAGCCGACAGCATCACGTCGGGCGCGCTGTTGCCGAGCCAGCGCGGCGGCGTCCTGAAGCTGCGCACCGGCGACGGCCGCACGATGCGCCTACGGCGAACCGAGTTCAGCCGCCCGGACGTCAACGCCGCGCTGCGCGCCCTGATGCTTGGCACCGGCCGCAAGTACGACCAAGGCGTGATGCAGCATCTCGACCTGCCGTGGCGCGCCGACTTCGGCCACCACCGCTACCTGCTCGACGCGGTCCAGTAGGACTGCTCAGCGCACGGCCTTGAGCGCGTCGACCTCCCCGGCGCCGTAGAAGCTGTTGTGCGGGGTGCCACCGGAGCAGTGCTGCGGCTGACCGCTGTTCTGCGGGAATGGAAGGTAAAGCGCGTCGTCCGGGCAGGGCAGCGGGTTGGTCGCCTGCTCGACCGCAGCCGCTGCGGCGCCACCGGTCTTCCCGGTTTGGCTGATCACCAGGGCAGCGACCCCGGCCACGTGCGGCGAGGCCATCGAGGTGCCCTGCAGAGAGCAGTACAGGGCCCCGGTGCCCGGGTCGGTGACTGGGCGCCCACACTTCGAAGTAGACGGCCAGGTCGACAGCACCCGACGGTTCGCGATGGGCGTGGCCTGCAGCCGAGAGTCCCCGCCGGGGGCGGCCACGTCGGCGGTGGAGATGCCGTACGACGAGTAGAACGATTTGAGGTGCAGGTTGCCGGTCGCGGTCACGCCCACCACACCGGGCACCTCGACCGGGACCACGGCGCACGCATTGGTGATCTGCCGCAGCTGCTCGCTGCCCGGCGGGAAGTCGGGGCTGATGACGTCGACCCGTGGATGCGACAGGTCGGTGCTTTCGTTGCCCTCGGCGGCGACGACGACCGTGCCCTTGCTCTGGGCATACCGGATGGCTCGGCGCTCGGCTTCCCAGATCGCGCGCTGACCCACGTCGTTCTTGCAGTTGAACAACCACGGGTCGGCGAAGTAGCTGTTGTTGGTGACATTGATCCCGTGCTCGGCCACCCAGACGAAGGAGCAGACGACCATCTCGGGGAAGAAGAACCCATCGTCGGTGCTCGACTTGATGCCGGCGATCCTGACGTTGGGAGCGACGCCGACGATGCCTGAGCCATTGGCCGCTGCCGCAATGGTGCCGGCGGTGTGCGTGCCGTGGCCGTCGACGTCGTTGTGTTCCAGCAGCGGGCTGGGCGCACCGGACGAACAGTCGGTGCTCCTCGCGGCGTCGTAGTTCGGGGCGAGATCGGGGTGGGTGAAGTCGAGTCCGGTGTCGATGTCACCGACGACGACGCTGGGGCTGCCGCCGGTGATGGCGTGCGCCTCGGGCGCGTGGATCTGCCGCATGTCCCACTGCAGGCCGGACAACGTGTCGGTGTCGCTGGCTGGAGCGCTGCCCGGCAGCGGGGCCAGATCGGCCTGCTCGGGCGCCAAGCCGGTCCCGAAGGGCCCGGTGGCGACAGCACTCTCGACGCCGCTGGCCGACCGCACCGAGGTGGCAAACCCGGCGCCCCCGCTCCGGGCGACAACGACGCCGATCTGGGGGTAGCTGCGGCTATCTTGCTGCCCAGCCAGGCAAAACGTGGACGATGTACGTGCCAGCCCCTCCCCACTCAGGAAGATCTGCCGGCACCGGCTAAGGCCGCCAGCGCCGCGGTCACCAGCACCTGCACCCCGATGCCGATCGCCCGTTCGTCGACGTCGAAGCTCCCCTGGTGCAGGTCGTACGTCGGGCCACCGGGGACCCGGACACCAAGGCGGGCCATCGCCCCCGGCACGACGTCGAGATACCAGGCGAAGTCCTCACCCCCGAGCGATTGCAGGGTCGGTGCGGCTGCCTCCGGCCCGAGGGCGGTCGTCACCGCCCCGGTCAGCAGGGCGGTTGCGGCCGGGTCGTTGACGACCGGTGGCACGCCGCGCCGGTAGGTGACCTGGGCGGCCGCGCCGTACGGCCGGACGAGGTCGTCGGTGAGGCGCTGCACCAGGTCGGGGGCGTCGCGCCAGGCCTGGCTGTCCAGCACCCGCAGCGTGCCGCGCAGCACCCCCTCGCGGGGGATCGCGTTGCTCGCGACCCCGGCCGAGACGTGTCCCCAGACCAGGCACAACCCGGCCCGCGGATCGACCAGCCGGGACAACGCGTCCGGTAGGCCGGTCGCGACGGTGGCCAGCGCGTGCACCAGGTCGACGGTGTTGTGCGGCCGCGAGGTGTGTCCGCCGGGACCGGTGAGCCGCACCTCGACGACATCGGCGGCGGCGGTGAGAGGACCGGACTTGAGGCCGATGGAGCCGACGTCGAGCGACGGGTCGCAGTGCAGTCCGAAGATGGCCGACAACCCGTCGACGTGTCCTTGCGCGACGACATCGAGCGCCCCGCCCGGCATCAACTCCTCTGCCGGCTGGAAGACGAGCCGGACCGTGCCGGGCAGCTGCTGGGTCGCGAGGGCAAGACCGGCGCCCAGGACCACGGCCGTGTGGACGTCGTGACCGCAGGCGTGGCACAGCCCGGGGCGCTGCGAGCGCCAGGGCACGTCCTTGAGGTCTTCCAGTGGCAGGGCATCGATGTCGGCTCGCAGCCCGACCACGGGCGAGCCCGCCCCCACGTCGCAGACCACCCCGGTACCGCCGTCGAGCACCTTGGGCGAGAGCCCCGCGGCGGTCAGCCGGTGCACCAGCAGCGCGGTCGTCGCGTGCTCGGCCCGGCCCGGCTCGGGGTGGGCGTGCAACTGCCGCCGGAGCTCGACCAGCGACGGCTGCGCTGCGCCGACCCAGTCGTCCAGCCACGTCATGGGTGGCCCGCCGCAAACTCCGCCAGCAGGCTGTCCACGACCGGCTCGAGGTTGCCGCCGTGCGCTGCCGCGACAGCCCGCTGCCGCTCGTAGGACGCACCGGTCTGGAGGATCTCGGCAACGACGCCGAGCTCGTCGGCGCAGCCGAGCCGCTCAGCGGTCGGCCGCAGGTCCTGCACGAGCATCCCGAGCGCCTCCCGGACCGGCATCGTGTCGTGCTGGTCGCCGACGATGATCTGCGCGTCCAGCCCGTAGCGCGCGGCCCGCCACTTGTTCTCCCGGACGACCCAGCCCTTCGGCGTCGGCAGGGTGTAGCCCTTGTCGATCTCCCGGTCCAGCATCTCCACCAGGCACTGGGACAGCGCCGCGACCATCCCGACCTCGCGCAGCGTCGGCAGGCCGTCGCAGACCCGCAGCTCGACCGTCCCGTAGACCGGGTGCGGCCGGATGTCCCACCACACCTCCTTGATCGAGCCGATGGTGCCGGTGTTGACCAGGGTGTCCATGTAGGACTCGAACTCCGACCAGCCGGCCAGCTGATAGGGCAAGCCGGCTGTCGGCAGGGCCTCGAACACCTTGGAGCGGGCCGAGGCGAGCCCGGTGTCAGCCCCGACCCAGTACGGCGAGCTGGCCGAGATGGCCAGGAAGTGTGGGATGTAGGCCGACAGCGCATTGACGATCGCGATTGCCTTGTCGGGCGAGCGGACCCCGACGTGCACATGGACCCCGAAGATCTGCAGCCGACGGGCCAGCCACTGCATGTCCTCGATCAGCTTGCTGTAGCGCGGGTTGCCGCTGATCACCTGCGTCTGCCAGTCGGTGAGCGGATGCGTCCCGGCGCACAGCATCGCCAGGCCCCGGTCCTCGACGAGCGGCTGCAGCTCGCCGATGGTCGCGGTCAGGTCGGCCGTTGCCTCCCCGACAGTCGCGCAGACATCGGTGATGACCTCGATGGTCGACTGGAGCAGCTCATGCTTGGCCTTGGGATGCTCACCGTCCGGCGACAGGGCCTGCAGGATCTCGTTCGCCCCACTGGTGAGCTGCCGGGTCTCGGGCGAGACCAGTTGCAGCTCCCACTCGACGCCAAGGCTCGACCCGGCGTTCGAGGCGAAGGGGATCCGCATCGCGCGACCCTACCGAGCGACCAGCGCCACCGAATCGCTGTAGAAGGCGTCGCAACCCAGCGCCCCGACGGCGTGCAGCTGGCCGGCGGACTGGACATCCCAGGCGAAGGCCAGCAGCCCGGCGCCGTGCACGCGGCGAACCAGGCCCGGGGTCCAGCGAGTGCGCCGAAGGTTGACCGCGTCCACCCCCCCGGCGGCGAGCCGGCCCAGATAGGCCGGCACGCTGGGGAGCGCATGCACCAGCCGGGTGTCGGTCACCAGCCGCACCTTCGGGTCGAGTCGGCGCCAGGCCAGCGGCGCCGCGCCGCGACCGCACAGCCAGAGCCGCCGCAGGTCGACGCCATGGCTCCGGGCCACGGCCAGCACCTGTTCGGCCCCGCCCCCGGGCAGGTCCAGACACAGGTCGTACGCCGAGCCGCAGGTGCCCAGCAGGTCCGCCAGGGTCGGCGCCCCGGGGATGACCCGCCGGCCGTGCTGCAGGTACGGCGTACCGCTCGGGTCCAGCAGCACATCGGACTCGAGCCCGGTGGCGCCGCGGGCGAGCGCGTTGGTGAAGGCTGCGAGGGAGTTCTCGGGCGCGTCGGCCCGGCCGCCGCGATGCGCGAAACCGAGCACCGGCTTAGAAGAACTCCTGCGGGCGGTAGACGCCCCAGACCTCGCGCAGGACATTGCAGACCTCACCGACCGTCGCCATGGCCCGCAGCGCGTCCTTCATTGGGTAAAGACAGTTGGCCTCCCCCTCGGCGGCCGAGCGCAGGGCGGCCAGCGCGGCGTCGACGGTCGGCTGCTCCCTGGCGGCCCGCAGGACCCGCAGCCGCTCCCGCTGGTCGGCCTCGATCGACGGGTCGACGCGCAGCGGGTCGTAGCGCTCCTCGCTGGCTGCCTTGAAGCGGTTGAGTCCCACCACGACGCGCTCGCCGGCGTCGATGCCCTGCGCGATGCGGTAGGCCGAGCCCTCGATCTCGCTCTTCTGGTAGCCCTGCTCGATCGCGGCGACCGCCCCGCCCATGTCCTCGATTCTGTTCATCAACGCTCGGGCGCCGGCCTCGACCTCGTCGGTCATCGCCTCCATCACGTAGGAGCCGGCGAACGGGTCGACGGTCGCGGTCACATCGGTTTCGTAGGCCAGCACCTGTTGGGTGCGCAGCGCGAGCGTCGCGGCCTTGACGGTCGGGAGCGCGATCGCCTCGTCGAAGGAGTTG
>JBKJOO010000064.1:0-2828 GCA_046595615.1 Mycobacteriales bacterium | reverse complement strand
CGCGCAGGCCAAAAAGGTCGGCGAGTTGGTGGCCGCCCGCGCCAAGGAGAAAGGCGTCGCCTCGGTGGTGTTCGACCGCGGGGGCAACGCCTATCGCGGGCGGGTGGCTGCGCTTGCCGATGCGGCCCGCGAGAGCGGGCTGACGTTCTGATGATGACCATCAACGACAAGAAAAGGACCGTCTGATGCCAGGACCCCAGCGCCGCGGTGGCACGGCCGGCGGCAGCGCCGGCGGTGACCGCCGGGACGGCCGCGGCGGCCGTGGCGGCGCCGCACCCGAGAAAACCCCACACATCGAGCGGGTCGTCGCGATCAACCGTGTCGCCAAGGTCGTCAAGGGTGGTCGCCGCTTCAGCTTCACCGCCCTGGTGGTCGTCGGTGACGGCGACGGTCAGGTCGGTGTCGGCTACGGCAAGGCCAAGGAGGTGCCCGCCGCCATCGCCAAGGGTGTCGAGGAGGCCAAGAAGCACTTCTTCCGGGTGCCCCGGATCGGCGCGACCATCCCGCACCCGATTCAGGGTGAGGCGGCAGCCGGTGTGGTGCTGCTCAAGCCGGCCAGCCCAGGTACCGGCGTCATCGCCGGCGGCCCGGTCCGCGCGGTCCTGGAGTGCGCGGGCATCCACGACGTGCTGAGCAAGTCCCTCGGCTCGTCCAACCCGATCAACATCGTCCACGCCACGGTGGCGGCGCTGCAGGGCCTGGTACGTCCCGAGGAGATCGCGGCGCGCCGCGGCCTGCCGATCGAGGACGTCGCGCCGGCCGCCATGCTGCGGGCCCGGGCGGCCGCCGCCGCCGCGCCCCCGGCCGTCCACGCGGGGAACTGACCGATGGCGCGTCTGAAAGTCACCCAGATCAAGTCGGGTATCGGCGGCAAGCAGAACCAGCGCGACACCCTGCGCTCGCTCGGCTTGAAGCGGCTGCACGACACCGTCGTCAAGGAGGACCGCCCCGAGATCCGCGGGATGGTCGACACCGTTACGCACCTCGTGACGGTCGAGGAGGTCGAGTAGCCCATGGCTGACAACGAGCAGCCCAGCAGCACCGGGACCGCCCTGAAGGTCCACCACCTGCGGCCCGCCCCGGGTGCCAAGAAGGCCAAGATCCGGGTCGGTCGCGGTGAGGCCGGCAAGCGCGGCAAGACCGCCGGTCGTGGCACCAAGGGCACCAAGGCCCGCTATCAGGTCCCGGCCGCCTTCGAGGGTGGGCAGATGCCGTTGCACATGCGCTTGCCCAAGCTCAAGGGCTTCAAGAATCGGTTCCGCACCGAGTACCAGGTCGTCAACCTCGACCGCATCGCGGTGCTGTTCCCGGACGGCGGCGCGATCGGCGTCGAGGAGCTCGTCGCCAAGGGCGCCGTGCGTGACGACCGGCTCGTCAAGGTGCTCGGCGGTGGTGAGCTCAGCGTCAAGCTCGACGTCACCGTCCACGCGTTCTCGGCCTCGGCCAAGGACAAGCTCGCCGCGGCCGGTGGCTCGGCCACCGAGCTGTAGCACCGGGGCCGCGGGCGGCCTCCAGCGTCCTGTTCGGGCCGCCGTTCCCTCGGGGTCGGCGGCCCGCGGACGTCCGGGTTGCCGCTGCCCCGGCGTACCGGTAAAGGGTCTGTGCGCCCGGCTGGCTGTTACAGTCCCCGGGTAACGGGGCGGTCGGTAGGTGGGCCGCCCCTTCAGGTTCTGCCGCCCCGCCCCGACCTGCCCATCCCGCCGCCGTCGCCCCCGCGACTCGCGCTCGACCCGAACCGGTCCCCGGATCGGCCGCCAGGAGGAGCCGTGCTCACCGCCTTCGCCCGGGCCTTCCGCACCCCGGATCTGCGTCGCAAGTTGCTGTTCACCCTGGCCATGATTGGGGTCTACCGGCTCGGCGCGGTGGTCCCTGGGCCCGGCGTCTCCTACGTGGCGATCCAGAAGTGCCTCGACCCGGTGAAGAACTCCGGGGTCTACGGCCTGGTCAACCTGTTCAGCGGTGGGGCGCTGCTGCGGCTGAGCGTCTTCGCGCTCGGCATCATGCCTTACATCACCAGCTCCATCATCGTGCAGCTGCTCATTGTCGTCATCCCGCGGCTCGAGGCGCTGAAGGAGGAAGGGCAGTCCGGTCAGGCCAAGCTGACGCAGTACACCCGCTATCTCACGGTGGCGCTGGCCATCCTGCAGTCGACCGGCATCGTGGCGCTGGCCCGCTCCGGCAGCCTGTTCCCCGGCTGCAGTGAGAAGATCATCCCGGACGACTCGCTGTTCCGGATCGCCGTGCTCGTGATGACCCTGACCGCCGGGACCGCGGTGATCATGTGGCTCGGCGAGCTCGTCACCGACCGTGGCGTCGGCAACGGCATGTCCGTGCTGATCTTCACCTCGATCATCAGCTCGATGCCGGCCCAGGGGGCCAGGATCTACAACCAGCCGAGGGGTGCCTTCATCCTGGCGGCGGTGATCATGCTTGCGCTCGTCGTCATCACCCTGGTCGTCTTCGTCGAACAGGCCCAGCGGCGGATCCCGGTGCAATACGCCAAACGCATGATCGGCCGGCGGATGTACGGCGGGACAAGTACCTACATCCCGCTGAAGGTGAACCAGGCCGGGGTCATCCCGGTCATCTTCGCCTCGTCGCTGCTCTATCTGCCGCAACTGTTGACCAACGTCTGGCGCAGCAACGCGGCCTTCACCCGCTTCGTGGCCCGTTACCTCACCTCGGGCGACCATCCGCTCTACCTGGCGATCTACTTCGGGTTGATCATCTTCTTCACCTACTTCTACGTCGCGATCACCTTCAACCCGCAAGAGGTTGCCGACAACATGAAGCAGTATGGCGGTTTCATCCCCGGGATCCGGGCAGGA
>JBKJOO010000060.1:0-4002 GCA_046595615.1 Mycobacteriales bacterium | reverse complement strand
ATGGACGCCTGCTTCCCGCACGATCTCGTAGGCAACGCTGTGCACACCCTTGAACGTGAAGCGCGGCGCCGTCGCCGGGGACAGCCGGCCATACAAGCTCTGCAGCACCCGGGGGAGCGTCGTGACGTACGTCGTGAACAGTCCCCGTCCCTCGTACGCCCCGGCGAGGAACGCCGCCCGGTGCAGGGCGACCACGGTCCTGCCGCACCCAGCGGGACCCCGGACGCGCGAGGGTCCCGCATAGCGACGCTTGACGAGCTCGAGTTGATTCGGGTGGAGATAGCTCATCCACTGCTCAACCCCGAGTTGCGCAGCTCGTTCGAGCTGGGCCAGATCAACCGACCTGGCTTCGAACAACTCGCACTGCCCAACGATAGGACGCGACGTGGGCCTTCGTCGAAGCATCGCCGTCACGCGGGACTGGGCTAGAAGGGCGAGCGGCAATCGAGCCTCGAGCACTACCGCGAGCTGTTCGACCTGCTCCGCGGAGAGGCGCTCGCCGAGAGCCCGGAGCTAGCGCGGCACCTGCTCGACACCCATGGCGAAGACCCGCCCGAGGGAGGTCATCGGCAGTGGCTGCTGCACGAACACCAGGGCACCGGTAATCGCGGCCGGCGCGAGATTGACCTCGGCCAAGACCTCAGCGATCGCATTGACCTGCGCCGCTACCCCAACGACAGCACGTGTCTCATCCGCGTGGCCACGCCACAGCCGGCCCTTCGAAAAGCGCAGGACATCCCCGATGTCGACACGCTGCTCCTGCTACGACCGACCGCATCAGCGACGGTCTTCCTGCAGCAACTCGGTCGTGGCCTTCGTCGAACGGAGGGCAAGTCCGTGAAGCTACCTGAAGACGCCGCAGCCACGCTGCTCGCGGCAGGTGGCGTGCCGTTCGAGCCGATGCCGGGCCGGGCAATGGGCGGGTTCTTCATGCTGCCGGCCGCCTTACCGGGCCCAGAGCAGTGGGTCCGCCGGTCCTACGAACACGCCGTCACGTTGCCAGTGAAGAAAGCAAGGGTGGCGAAGAAGACGAAAGCAAACAAGGCGTAGGACAGCTGGGCCACCAGCTTCGACGGCCAGCCGACTGTCGGCGCGAATCCATCAGGAGGGCACCTGCGCGGATCCTCCCCCGCGCAGCGGGAGGTGGTCACGTCCGACCGCATCATCGAGACGTCTGTCAAGCAACTGCTGGCGGTGTTTCGTACGCTTCGCCTATGCCCATGACCCTCTCCGTGCTCGACGTCAGCGGCTTTGTGCTGCTGCCGGGCTGGCCGCCGGCGTGCTGGATGAGGAAGCCGGCCTGGAGGTCGCCTTGCGGCACAAAAGCCTTCCGGTCCCGGTCCGCGTTCGACACATGTCCCTCGCCCTCACAGCACCCGAGCAAGGTAGCTGTACCTGCGATCTCGCCCTGTCGGTCGAAATCACCGAGGCGACGATGAGCCATCACCTGAAGCACCGGCGTAACGCCGGCCTTATCGTCGGCACCAGCCGCGGCACCAACACGTGAACAAGCCCGTGATCCTGTACGCCTGCGTCCACAACGGCGGTCGCAGCCTCGCCGCGAAGGTCCTTACCGAACACCACGCCCACGGGACCGTCGAGGTCCGCTCAGCCGGCTCGGAGCCCGGCACGTCGCTCAACCCGTCCGTTGTGCAGGTCCTGCACGAACGCGGCCTGAGCACCGACGGCGAGTCCCCGAAGCTCCTCACCGACGAGGGCGTTCGGCAGGCCGATGTCGTCGTGACGATGGGCTGCGGCGAGACCTGCCCGGTCTTCCCCGGCACGACGTACGAGGACTGGACGCTCGAAGACCCCAAGGGCAAGAACCTCGAGACCGTACGCCGGATCGTCGGCGAGATCGACGCCCGGGTAAGGGATCTCCTCATCCGGCTGAGCGCCGTGGCGGGTGACTGTCAGTTCGGGCTGGAGACGGTGCGGCCCTGGGCATCTCGTGAACCGACCGCTCCGACCCCTGCCGCGGCGAGGAGCAACAGCCCGCCCAGCAGATAGACCGCCTGGATGCCTACCCAGTCGGCGAGGAGTCCACCGCCGAGCAGGCTGAGCAGCCGACCGGTCTGCCACAGGACGTCGAAGCCGGCGAACGCCCGCCCTCGCAGCTCCTCAGGGACGCGGGACTGCAGCAGGCTGCTGAACGTCACGTTGCCCGTTGACGTCGACAGGCCGTAGAACAGCAGCGCCCCGGCCGCGAGCGGCAGCGCAGTCACGACGGACAGCACCAGGTCGACGAGCCCACGTACGGCGTACGGCCCGAAGACCAACAGCGGCCGGCGTGGGTCCTTGAGTCGGCGGGTCACGAGCAGCGGCCCGGTTGCTGCGCCGACACCGACCGCGGCGAGCAGCAGGCCGTAGCCGCTCCCGCCACCGAGCCGGTCCTCGGCGAGGACGACGAGCAGAGCGCTCGTCGCGCCGGCAGAGAGCGCGGCGAGGAACTGGCCGGCAGCGAGCGCCTTGAGCAGCGGCAGCGCGGCGAGCGCGCTCACACCGGCGCGGGCGTGCGCGAAGGGGCTGCGAACCGACACCGCCCGAGGTCGTTCGGGCTCGCGCAACCTGAGCAGGACCAGGCCGCCCAGGGCAAACGACGCGGCGTTGACCGCGAATCCGGCGCCGAACCCGACGGTCGTCGCGAGCAACGCGGCGGCGGGCGCGACGAGGATCTGTGCGGTGACGGCGGCGGTCCAGATGCCGCTGTTCGCGGCGACGAGCTCGTCGTCGGAAACCAGCGCGGGGAGCAGCGATTGGGCGGCCGGTCCGAAGAATGCCTGCCCGGCCGACAGTCCGAACGCCACGGCGTACGCCACGGCGGGGCTGCCGTGCCACCCGGCCAGGACGCCGGCCAGCACCATCCGCACGACGTCGGCTGCAATCATCACCCGCACCCTGGGGAGGCGGTCCACCAGACTGCCCGCCAGCGGACCCAACAGCAGCACCGGGATGATCTCGGCGAGGACCGCCCCGGACACCCCGAGCCCTGAGCCGGTCAACTTGATCAGGAGCAGCGCGAGGGTGGTGAACTGCGCGACATCACCGACCTGGCTGACGGTCCGGGCCACCCACAGTCGCCGGTAGGCCGGTCGTACGAGCAGGTTCCGCAGGCCTGGGCGGGCCTCAGCGGCAGGAGTCACCGGACCAGTCTGCTTGGTCTACGGAAAGCTGACCAGGTAGCTCGGGACGCCCACAGCCGCAGACGTGACTGCGGTGCCGGTGTCGTTGACAATGTGGTCAACCGTGCCGGCGCCCAGCTCGACCGTGAGCGGGGCACCACCGTGTCAGGCAGTGGGCGTCTACGCAGTCGCGACCTGGCGCATCGGATCGATCCCACGACTGCACGCGCCCGCTTCGCAGGCGCGACATGGACCGGAATCCCGCTAGGGTCCTTGTTGCGGTACCGACGGGCTTCCCAACCAGGACATGCCCCCACCGCACGAGTCACTTCGTGCTGCTTGGGGCCTGTACTTGTCGCTGTTCCGCCACTCCGCCACTGGCTTCGCCGCGCTCGCGGTCGAGGGCATGCTGAGTACCCGCCTGGCTGAGCAGGTGCGCATCCAGACCGGACGCCGCACGTCCCCCTCCGAGATCACCTCCTGGCAACGCAGCCTGCCGATCCTCGCCCAGGACCTCATGCAGGCCGGCTTGGACCAGGTCGAGGTGATCCTCGAGATGCGCCTTCCCTTGTCCGCTAAGCGGATCGACGCCGTACTGGCCGGTGTGCACCCCAAGACCCGCAAGCCGTCGTACGTCGTGGTCGAACTCAAGCAGTGGTCACAGGCTGGGCGGTGGGACGCCGACAGCAAGCTCGTCAGCGTGCCCGGCGCACCTGGTGGGCCGCGGCTGCACCCGGTGCTGCAGGTACGCGGTTACTGCGAATACCTCGTCGACTTCACCCGAAGCCTGCACGACCAGCCCGAGCAGGTTGTCGGTGCCGCGTACCTCCACAACGCCACCAACGAGAACGACGTCCTCGACCTCTACGACCTCCCGCAG
>JBKJOO010000026.1:0-6403 GCA_046595615.1 Mycobacteriales bacterium | reverse complement strand
AGGTCATGCGTCTTCTCGTCACCGGCGGTGCCGGCTTCATCGGTTCGCACTTCGTGCGCCAACTGCTCACCGACGCCTACCCCGCGTACGCCGGGGCGGACGTCACCGTCTACGACAAGCTGACCTACGCCGGCAATCTGGCCAACCTCGCGCCGGTGTCGGACTCACCGCGCTACCGGTTCGTGCACGGTGACATCTGCGACGCGGCGCTGCTCACCGAGGTGCTGCCGGGGCACGACGCAGTCGTCAACTTCGCGGCCGAGAGTCACGTCGACCGCTCGATCGACGGCGCGGCCGACTTCGTCGTCACCAATGTCCTGGGCGCGCAGACGGTGTTCGACGCCGCGCTGCGGACCGGCGTACCGCGGGTGCTGCACGTCAGCACCGACGAGGTCTACGGCTCGATCGACGAGGGCAGCTTCGTCGAGACCGACCGGCTCGACCCCAACTCGCCGTACAGCGCGGCGAAAGCCGGTGGCGATCTGCTGGCGCGCGCCTATGCCGTGACCCACCAGCTGAACATCTCGGTCACCCGCTGCACCAACAACTACGGGCCCTACCACTTTCCGGAAAAGGTCATCCCGCTGTTCGTTACCAACCTGCTCGACGGCAAGAAGGTGCCGCTCTATGGCGACGGGCTCAACGTCCGCGACTGGCTGCACGTCGACGACCACTGCCGGGGCATCGCGATCGTGCTCGAGAAGGGCCTGCCGGCGGAGTACTACAACATCGGCGGCGGCACCGAGCTGACCAACCGCGAGTTGACCGACAAGCTGTTGGCCGCGACCGGGCGGGACGACTCCTTCGTCGACTACGTCGAGGACCGCAAGGGCCATGACCGCCGCTACTCCATCAACGGCGACAAGACCGAGGCGCTCGGCTACACCCCGGCCAAGGACTTCGAGCAGGGGCTGGCCGAGACGGTGCAGTGGTACCGCGACCACGAGGCCTGGTGGCGGCCGCTCAAGGAGAAGGCCGCGTTGGCGTGACCCTGGCCCTGCTTGTCACGGGCGCGCTCGGCCAGCTCGGCAGCGAGCTGGTGACCCTCGCCCACCGCAGCGACGGGATCCCGTTCGCGCGCGGGATCGACCTCGTCGACTGCGACCTCACCGACCCGTTCGCGGTCCGCGACACCGTCCAGGAGTGGGCCCGGGTGGTCCGCTCGGACAGCCCGGCGCACCGCCTGGTCGTCATCAACCCGGCGGCCTACACCGCCGTCGACAAGGCCGAGACCGACGAGGAGACCGCGTACGCCGTGAACGCGGCCGCCCCGGCCCTGCTGGCGACCGCCTGCGCGGCCGTCGGCGCCCGGCTGGTGCAGTTGTCGACCGACTACGTCTTCCCCGGAGACCGCACCCCGGCCGGCCCGGCGTACGAGCCCGGTGACCCGACCGGGCCGACCAGCGCCTACGGCCGTACCAAACTGGCCGGCGAGCTGGCCGTGCGGGAGATCCTGCCGGACCGCTCCTGGGTGGTCCGGACCGCCTGGCTGTACGGCGGTGGTGGTCCCAACTTCGTCAAGACGATGGTGGCGCTGGAGGCGACGCGGCCGACCGTGGCTGTCGTCGCCGACCAATACGGCTCGCCGACCTGGGCCCGTGACCTGGCCGCCGGACTGCTGGCCCTGGCCCGCTCCGACACGCCCGGCGGGACACTGCACGCCACCAACCGCGGCGGCACCACCTGGCACGGCTTCACGCAGGCCATCTTCGAGCAGTTGGGCGCCGACCCGGCCCGGGTCGAACCCACCTCGACGGAGGCGTTCCCGCGCCCCGCCCCACGCCCGGCGTACAGCGTGCTGTCGCCGGCGGCCTGGGACGGCGCCGGGCTGCCGCCCCTGCCAGGGTGGCGGGAGGCGCTCAGCGCCGCCTTCGCCGACCCCGTCACCGGCCCAGCCCTGCGCGGGGCAAACGTCACAACTCGCTGACAACCGGTCAAGTTGCGAGCGCCGACGGCCGATCTTCGGCAGGGTGGCCCAGTCGCCCCCTCCGACCGCCACCCCCACCGGGAGTTCTGACCCGTGCGTCGTCTGCTCAGCTCGACCGTCCTGACCGGCTTCCTGACCCCCCTGCTGCTGGCCGTCCCGGTCGCCTCGCCGGCCGCAGTCGCCCGCCCGCATCCGGTCAGGGCGAGCGCAGCCGAGCTCGCCGTCCGGCCGGTCGCCGGCGCCGGGGAGCAGGTTGGCGCGGTGCTCGCCCAGCTGGATCCGGGTCGGGTCGCGCCGTTCAAGACGATCGGCGCGAGCTGGGCGGCCGGCAGCGTCCACGCCGGCCAGCAGGTCGAGGTGCGTACCCGCGCGCGCGGCCACTGGTCTGCCTGGGCGGCGCTGTCGGCGATGGACACGGCAGCCGACAGCGGTTCCGTCGACGACCTGGCGGCCAGCAGCCGCGGTCGCCGGGTGGTCGCCGAACCGGTCTACGTCGGGGCCGCCGACGGCGTCCAGGCGCGGCTGCGCGCAGTCCGGGCCGTCGGCGCCACGGCCGCCGTGCCCAGCAGCCTCAAGGTCGTGCTCGTCGACCCCGGCAGCAGCGCCGCCGACGGCAACCCGGGCGCGCCGCCGCTGGCCGCCTCGTCGGCCTTCGCCGGTGAGCCCCAGCCCGGCGTACGCACGCGGGCCCAGTGGGGCGCCGACGAGTCGTTGCGCACCTTCAACACCGGCTGCGGCACGCCGAGCTACAGCGCCACGATCAAGGTTGGTTTCGTCCACCACACCGACACGCCGAACAACTACGCCCCCGCCGACGTGCCGGGCATGATCCGCGGCATCTACGCCTACCACGTGAAGACGAATGGCTGGTGCGACATCGGCTACAACTTCCTCGTCGACCGCTTCGGCGTCGTCTGGGAGGGGCGTTACGGCGGCATCGCCAAGCCGGTGCTCGGCGCACACACGGGCGGGTTCAACAAGGACTCCTTCGCCGCCTCATTGCTGGGCACCTACTCCACGGTGACGCCGAGCGCCGCCACGATCGCCGCCATCGACCACCTCTACGCCTGGAAACTCGGGCTGCACTACCGCGACCCGCTCGGCACGGCGGTGCTCACCTCGGCAGGGGGGCCCAACACCAAGTACGCCCTCGGCACCCAGGTCAGCTTCAACACGATCAGCGGCCACCGCGACGTGGGCAACACCACCTGCCCGGGCGATGCCGCCTACAGCCAGCTGCCGGCCATCCGCACCGGGGTGCGGGCCGACCTCGGGTCGGGTCTGGTCAATCCCAGCAGCACCGCCACGGCCACGTCGTACGGCGGGACAGGACCGACCGTCACAGCCGGTGTGCTGCAGCCGCAAAGTTGGCAGCTGGAGCTGCGGCGGGCGGACGGCACGCTCGTGCGGAGCTGGTCGGGCTCGACGTCGACGACCCTGTCCCAGCAGGTCGAGCTGAAGGACAGCCAGGGGGTCGTGCTGGTGCCGGGTGGCTACACCCTCGTGCTCAGCAGCGCCGCCGGCGCCGACCCGGCGCTGTCCTTTTCGAGCCCCTTCGACATCGTCTCCCCGCCGCCCCCGCCGGGAGCCACCGGGAGCGGTGCGCCGGCGGTGCCGGGTGACTTCGTCGCGGTCACCCCGAGCCGGTTGCTGGACACCCGATCCGGGATCGGCCAGGGCGGCCTCAAGGCCCCCGTCGGGCCGAAGGGGCGGGTCGATCTGCAGGTCACCGGTGCCGGCGGGGTGCCGACGAGCGGGGTCACCGCGGTGGCGATCAACGTCACCGGCGTGCACGCCTCCCAACCCACCTTTCTGACGGTCTTCCCGGCCGACAGCGCCCAGGTGGGTACCTCGACGGTCAACCTGGTCACCGGCGAGACGCGCGCGTCGCTCGTGCTGCCGCGGGTCGGGCCGGACGGGCGGGTCAGCATCGCCAACGAGGCCGGCGCGCTCGACGTCCTCGCCGATGTCGTCGGCTACTACCGGTCCGACACGCCGGCGAGCCGCTACCACGCGATCGTGCCGCGACGGCTGCTGGACACCCGGCGACCCGGCTCCACCCGGCTCGCGCGCGAGACCGCCGTCACGGTCCCGGTGGCCGGGATCGGCGACGTGCCGGTCGGGGCGACCGGCGTGACGATCAACGTGACCGCGGTGCACCCGACCTCGGCTGGTTTCCTCACCGCGTCGCCGTCGGCGGCGGCGCGGGTCGCGACCTCCACGGTCAACTACGTCGCCGGGCAGGTCGTGGCCAACCGCGCGGTCACCGGCCTGGTGAACGGCAGCCTGTCGGTGTTCTCCGGGGCATCGGCCTCCGACGTGCTGGTCGATGTCGTCGGCTGGTTCGGGCCGGCCGACGCCACCGGCCAGCAGTACACCGCGCTGACGCCGAGCCGGGTGCTCGACACCCGCCTTGGCGCCGGTGGACCGGCCGGTCCCGCGTCCACGACGGTGCTGCCGCTGGCCGGGCAGGCGGGTGTGCCCGCCGACGCCAAGGCGGTCGTGCTGACCCTCACCGGCACGGCGCCGACGACCGAGACCTTCCTCGTGGCCTGGGCCGGCGGGGAGCGGCCGGGCACCTCTGACCTCAACCTGCCCAAGGGCGCGACCGTCGCCAACCTCGCGGTGGTGCCGATGGCGGCCGACGGTTCGGTGTCGATCTACAACGCCGGTGGCTCCACCCACATCGTCGCGGACGTGCTCGGCTACTACCGCTGAGTCAACGCGGGTGCGTGACGCCGCGGCCCAGGGGCCATACGTTCGGGGGACCACCGTCGTACGGGAAGGAGCGGGTCATGTCCAAGGACAAGCAGGGACGCGAGACCAAAAAGCCCAAGAAGGGCGCGAAGGTCGCGGCGCCGGCGCCGGTCTCCCGCCCGATCGCGCCGAGCACGCCGAAGGACTAGGCGCCGGGCTCAGCGCAGCGCCAGGCGATAGGCCGCCCGGTGGCCTGCGGCGCTGCGCGCCCAGGTGAAGGCGGCCGCCTGGGCCCGCAGCGCGTCGGTCGCGGGGGGGAAGCCCAGCACACCGGACAACGCGGCGGCGAAGGCCTCGGCGTCCCCGGCCGGGGCGTAGCGCACGACCTCTCCGCCCACTTCGCGCAGCACCGGCAGGTCACTCGCGACGACCGGCACGCCGGCGGCAAGGGCCTCCAGCACCGGGAGCCCGAAGCCCTCGTCAAGACTCGGCAGCACCAGCGCGGTGGCCCCGGCGACGACCGATCGCAGCGCCGGGCCATCGAGATAGCCAGGGGTCACGCAACCGGTGACGTCGACCTGCTCGCCCCACCCGGCCGGGCCGACGAGTACCAGCGGCGGCGCATGCGGGGTGAGCCGGTGTGCGGCCAGCAGCGTGGCGACGTCCTTTCGGGGTTCCAGGGTGCCGACGAACACGATGTACGACGTCGGCAGGCCGAGCTGTGCACGCAGTGACGCCGTCGCCGGTTCGGCAGCGGCCCAGGCCTGGTCAACCCCGTGCGGCACGGCGACCACGGGCACGTCCGGGTGGTAGGCCTCGCGAACCTGGGTGGCCACCGCCTCGCTGGGGGTGATGACGACCGACGCGCGGCGCACCGACCGGGGGACCAGCGCGCGGTAGCGGGCGCTGGCCGCACTCACCGTGCCCGTCAGGTGCAGGTAGGCCAGATCGTGGATCGTCACGACGCCCTTGGCGCGGGCCAGCGGCGGCAGGACGAAGTTGGTGGCGTGGAAGACGTCGCAGCTGCCGCTGAGCAACTCGACCGGGGGCCACTCGAGACGGGCCCAGGCTTCCTGCAGCAGCCGGGCCGGCGCCGGCCGGGCGGCGACCTGTACCCCGCGGGGGACCTCGAGGCCGCCGCGGCCGCGAAAGGTGAACGCGGTGGCCACCAGCTCGTCGTCGCCCTTGGCCAGCGCGGCCAGCAACTGCGCGGTGTAGTGCCCGATGCCGGTGCGGCGGCCGAGCAGCGGCGTGGCGTCCAGGGTGACCCTCACGACGCCCCGTGCCCGCTGACCGTCATCGCGGGGTGACGCTATCAAGCGCGGCGCGGCTAGCCTTCCCGCCGTGAGCGGACCCGGAGCGCCGACCGCGGTGGTCTACAACCGCTACTGGAGCACCGGCGGCGGCGCCGAGGCGTACGCCGGGGCCATGGCCGAGCTGCTGTCGCGCCGCGGGCCGGTCGAATTGGTTGGGCACGAGCGCTTCGATCCGGGTGCCCTGGGCGAGCGGCTCGCGCTGGACCTGTCCCGATGCACGGTGCGCACCGTGCCGCACAGCTCCGCGGCGGTCACCGCTGCGAGCCGGGACGCCGCGCTGTTCGTCAACGTCAGCCACCGCAGCCGGGACGCCTCCGCGGCCACCCGCAGCCTCTACATCGTGCACTTCCCGACCTCGCTCGGCGAGGTCACGCCAGCCACCCCCGGCCTGCCCCAGCTCGCCTGGGGCACCGGCTTCCACCCCCCGGACGGGCGCACCACCTGGTCCGACGGGACCGCCACG
>JBKJOO010000058.1:0-14891 GCA_046595615.1 Mycobacteriales bacterium | reverse complement strand
GCCGGGCGCCGGTGTGGGCACGCCGCCAGCGGGTCCGGCGGGACCCGGAGCGGGGGCCGCGAGCCGCTCGACCGCGGGGGCCGGCACCGCCGCGGGGGATTCCGGGCTGAGGGCGGGCGTAGCCGGCGCGCTCACGGCGGACCGGGGGGCGGCCGGAGCAGGCGCGGCGGCTGGGAACGCCTCCCGCAGCTTGCGGGCGACGGGCGCCTCGATGGTCGACGAGGCGCTCTTGACGAATTCGCCGTGCTCCTTGAGCCAGGTGAGGACGTTCTTACTCTCGAGACCGAGCTCTTTTGCGAGCTCGTGGACGCGGGCTTTGCCGGGCACTGGACTCCTTCTCAGGCCGGGTCGGTCCCTGGCCTCGGTGCTACTGCATGGGCGTGCTGCTCATCGGTGCTGGCTCATCGAGTGCTCATGTGCGCTGCTCGACCTGCTCTCTGGTGGACGGCTGGAGACCCGCGACGTGCTCCCGCACCGGCCCGACGTCGAGCGGGCCCGGGGCTCGCAGTGCCCGCGGGAACGCTCTGCGCCGCTCGGCGAGGTCGACGCACGCAGGGTCGGGGTGCACGCTCGCGCCTCGACCCGGCAGGCGTCCGGCGGGATCGACGGTGAGAGCACCGGCGGTCACGACGACGCGCAGCAGGGTGGACTTCGCCGCACGAGCCCGGCAACCCACGCAGGTGCGCACCGGGCCCGAAGGACGAGCCGATGACAACTCTAGCGCTCCGCCCGGCGATGCTCGACGCCTCACTGCGCCGGCTGGCCCTCCGTGTCGCTGTGGATGTCGATCCGCCAGCCGGTCAGCCGCGCGGCGAGGCGGGCGTTCTGGCCCTCCTTACCGATCGCGAGCGACAACTTGAAGTCCGGGACGACCACGCGGGCCGAGCGGTTGAGCAGGTCGACGACCTCGACCGACACGACGGACGCCGGCGAAAGCGCCTCGCCGACGAACCGCGCGGGGTCCTCGTGCCAGTCGATGATGTCGATTTTCTCCCCGTGCAGCTCGTGCTGCACCGCCCGGACCCGCGCGCCCTGTGGCCCGATGCAGGCCCCCTTGGCGTTCAGCCCGGCGACCTTCGTGCGGACGGCGATCTTCGTCCGGTGGCCGGCCTCGCGGGCCAGCGCGACGATTTCGACGGTGCCGTCGGCGACCTCGGGGACCTCCATCGCAAACAGCCCCCGGACGAGGTCGGGGTGCGTCCGGGACACGGTGACCTGGGCACCGCGCTGACCACGGCTGATGCCGACGATCCGGCACTTGAGCCGGCTGCCGTGGTCGTAGACCTCGCCGGGCACCTGCTCGTTGGGCGGCAGGGTGGCCTCCAGGGAATCCTCCCGGGCGCCCAACTTGACCATGACGTTGCGGTTGACCGGCGCGCCAGGTCGCTGACCGGCCTGTTGCACGATCCCGGAGACCAGATCACCCTCGCGCCCGGCGTACTCGCCGTAGGAGACGTCGTTCTCGGCCTCGCGCAGGCGTTGCAGGATGACCTGCTTGGCAGTCATCGTGGCGATCCGGCCGAAGCCCTCGGGGGTGTCGTCCCACTCCCGCGCGACCGCGCCGTCGTCGCCAAGCTCCTGGGCGAGCACCACGACGTCACCGCTTTTGCGGTCCAGCTCCACCCGTGCGTGCGCCGACGCGCCCTCGGTGTGCCGGTAGGCGGTCAGCAGCGCCGTCTCGATGGCCTCGACCAACAGGTCCAGGCTGATGTCCTTGGCGCGCTCCAGACTCCGCAGCGCGGCCATGTCGATGTTCACGGGGCCTCCTGTTCGAGCTCGTCGTCCTCGCCTGCGGTCGGGTCGGCCCGGTGGGCGAACTCCACCTGCACCGCGCCGCGCTCCACCTCGGCGAGCAGCAGCGTGCGGATCGAACCCGTCGTGTCCACGAGGCCCAGCTGCACCTCGACGTCGTCGGCCTGCAGCAGCCGGCCGGTCACCGCGCTGCCGTCGGTGAGGGTCGCGGTCACAAGCCGCCCGAGATTGCGCCGCCAGTGCCGCGGCGCGGTGAGCGGCCGGTCGACGCCCGGCGAGCTCACCTCCAGGACGTATGCACCGGCCAGCAGCTCCGGCTCGCCCTGTTCGGCGGCGTCGAGCACGGCCGACACCGCCCGGCTGACCTCGGCCACGTCGTCGAGCGTGCTGCCGCCGTCGCGGTCGACGACGACCCGAACGACCTGGCGCTTGCCGGCCGGGGACACGGCGATGTCCTCGAGGTCGTGTCCGGTGGCTTGGACGGCCGGGGTGAGCAGCTGGACGAGCCGGGCGCGGGACACGCTCATCGACCGCTCCCTCTGCTGTTGTCCGGCTGCTGTACCGAACCCCGGTGCCGACACTGAGCGTAGCCGTCCGGACCTCGCGGTACGCCGCGCCGACGCGCCCCGGTTCGGACGGCATCCGGACGGGTGCCCGGGCCGAACACGCCATGAGACACCCCCGCGTCGGGAACGGCGGGACCGCCGACTGCATCGAAGGAGAAGCGTGGCCCGCGTTCGCCTGCGTCTGGCCGGGCTGCTGTGCGCGTTGGCGCTCGGGGCGGCAGCGTGCGGCGACGGGCGAGCCGTTGACGACGGCCCGCCAGGTCGCGCTGAGCACGTCGGGGCGAGCTCGACGAAGGCGGTCGAGTTACGGGCCGGCCTGACCTACCTGCTCGTCGAGGAGGTCGACCTGGTCGCCCTGGCGGCAGGACAGGCCGCCGGTGGCCCGGCGCTGGCCGGTGCGAACCGGGCCCTTGCTGACAACGCCGCCGAGCTCTCCCGGATCCTCAGCGACTCCCCGACGACCCGGGCGCTGCTGCAGTCCGCCACCGCGCGCCGGCATGCGGCGCTGCTCGCCCACGCTGCCGGCCGGGGCGCCCGCGACCGGGTCGGCACGGCGGCGGCTGCAGCGGCCCTCGACGGGCAGCTGACGGCGTTCGCGCAACTGGTGCACGCCTCGGCTGACTCGGTCGGACTCGGTGAGCTCACGGCCGAGTTGCGCGGCGCAAGCTCGGGCCAGCTGGCCGCGGTGGACGCGGTAGTCGCCCACGCCCCGGACGCACCCACGCTCGTGGCGGCCGCGTCCGCTCGGGCCCGGCGCACGGCGGCGCTGCTGGCCGCCGGACTGGCCGCGCACCTGCGGCTCGGAGCGACCACGGGACCGGCCGCCGAGTTGCGGGCCGGACTCACCGCGTTGCTGGTCGACCACGTCTACGGCGTCGCGGCGGTCACCGGATCCGGCGTCGGGCAACGGGCGGCAGCGGCCGCGCTCGACGCAGGCTCGGTCGCGCTGACCCGGCTGCTGGCCGACGCCCATCCCGAGGCGCAGGCACCGCTGCTCGCCACCTGGCGTGAGCACATCGACTTCTTCAGCCGGTACGCCGTCGCCGGGCAGCAGCGCGACCGGTCCGCCGCGACCGCCGCCCGCCGGGGCTTGGACGGCGACCGTCGCTCCTTCGGGGCCAGCGTGCACCAGGCGGTTTCGCCGCTGCCGGCCGAGACCGTCGCCGCCGAGCTCATCGGCCACGTCGCGACCCTGCTGACCGCACTCGACGCCCTGGCCGCCGGCGACCCCGACGCTCCGCTGGCGCTGCGGGCTGCGGCCGGGCCGATGCCCGGGGTCGCCGCCGTGCTTGCCGGCGGCATCACCGAGGACCGGCAGCTGCCCTGACGGGTCCGCCAGCGCACCGGAACGCACCTCTGCGAGGCTGGCCGGGTGAGCTCCCGACCGACCCGACGCGCCGTCTTGTCGGCCGGCGCCGTCGGGCTGGTTGCCGCTTGTACCCGGTCGCGCCGGCCCAGCTCGGGCCGGCCGGCGCGCCCCGACCCCGACGTCGCCCTGACCGCTGCCGCCGTCGACCGGGAGCTCGCCCTGCTCACCGCGTACGACGCGGCGCTGGCCGCGACGCCCGCCCTCGCGAGCCGGCTGGCGCCGCTGCGCGCCGAACACGCCGAGCACCTGCTCGCCCTCGGCGCCGGCCGGACTCCCGCCGACAGTCCTGCCAGCAGCCCGACCAGCAGCACCCTCACGTCCCTCGGCGCCGCCGAACGTGCCGCCGCGGCTGCCCACGCCACGGCGGCCCTGTCGGCTTCTGTCCGGCTGGCCGCACTGCTCGCCTCGCTCGCCGCGTCGGAGGCCTCCCACCAGGTCGCGCTCGGGTGAGCACCTCGACCCTGCTGGCCGCAGTCCTCGAGGCCGAGCACGCCGCCGTCTACGGCTACGGCGTGCTCGGCGCCCGCCTCGACGACGCGACCCGGCGCGCGGCCGTGGCCGCGTTCGACGCCCACCGTGCGCGCCGCGACGACCTGCTGGCCCGCCTGGGTACCGGCGCGCCGACCACCGCTGCGTCGTACGACGTGGCGGTGCACTCGGTCGCCGAGGCGCTGGTGCTCGCGGTGGCGCTCGAGGAGGGCGTCGGGGTGCGCTGGCTCGACCTGGTCGGCGGCACCGCCGACCCGGCGCTGCGCCGGCTCGGCGTGGGGGGGCTGCAGGAGACCGCGGTGCGTGCGGCGCACTGGCGACGGCTGCGCGGCACCGGGCCGGTCACCGTCGCGTTCCCCGGCCGGCGCTGACCCCGGGGCCCCGCAGCCCCCGGCCCCCGACTCGCCCCAGCACCGGCCCCCGGCCCCGGTCACGCACCTGCCCCCGGACCGATGATCCACTGTGAACCTTGGGGAGCTCCGCGAAGATCACAGTGGCTTTCCGGCTTGGGTGGATCTTGGCGGAAGGGCGTCGTGCTGCCTCGGGGGCCACTTCCCGCGTCGTACGACAGGTTGAAAGCCGACATCCCGGGCATGGAGGGCCACGGGCATGGGGGAAGTGGCGGCCGTTGAGCCGCTGCCGAGCCCGACGTGCGTCCGGCCCGAGGCTTCGGCCCGGCGAACCCATCCGCAACCCGGTGATCCGATGTCAACGTGGAGTGCTGCCGAGAAGGACGACCACAACAGCAGCAAAGACCCATCCATCAGGACGACGTCGGTCGCGATCAAGCGTGGCCCGCATCATGAACGCACCCACTTCACTGCTGTTGTGGTCGTTGCGCGGCACAGATGCCCAGCGAAACCACCCCACGATCCAGTGTCGAAAACGTTTCCAACGATCATCCCGGTGCCCAGCTTCCGTGGGTCACCGAGCAGGAGCGCAGGCGGGGGCGACCGGAGGGCGAGGGCGAGGGCAGCCGCGCCGGAGGTCAGCTCCGGACGTCGGCGACGACCGCCGCCACGGCCTGCTCGACCGGCACGTCGCGGGCGGTGCCGGCCCGCCGGTCACGGAGCTCGACCACCCCGTCGGACAGCCCCTTGCCGACGACCAGGATGCTCGGGATGCCGAGGAGCTCGGCGTCTTTGAACGCGACGCCCGGCGAGCCACCCCGGTCGTCGAGCAGCACCTCCAGGCCCTGCGCCTCGAGCTCGGCGGCGAGCTGCTCCCCCACCGCGCCCTGCGCGCCCTTGCCGGCGACGACGACGTGCACGTCGGCCGGCGCCACCGACCGAGGCCAGATCAGGCCCTTGTCGTCGTGCGACTGCTCGGCGATGGCGGCGATCGCCCGGGACACCCCGATGCCGTAGGAGCCCATCGTGATGCGCACCGGCTTGCCCCGCGGGCCGAGCACGTCGACCGCGAAGGCGTCGGTGTATTTCTGCCCGAGCTGGAAGATGTGGCCGATCTCGATGCCGCGGTCGATCCGCAGCGACGCGCCGCAGCGCGGGCACGGGTCGCCGTCCCGCACCTCCGCCGCGGGGATGATCCCGGCCGGCTCGAAGTCGCGGCCGAGCACGACGTTGCGGGCGTGCTTGCCGAACAGGTTGGCGCCGGTGACCCAGGCCGAGCCACGCACCACCATCGGGTCGACGAGGTAGCGCACCGTCAGCCCCTGCGGCCCGATGTAGCCGCGGACGAGCTCCGGGTGGCCGGCGAAGTCCTCGAACGGCAGCACCTCGGCCGGCACCAGGTTGGCCTCGAGTCGCTTCATATCGATGTCGCGGTCGCCCGGCACGCCGACGACGAGCGGCTCGGTGCGCCCGTCGGGGTGGCGCAACGTCACGACGACGTTCTTCAGGGTCTCGCCTGGCGACACGCCCAAGAGGGCGCACAGCGAGTCGATCGTCGGCGTGTCCGGGGTGTCCACGATCTCGAGCGGCGGCTGCGCCAGCGGATCCTGCACCGGCAGCGCGCTCGTCTCGACCGCCTCGACGTTGGCGGCGTAGTCGCAGGTGGTGCAACTGACAAACGCGTCCTCCCCAGTCGGGGTGACCGCGAGGAACTCCTCCGTCGCGCTGCCACCCATCGCGCCGCTGACCGCCGACACGATCCGGTAGTCCATCCCGAGCCGCTCGAACGTCCGGACGTAGGCACCCCGATGCGCGTCGTACGACGCCTGCAGGCCCTGCTCGTCGAGGTCGAAGGAGTAGCTGTCCTTCATCACGAACTCGCGCCCACGCAGGATGCCGGCCCGCGGCCGGGCCTCGTCGCGGTACTTCGTCTGCACCTGGTAGAGCACGACCGGCAGATCCTTGTACGACGTGCACTCGCCCTTGACCATGAGGGTGAACAGCTCCTCGTGGGTGGGGCCGAGCAGGTAGTCGCCCCCTTTGCGGTCCTTGAGACGGAAGATCCCGTCGCCGTACTCCGTCCAGCGGCCGCTCTTCTCATACGGCTCCCGCGGGATGAGGGCGGGGAACAGCACCTCCTGGCCGCCGATCCGGTCCATCTCCTGGCGGACGATGCGGCTGACCCGCTCGAGCATCCGGACGCCGAGCGGCAGCCAGGAGTAGATGCCAGGCGCGACGCGGCGGACGTAGCCGGCCCGCACGAGCAGCCGGTGGCTCGGCACTTCCGCGTCCGCCGGATCCTCGCGCAGGGTGCGCAGGAACAGGGTGGACATGCGCAGCACGGGGGCTCCTCGCGATCGGGACAGGGCAGCCTATGCCGGGACGAGCACGTCGCCGGTGCGCTCCAGCTTGTGCCACGGCAGGTGCAGCCCGGCGAGCGCGCTGTACACCGACTGGATGACGACGAGGTAGATCAGCTGCCGGTAGAACAGCTGCTGCAGCGGCAGGCTCCACAGCGGCTTCAGGCTTTCGCCGTCCAGGTGCAGCGCGTAGCCGGCGGTGGCGACCCCGATCCCGGCGTACACCAGCCAGAGCACGGTGACGCGGGTCGCCGAACCGGTGAGCAGGCCGTGGATGGCGAACACGTCGATGACCGGCGCCACCAGCGGCAGCACCACCTGGAAGGCCACCATGTAGGGGATGCCGACCAGGCCCAGCCGCCGGCCGGCACCGCCCTGGACGACCGCCCCGCGGTGCTTCCAGACACTCTGCAACGTCCCGTAACCCCAGCGGTAGCGCTGCTTCCACAAGTCGCTGACGCTGCTCGGCGCCTCGGTCCAGGCGCGGGCCCGCTCCTCGTGCACGACCTCGTAGCCGGCCCGCAGGATGGCCATCGTGAGGTCGGTGTCCTCGGCCAAGGTGTCCGTGCTCATGCCGCCGGCCGCTTCGTAGGCCTGCCGGCGAAAGGCCCCCGCCGCCCCCGGAACTGTCGTGATGCAGCGCATCAGGTCGAGCAGGCGGCGGTCGAGGTTGAAGCCTGAGACGTATTCCAGGTGCTGCCAGCGGCCGAGCAGCCCGCTGCGGTTGCCGACCTTGGTGTTGCCGCTGACTGCACCAACGCGCGGGTCGCGCAGCGGCTGCACCAGCTTGGAGATGGTGTCCGGCTCGAAGACGGTGTCCCCGTCGAGCATGACGAGGATGTCGTGTGAGGCGACCCGGGCGGCGGTCTGCAACGCCACGGCCTTGCCGCCGTTGGGCTGGCGCACGAGGCGTACGCCGGGCAGCGCGAGCGCCTCGACGAGCTCGCCGGTGCCGTCGGTCGAGCCGTCGTCGACGACCACGATCTCCACCTCGGGATGCGTGCTCGCCACCAGCGACCGCAACGCCTGCTCGATCCCGACGATCTCGTTGTACGCCGGGACAAGGACGCTCACCGGCGGCAGCCAGGGCGGCCCGGCGACCCGGCGGCTGGAGACTGCGACGTGCCGGCGGGCGAGCAGCACCACGAGCAGGGTGCGCAGCAGCGAGAGCAGGCCGAGCGGGAGGACGATCCAGCCGACGACCGTCACGAGGTCGGTCGCGATGCGCACCGCCAGCAGCAGGGCGCTTCCCTGGATCTGGCGCAGGGCGCCAACGGGTCGGTCACCGGCGAGGGCAGGGAGCCCCAGACCGCCCGAGACGGTGCGGAAGGTGTAGCCGGCCCGGCGGTAGCGGTCGATGAGCAGGGGCAGCGCGGCAACGCTCTGGGCGCGGTCCCCACCGGCGTCGTGCATCAGCACGATCGCACCGGCCCCGTCGGCCGGTGGTGATCCTCCCGACAGGATCCGGCCGACCCCCGGCCGCTGCCAGTCCTCGGTGTCACGGTCGGCCAGCACGACGACGTATCCCGCTTTGGTCTCCGCGCGTAGGGCCGTGAGGTCGCGGTGTTCGAGCGCGTCCGGCCCGGAGGAGTAGGGCGGCCGCAGCAGGGCGCTGTTGACGTGCGCGCTGCCGGCGAGCCCGAGCTGGCCGAGGGAGAGCTCGAGGTCGCGCCGCCAGCCGGCTACGCCGGACAGATCGGTGTGCGACCAGGTGTGGTTGCCGACCTCATTGCCCTCGGCGAGGGCTCGCCTGACCAGGTCGGGATGCCGGGCGGCCCGCGACCCGACCACGAAGAACGTGCCGGGAACGTGCTCGCGCCGCAGGACGTCCAGAACGCGGGGGGTCCAGCGCGGATCCGGGCCGTCGTCGAAGGTCAGGGCGACGTTCCTGGTCGCGAGCGATCGAGAGCTCAGCCCGTGCGCCCCCGCCACGATCACCGGCCCATGACCGGCGATCGCGGCGGCGCCCCCGGTGCCACCGGTCGCCGTGCTCGCCAAGCCGACCCCGGAGGTACTGCTCTGCAAGCCCAACGCCACAAAGATCGTGCACAGCGTCACCGCGAGCAGGCCCCAGTGCACGATCGGGCGCTGGCGCACCGGCGCGACCTGCCCGAGCGAGATCCCTGGGACCGTCGCGGTCAAGGGCTGGGACTGGGTCGCGGCGCGGGATGGCTCGGCCGGCCGGTTGCCTGCGGTGCCCGCTTCGAACCGGGCGCCGGGCTGACCGCGCCGCCGGACCGGCCAGGTGGGCCGGTCGGTCGGCGGCCCGGGGCGGCCGTCGATGCCGGGACAGCGGCCTGCGTCGGCGCGGGAGCAGGCGACGATCCAGCGGCGCCGGCCGACGTGGGCGAGCCGGACGCAGCGGGATTGCCGGCCACCGCGGGATTGCCAGCCACCGCGGGATTGCCCACCACCGCGGCCGTGCTCGGGGCGGTCCCGGGAGCCGCCACACCGGTCGCGGCCGCACCGCCGGTCCGCGGCGCGATCGCTGCCAGGGCCGCGCCGTTGCGGTCTCCGGCGGCCGGTCCGGTTGCCTCGGGCCCGCGCCGATGGCCCGGACTCGCGCCGTCCCGCGGGGCGTGGGACCCCGGCAGCAGGACGCCGAAGCCTGGGACGCTGAGCCGGAGCGCGCCGGGCGGGGCGACCAGCGCGACCGCGACCAGGACCAGATAGCTGCCGATGAGGAGCCCGGCGGCGACGGCGAGCCGGTGCGCCCTGCGCCGCCGGCGTCCGGTCGGGTCAACGAAGACAGCACCTGGCATGGCAGCACCCGGCTGCTCGCTCACCGCTGACCCCTCCTCGCCGTCCGGGGGCGATCGCCCCCGGAGGTGCATCGCCCGCAGCGCCGACCGTGTTACGCCGAATGGGCCATTAGGCTTGTCCGCGTGCTGGTCCTGCTGCCGCCCTCGGAGGGCAAGGCAGCCGGCGGCCACGGTCCGCCGCTCGACCTGGCCGTCCTGTCGCACCCCGGCCTCACGCCGGTCCGCGCCCGCCTGGTCGAGGCCGTCGAGCGGCTCGCCCGGACCCGGTCCGAGCAGCTCAGGACAGCGCTGGGGCTCTCCCCCGGTCAGTCAGCCGAGCTGGCCAGCAACGCCGCCCTGCGGACGAGCCCGACCCGGCCGGCGCTGGCCCGCTACACCGGCGTCGTCTACGACAACCTCGGCTACGCCTCGATGAGCGGCGCGACCCGCCGGCGGGCGAACCAGTCGCTGGCGGTGGCCAGTGCGCTGTTCGGGTTGCTCCGGCCGGCGGACCTCGTCCCGGCGTACCGGCTCTCGGGTGGGACCACGCTGCCGGGGCTCGGGACCCTGCCACCGGTGTGGCGACCGGCGCTCGAGGCCGAGCTTGCGGCGGTCCGGGGGCTTGTCGTGGACTTGCGGTCGGGCGCCTACGCGGCGCTGGCGCGGGTCCCGGACGCGGTGCAGGTGCGGGTGTTGCGCGAGCAGGACGGCCGCCGGACGGTCGTCAGCCACGACAACAAATGGACCAAGGGGCTGCTCGCCAGGGCGCTGTGCGAGCACGGAGCGCGTACGGTCGCCGACGTGGCCGAGGTCGGTCGCACCGTGTCCGACGCCGTCGAGGTCGACGGCCGGCGGGTCGACCTCGTGCTGTTCGGCCTCGCCTCAGCCCGCCCCAACCAGGAGTCCAGATGACCCGAACGGTCTGTGAACGACTGCGCGCAGGCGCGCCGCTCGCCGGCATCTCCCCCTCCAGCAGCCCGGGCGTGAAGGGTGAGAAGCAGGCCGTCGAGCAGACAGCGGCCCTCGCGCCGACGCTCGCCGACCTACAGGAGCAGTTGTTCGCGAACGGCAAGACCGGGTCGACCCAGCGGGTGCTGCTGGTGTTGCAGTCGATGGACGCCGGCGGCAAGGACGGCGCCGTCAAGCACGTCGTCGGGCAGATGAACCCGGCCGGGTTGTCGATCGTCAGCTTCGGCGCACCGACCAAGGCCGAGCTCAAGCACGATTTCCTGTGGCGCATCCAGCAGCAGGTGCCGGCGCCGGGTCGGGTCGGGGTGTTCAACCGCAGCCACTACGAGGACGTGCTGATCGTCAAGGTGCACCAGCTCGTCGCTGCCGACGAGCTCGAGTCCCGCTACGACCGCATCAACGCGTGGGAGGCCGAGCTCGTCGAGCAGGGCGTCGCGCTCGTCAAGGTCTTCCTGCACCTGTCCTACGACGAGCAGAAGGCCCGGCTGCTGGCCCGGCTCGACGATCCCACCAAGCACTGGAAGGTCGGCCCGGCAGATGTCACCGAGCGGGCCCGGTGGCACGACTATCAGGCCGCCTACGCAGCGGCGCTCGAACGCTGCAACACCGACAGCAACCCCTGGTACGTCGTCCCGGCCGACCACAAGTGGTACCGCGACTGGGCGATCACCCAGTTGCTCGTCGAGACGCTGACCGACCTGCACCTGACCTGGCCGGAGCCCGATGGGCTCGACCTCGCCGCCATCCGGACCCAGCTGCTCGCCACCTGACCCGCCCTCCCGTCTGCTGTCGTGATCTGGGGGCCAACATCGGCCCCCAGATCACGACGCGGGACGGTAGGGAACATGGGCGGCGCCAAACAGGGCAGCCTCAGACCGTCTCGGGGTAGAGCGAGTAGGTCGGGAAGTTGCCGAACAGCTGCCCCGCACCCTCGGTCACCGCCTGCACCAGCAGGTCGCCGCCGACGAACGCCCCCTTCCAGGACGCGCCCTTGCCGCCGAAGACCTCGTCGCGATCACCCCGGCTGCGCGGCTTGTTGATGCCGACCTTGAACGCCTGCAGCTGCTCGGCGACCCGCGCGCCGAAGTCGGCGTCGTCGGTGGCGACCGAGGCCACCAGCGAGCCGTTCGAGGCATTCATCGCCGCCAGCAACTCGGACTCGGTGTCGACGATGATCACCGAGTCGAGCGGCCCGAACGGCTCGGCGTGGTGCAGCGACCAGTTGGTCGGCGGGTTGAGCACGCAGGCTGGGGCGCAGTAGGCGCTGGTGTCCTGGCCGGCCAGGAAGCGGCCGTCGGCGACCTCCCCGCGGTAGAGCGGGATGCCCCCGCCGGCCACGGCCTCGGCGTAGCGATCGGCGAGCTCGGTGGCCTTGGTGGCGTGGATGACCGGTCCGAAATCGAGGTCCGGCAGCGGGTCGAAGGATGTCTCGACGGCCAGTGGGTGGCCGAAGCGCAACTGCTGCACGACCGGCAGGTAGGCCGCCAGGAAGTCCGGGAAGAGCTCGCGCTGTACGACGTACCGCGGGTAGGCCGTGCAGCGTTGCTTGGCGTACTCGAAGCCTTTCTTCAGGTGGGCCGACAGCGCGTCCCAGCCGCTGAAGTCCCAGATCCCCCAGGCGTTGAGGCCCTCCTGCTCGAGGAAGTGCCGCTTGCCGGTGTCGGCGAGGGTGGTCGCGGCCTTGCGCCCGTTGGTGCGGCCGCCGACGAAGGCGAGCGCGCCGATCTCGGGGGCGCTGATCAGGGCGTTGCCCAGCGACGAGCCGACGCCGGACAGCAGGGTGACGGGCAGCCCGCTCCGACGCATGATCGCGTGGGCGAGCGTGAGGGTGTGGAAACCGCCCTGCGACGGCGTCTTGGCCACGACGGCGTTGCCGGCCAGCGCCTGGACGAGCTCGGCGTGGACCTGCACAGACATCGGATAGTTCCACGAGGCGATGTTGCTCACCGGGCCGGGCAGCGGCGTGCGCCCTTCGAGCTGCCGCTCGATCTCGCCGAGGTACCAGTCGACGCCGTCCAGGGCCCGGTCGACGTCGGCGCAGGCGAGCCGCCAGGGCTTGCCGATCTCCCAGACCAGGAGCAGGGCGAGTGTGTCGCGGTGCATGCGCATCTCGGCCACGGCGGCCGCAACCCGGCGCTTGCGCTCGTCCAGATCGACCACTCCCCAGGCTTTGTGCTCATCGGCGGCGTGGGCCACCGCCGCGACGGCGTCGTCGTGGTCGATCCGGGGCGGCCCCTGGATGGGGGTGCCGTCGACCGGGGTGACGTGCTGCCCCGGCGTACCGCTGCGGCGCCACTCACCTCCGGCGAGGTTCAGGATCCGGTCGGCGTCGAACGCTTCCGGCGCGGCGGCGCGCGCCATGGCGTAGACGTCGTTCCAGGAGGTGCCGGGCTTGAGCGAGAGCGTCACAGGCAGAACCTTCCGTCAGAACAGAATGCTGGCAAAGGTACCGACCTGCCGGAAGCCGACCTTGTCGTAGGACCGCCGGGCGGCCAGGTTGTAGTCGTTGACGTAGAGGCTGACCGTCGGCGCGATCCGACTGCGGGCCTGCTGGACGACCGCGGCCATGCCGAGCGTACCGATCCCGCGGCCACGCAGGTCCGGATGGACCCAGACCCCCTGGACCTGGCAGGCACTGGCGGTGGCCGCACCGACCTCGGCCTTGAACACCACCGCACCGCCTTCGATCCGGGCCCAGGCGCGGCCCTGCGCGACGAGCTCGGCGACCCGCTGTCGGTAGAGCGTGCCGCCGTCGCCGAGCAGGGGCGAGACGCCCACCTCCTCGGTGAACATCGCGACGCAGGCGGGCAGCAGCACGTCGAGCTCGCGCGGCTCGACCAACCGCACCTGCGGATCGGCCGGGACGAGCGGGTCACCGTCGATCGCGAGCAGGGGTTGCGCGGCCCGAACGTCGCGGGCCCAGCCCCAGCTCGGGTGCAGCAGGTGCCACAGCTGGTCGACCGCCTCGGCCGGCCCGACGATCGAGGAGCAGCGCCGACCCTGCCGGCGGGCCCGGTCGGCGAAGGCCCGCACCGCTTCGGGGGCGGCCTGGACTGGCACGAGGTTGGCGCCGGCGTAGCAGGCCGCCTCGAGCCGGCCGCGCTCGCCGAAGCCCCAGACCTCCGCGCCGAGGCGCCAGGCATCCAGCCCGCCGAGCTCGATCCGCGACGCGACGAAGACATCGGCGACGGGGTCGCGGGACAGCAGCGAGCGGAGCTCGACGAGATCGCGACCGTCGAGGACCCGGGTCGACGACGTCCTGAGCACCGCGCGAGCCTAGGGCCTGCTCAGGTCGTGACGGCAGGGATACCGGACGGCCCGTCGTACGCCTCGGCGAGGAGCATGGCCTGCTCGATGAGCGTCTCCACGATCTGGTCCTCGGGGACGGTCTTGATGACCTCGCCCTTGACGAAGATCTGGCCCTTGCCGTTGCCGGAGGCGACGCCGAGGTCGGCCTCGCGCGCCTCACCCGGGCCGTTGACGACACAGCCCATCACGGCGACCCGCAGCGGCACGGTGAGGCCCTCCAGGCCGGCCTGAACCTTCTCGGCAAGGGTGTAGACGTCGACCTGGGCCCTGCCGCAGGAAGGGCAGGAGACGATCTCCAGGCCGCGCTGCTTGAGGTTGAGCGACTCCAGGATGGCCAGGCCGACCTTGACCTCCTCGACCGGTGGGGCCGACAGCGACACCCGGATCGTGTCGCCGATGCCCTCGGCCAGCAGCGCACCGAAGGCCACCGCCGACTTGATCGTGCCCTGAAAGGCCGGGCCGGCCTCGGTCACGCCGAGGTGCAGCGGGTAGTCGCACTGCTGGCTGAGCAACCGGTAGGCCTGCACCATGACCACCGGGTCGTTGTGCTTGACCGAGATCTTGATGTCGGTGAAGTCGTGCTCCTCGAACAGCGAGCACTCCCAGAGCGCGGACTCGACCAGCGCCTCGGGGGTGGCCTTGCCATATTTGGCCATGGTCCGCTTGTCGAGGCTGCCGGCGTTGACGCCGATCCGGATCGGGGTGCCGGCGGCCTTGGCCGCCTTGGCGACATCGCCGACCTTGCCGTCGAACTCGCGGATGTTGCCCGGATTGACCCGCACGGCCGCACAGCCCGCATCGATCGCGGCGTAGATGTACTTGCTCTGGAAGTGGATGTCGGCGATCACCGGGATCTGCGACTTGCGGACGACCTCGGGAAGCGCCTCAGCATCGACCGGGTCGGGTACGGCGACCCGCACGATCTGGCATCCCGTCGCCGTCAGCTCGGCGATCTGCTGCAACGTGGCGTTGATGTCGGCCGTGAC